>JACQTX010000056.1 GCA_016210585.1 Chloroflexota bacterium
GGATGAAGCCGTCCAGGGCATCCTGTTTTCGGCTTTTGAGCACGCCAACCAGAAGTGCTCGGCGTGCTCGCGTGTTTTTGTGCACCGCCTGGTCTTCCCGCGCCTGCGGGAACGGCTGGTGCGGGCAACAAAGAGCCTGCCGGTAGGCTCGGCCGCAGACCCCGGCACGCTGGTGGACCCGCTCATCGAGTCAGAAGCCAGGGAACGGGTGCTGGCCTACGCGCAGAAGGCCCGGAAGGAGGGCGAGGTGCTGGTGGACCGCCTTGACGTTGGGTCGGCCAACCCGCAGCAGGTAGGGCCGCTGGTGGTGGAGCTTAAACTGGCGAATCTCTCAAGGTCAGTCATCGCGCAAGAGGAGATTTTCGGCCCCATTCTGGCCCTCATCCCTTTTGAGGATGAAGCCGAGATGCTGGAGCAAGTGAATGGCACGGAGTATGCTCTTACAGCCGGCGTATTCTCGCGCAGTCCGGTCACCGTAGCCCGCATGGTGCGGGTCATCCGCGCCGGCAACATATACGTCAACCGGAAGATTACGGGCGCCCGCGTGGGCATCGAGCCTTTCGGCGGGTTCCAGCTATCGGGCACGGGGCCAAAAGCTGGCTCTCCGGAATACCTCTTTGCCTTCGTCAGGCGCCGGTCAGAGGGACTTATCTCAAATGTCACTTTTAGCAGCCTTTCACAGAAGGGTGATGAATCTCCATCTGTCACCAGCGAGGATGGCTTTCCCCGGCTTGCCGAAAAGGTTGCGCTGTGGCCTGCCGGAGTCAGGCAGCGCCGGGACGTTCTTCGGCGCTGCATCGGCCTCCTGCGCGGGCGGTCTCGCAGTACCCTGCTGGGTGCAATTACAAGCAGCTATCCGGTCTCACCATCTGAAGCCGAAAGAATAGCAGATGACATGGCGGTAGTTGCTACTGCAGTCCTCTCGGCTTACGGTGAGATAGCCGAACCGGAGGCCACGCTCCCTGTGCCCGGACAGAGGAACTACACTAGCTGGGAGACGCCGCGGGGACGGGGATTCGCTATCGCCGGTGACGATACGCCGGCTAGTCGTCTGGCGGGGATGCTCTTCGGGCCTTTGTTGGCCGGAAACGGCCTTACCGTGGCGGTAGCCTCGGTATTACAGCCGCTGGCCGGTGCGCTGGTGCGCTATTTGCGGCAGTCCGGTGTGCCGGATACGGTCATCGTCATGGCCCCGCAGGGCAGTGCTGAAGCGGGGGTGTCTCTGGCTGACGCTATGTTCCACTTTGCCGTGACCGACCTGGGGCTGGCGGAAACACAGCGCGTCTATGAACGTCTGGGCGTGGCTCATGTGGCAGAGGGACAGCGATGGGTCAAAGCACTCATCAATATGCGGGACGGCCCGCAGCCGGGCGAGCCGGGCTTCCTCCGCCTCTTCGCCCTGCCGAAGACGATAGCCATCAGAACCCTGCGCCACGGTGTTGACCTGGAATTACCTCTATTGTATCTTGGTTATTGAGTCCCTTCTACTTTAGGACGATTAATGACATCTTTTCCCATGGCCAGCTCCCGCCTATTTTGTCCAGCGTAAGGGTGCGGCCTTCGGGTCCTTGTAGAGGTAGATGTGGCACAGGCCCTCGCCAAGGGCATCTGCCGGCTCGCAAGTGAAGAGGGGGTAACCCACCATTTCCCGGGGTATCAGTTCCTCCAAATAGTGGTGGGTGCAATAGACGGGGAAGTCCGGGCGCCCGCAGGTCATCGGCTGGGCATTCGCCACCTTGAGAAAACCACCGGGCAACTCGTATTTGCCTGCCTGGATTAGCCGGCCCCCGCTGCCGCAGGGCTCCATGGTGAAAGTGAGCTTCTCGTCGTCCTCCTCGACTGTCATGGGCATGAAGTGTCCCCGGAGTATCTTCCCCAGCATTACCGCCCGGTGCCGCACATCGGCCTCGGCGAACAGCTTGGTGAGAGGCTCAAGCCATGTCCGGCACCCCTCTTTTTCCGCCTCTAAGAGGGCGGCATCACCATAGCGCTCCCCGATGAAGCTCAGCGTGCCCGTCAGCCAGCCAATTAGTGCATCATGCATGGCCAGGAACTCGCGGTACATGCGCTCCGCGTGGTCTTTAGCACGCGCCGGATCGCCTGCGTCTATGGCCTCCGTGAGGGCATCCAGCCTGCGCCGGCCCATCTCCTTCAGCTCTTCATCACTAAGTAGCCTGTTCGCTGCCATCGTTCGTCTCCCCATTTGGTCCGGCATGTGCCGGTGACCATTTCCTCTAGAGTAGCATGCGGCAACTGCTTTGTCCACGCGCGGTTAAACGTGGACTTATTTCGAAGATATCTGAGCGACTTTCGTTGATTGCCTGGCCACGCTCTGTCACTTCAGCGGGGAAAACGTGGTGGGCACCAGGATCTTGCTTACCACGTATGCCACGCGGGGCCCGCCCAGCGAATAGCGCTTGAACTCGTCATCCTGGCGGAAAACGCGCCAGAACTCCTCCTGGCTGGCAAGGTCAGCGAAACCGAGGATATACACAAACTCATTGCTCTGGCCGATAGAGGTCTGCCAGCAGCCAATAAGCTTGGCCCTGTGTTTCTCAAAAAGCGGCCGAATAATGCTCCCGAAGCTCTCCACGAACTCCGGCATCTTGCCAGGAAGAATACTGTAAGTCCTGTGTTCGTATATCATGGCGACCGTCTCCTTTCTTTTGTCGTGCCCTATCATAGCACAAAACACAGGAACATACGCAGGGTGGGTGCAGCGAGAGCGAAAGCCACCATTTGGTAATCGCATGAGATTGCTTCGTCCTTCACGGCAAAGCGTGAAGGACGAAGCAATGACAGCCCAGGGGACCTGAAGGTGGGTTTCGTCTCGGTTTCATCTCGATTGCACCCACCCTACATTGCGGAAAGCTGCCCGCGGGTATCTACTCCAAAGACTCACCTACCGGCAACTCGATGATGAAGGTGGCCCCCCGCCCCGGCACGCTTTCCGCATGGATTTCACCACCGTGGGCGGCGACTATGCCGTGGCAGATGCTCAGCCCCAGCCCGGTGCCCTTGTCCTCAAGCTTAGTGGTGAAGAAGGGGTCAAAGATGTGCCCCAGGGCCTGCGGGCTAATGCCCGGGCCGTCATCGGCGAAGGCGATTCGCACATTATTCCCCGCTCTTTCGGTGGTAATGGTGAGAGTGCCGCCATTGTGGGCTTCCAGCATGAAATACTCGGCATTGATGATGATGTTGAGGAACACCTGCTGGAGCTGGAAGAAATCACCCATGACAGACGGCAGGTCAGATGCACAGTGCCGGACGGCAGCGATGTTCTGCACCTTCTGCTCGTAGGCCCTTATCTCCAGCACCCTGTCAATGATGTCATTGATGTTTACCGGCTGCCGCACGACATCATGCCGGCGGGCGAAACCGAGCAGGTTCCTGACTACCTGGGCGGCCCGCTCCGCTTCCTTGTAGATTATACGGATGTTTTCTCTGGCTTCCTCAGGGAGGTCAGTGCTGCTGAGAAGCAGTTGGGCAAAGCCGCTGATGCTGGTCAGGGGGTTATTGACCTCGTGGGCAATGCCCGCCGCCAGCTCACCCAGGGAGGCTAGCCGGTCAGTGACGATTAGCTTCTCCTGCATCCGCTTGCGCTCGGTGATGTCAGTCACTATCCCCAGCAAATACCGCTCATTGTTGATTTCCACTACGTCCAGGGACATCAGGCAGTCCCGTATCTCTCCCGTTCTGGTGTGTAGCTGCCTTTCCGCATCGCGGACCGCCCCCTCTTCCTGCAGTATCTGCATTATGCGGGTGCGCTCCTCCGGCCTGGGCCAGAGGCCAAGCTCCAAAGGGGTCCGCCCGATAACTTCCTCACGGCTGTAGCCGGTCAGCCTGGTAAAGCTATTGTTGACATCCAGATAGCGGCGGGTGGCCAGCGTATTGATGGCCATAGCGTTGGGGCTGGCATGGAAGGCCTTGGCGAACTTCTCCTCCGAGGCCCGCAAGGCCGCCTCCGTCCGCTTCCTCTCCACTATTTCCTGCATGAGGGCGGCGGTCCGCTCCTCTACCCGCTGCTCCAGCTCCCGGTTAAGCTGCCGCAGCTCTACCTGGGCCTTGATTAGCTCCCGGTTCTTCTGGGCCGCGGCCTCGTAAGTCGAGAGCAGCAGGCTCAGGCTCGTCAGGTGTTCTGAGGCAACAATAAACCTGCGGCCGGCCAGCTCGACCTCCACGTCCATGTGTTTTTGCTGGCGTGACGGCAAGGGCCAGCTGGTTAGAATATTCTGTATGGTAGAGACGAGGTATTTCTCATCATAGGGCTTGGTGATGAAGCTATCCGTGCCGCACTTCACCGCCCGGATGACGTCCTCGGCATCCGAGAGAGCCGTCAGCACAATCACCGGGGTGTCCCGGAGGGCGGCGTCGCTCTTGATCTGCTCACAGAGCTGGTAGCCGTCCATCTCCGGCATGATGATATCCGTGATGACCAGCGTCGGCCGGCGCTGCCTGATGAGAGCCAGGGCTTCCCGGCCATCGCTCGCCATGGCCACGCGGTAGCCAGCCTCCTCCAGAATGTATTTGAGCTGCATAGCCTGCGTGGGACTGTCCTCAGCGATGAGTATCTCGATAGCGTCTGTCTTTGTCGTGGGTCTGGTGCTCATATTCATACCCAATCACCTCTTGTTCGCCAGGCTCACCAGTGCCGGCGCTATTTTCTCCGGCGGCAGCACATAGGTTGCCGCATCAAGCCTGAGTGCCTCCCCAGGCATGCCGAATACCACGGAGCTTTCCCTGTCCTGCACGATGGTGACGGCGCCCCTGTCTTTCATCAGTTTCAGCTCTTCCGCGCCGTCCCGTCCCATGCCCGTCAGCAGCACGCCGATGGCGTTTCCGCCAAAGACCTGCGCTACGGAACGGAAGAGATGGGAAATAGAGGGCCGCAGACTGTTGACGGACGTCTCCGCGCTCAGGACGATACGGCTACCGGGACCTACCGTCATGTGCATACTGTCCGGGGCAACATAAGCCCTGCCTGGCAAAGGGGTGTCACCGTCACAAGCCACCGATACCGGCAGAGAGGAGGTATTCGCCAGCCACTCGACAAAGCCCTGGACAAACCCGGTGGCGATGTGCTGGACAATCAGCACCGGCACCGGGAAGTCTCCGGACAGCCCGGACAGGATAGTCTGTATTACCGTAGGGGCGCCCGTAGAGCCGCCTATGGCCACCATCTGGACGGATGCCGCCGTTTTCTTGATTTCCGGTTGGGCCGGGACTACCAGCGCCCTGTCCCGGCGCGGCCAGCGCCGGACAACCTTTACCTCAGACATGAGCTTTACCGTTTGCACCAGCTCTTTGGCTGTTGCCTCGTAATCGGCGTGGCCTATGCCCTGCGGGCGGGCGAGAACGGCCAGTGCCCCGGCCTCCAGGGCACGGAAGGTGATGGCCACCTCTTTGGCCGTGGAGCTGCCGCTGACCACCACTATGGGCGTGGGCTGTGTTTCCATGATTCTCCGGGTGGCTTCCAGACCATCCATCTTCGGCATGTGAATATCCATGGTGATTACATCAGGCCGATGACGCTGCACCGCCCGCAATGCCTCCTCGCCATCGCTGGCAGTGCCGACCACCTGCAGCTCTTCGTCAGCGCTCAGGACATAGGTCAGGAACTCCCGGATGACCGGGGAGTCTTCGACGATTAGCACGCGTACCATGTTTATCCTTGATTTATGATTTAAGATTTAGGATTTATGAATGATTTTGTTTTCTGCAAGAGGCCCTGTAAGAGTTTATGTGTTAAATTTGCCTGTTCTGTCAGTGCGTTGCAATCCTCTTGCTTAAGCTAACCTACATCCTTTGCGATTAAGATGAAATTCTTTAGCTCCGTTAATGACCCCTGTGCCAGAAAGTAGAATTGGAGTTTTTCCTTATATGTTTGCCTGCCAAAACCCTCAGCGATATTCGCTGTTACGGAAGACGCGGCTCTTCTCATCTGGTCAACCAGCGAATATGTTTCCGATTTCGGAAACAGCTTCGTAATCCCATAAATCCTAACC
>JACQTX010000057.1 GCA_016210585.1 Chloroflexota bacterium
TCAAATCCCTCTCATTCTCCCTTTTCCAAAGGGAGAGGTTACGCTTTTCGAGTCCGTTTTATTTTGAAACTATTAGTAAGTGCTCTGGCGGCATGAAACATGGCATAATAGCCTTGAATGGTTGACCATTTGTAGCGCTGGCTTTCGTAGCCAGCTTTTGCATCCAGCAGGTCACTATGGGCAATCGCTAACTCTTTACTGATAAGCGCCTTGCCTTTGGGGAAAGAAGCGATTCTCCCCTTCTCAAGACATTGCTTAAACTCTTGATTCACTGGCAGCCCTCTCCCAGAGAACGATGCCTCGCTCTACTTCCTCAATAAAGGCTTGTTCTGGTGCCTTCATCTTCAGCAGTTCGACAGGGGTCTTAACTACGACTTGGATATGAATGTATTCAAACCCTTGAGGGAATTTGAAGTTGCTGACTATCTCCAGGACTTTATTCTTGTTATTCGAAGCAACGAACAAATCCACATCGCTTGCAGAAGTGTCCGTTCCCTGGGCGCAGCTACCGTATAATACTACTCGGTCAGATACCGCTTTGAGTTCTTCTACCAGAGATTCAATTAGCAGCAGGTTCACCAGCTTCTTGAACTCAACGATTATTGGGTTGGAAGCGTCAACGGAATAAAAATACATTTTCCCCTCTTGCCTTCTGCGGAGAACACCTGTAGAGTACAGCTCGTTTAAGGCGTTATTGGCTGAGCCATAGGCAATACCGAGCTTACGGGCGATTTGCCTCTCGTAAAACTCTCTATCGGAGAATTTGACGAGGAATCTTAGGACCTTTTGGTTGGTCGTGGTGACAAGATGCAAGCCTAACATTTTTGTTGCTCACAATGTTGAGTATATACTCATTATAATGAGCGACATTAGAGAATGCAAGCAGGCAAACCAGTTCTCACGGGTAAGATGAAGACTTACCCAGGCGACTAAGTGCCCTTCTAGTGAGTGTGGGATAGAGCCTGTGCGCCTGGTAAGGGTTTGCAGATAATCTCTTTGACCTTCATATCGAAGAAGCGATGGCTATTGGCGGGCGTGAGGACAACGGCGGTATCGGCGCCCTTGCCGGCGCCGGCTATGCTGATGACGTCCTCGTCGGTGCGCACCAGGCCGGCATCGGCGGCCATGGCGGCTATCTCGCAAACCACCTTCATCCCCTGCCCGAAAAGGCGCAGGGTATCGGCCACAATGTCCGCCAGCACGTAGGTATTGTGCTTGGTACGCCAGGCGCGGTCAATGCCGGCCAGGGTGTGACCTGTCGTCACTATAATCCCGCCCCTGCCCTCAATCAGCTTGCGGTTTTCTGCCGTCAGCTCCTGGACATCGGTGTCGTGGAAGCCGGTAGCATGGGTCACCACGATGACCTTGCACCCCTGAAACACCTCCACCGTCCTCGCTCCGACATTACCTCTCGTTGTCGCCACCAGGACCGTCTTGATGCCCAGTGAGTCCGCCCGTTCCCTGGCTGCGGCCAGCGTGGCCTCGGTATTGTCCTTGCCCGGCTTCTCGAAGTATGTGGTCTTTGACTCCATTGTTTTTCTCTCCTGATTAGATTTATTTCCCCAGATATGCCTGGATAGCCAAGATTCAAGCGAGCTATCAGCATTCAGCCATCATCTGACAGCTAGTTGCCTTCCAGCGTATAGATGGCTGGCAAATAGCGGAACCTTTCGTCCCAGTCTATGCCATAGCCGACAATAAACTTATCAGGCACGGTGAAGCCGAGATAGTCTATGGTAACCGGCACCTTGCGACGGCTGGGCTTATCGGCCAGGGCACAGAGCTTGAGGGAAGCCGGCTTCTGCCGGCGCAGATACTTCAATAGGTAGGTACAGGTCAGGCCGGTGTCCACTATGTCCTCCACCACCAGCACGTCCCTGCCGGCGACAGTCGAGCAGAGGCCATGCCTCACCCTGATCTTCCCCGCGCTCTCCGTGCCACGACCGTAGCTGGAGAGCCGCACGAATTCCACCTCTACGGGCATATCCAGAAAGCGGACCAGGTCCGCCAGAAACATGAAGGAGCCTTTGAGAATACCTATCAGAACAGGGCACCTGCCCTTGTAGTCCCGCCGGATTTCTGCGGCCAACCGCTTGACGGCAGCTTCTACCTCTTCCCTGGGCAAGAGCAGGCGGGGTTCTCCCTGCGGGCTCACGGCTGCTTCTCCCTGGGGGTGATGACGACGTGCGGGACGTCAACCACCGGATGCGTGGCCACCTTTACCGATGCGGCAAAGGCCTCATTTATGTTGGTCTCAGTGAGGACCTGGAAGGGTGTCCCGTCAGCCAATAGCTTGCCCCCTCTCAGCAAGACCAGCCGGTCGAAGTAAAGGGCCGCCAAGTTCAGGTCATGTATCGCGGCAATGACAGTCAGTCCCGTTTCGGTATTCAGCTTCCGCACCAGCTCCAGGATTTCTACCTGACAGGTTATGTCAAGATGGACTGTCGGCTCGTCAAGGAGGAGCAGCTTCGGCTGCTGGGCGAGGGCCATCGCCACGATGACTTTCTGGCGCTCGCCGCCACTCAGCTCGTCAAACCGGCGGTCCTGCAGGCGGGTGATACCTACCAATTGTAGAGCATTAGCCACGGCTTGTCTATCGTCTTCGCGCTCTTCGGTGAAGGCCTTGATGAAGGGCGCCCGTCCCAGCATGACCACCTCGGCCACCGTGAAGGCAAAGGGTATATGGAACTGCTGGGGCACCACGGCCACGCTGCGGGCGATACACTTGCGGCCCAGGCGGGCCAGGTCCGTTCCATCCAGCCTGATTTCGCCTGGCTTCGGCCTCAGGATGCCACAGGCCAGCTTGATAAGCGTGGTCTTGCCCGAGCCGTTCGGACCGAGGATAGCAACCATCTGCCCGGCAGCAATGGCCAGGTCAATGCTGTCCAGCACCAGCCCGTTGAAGTAGGAGAAACAGACCTGCCGCATCCGCAAATCAATCATCAGAAGGCATACTCCCTCCGGCTGCTCCGGAGCAGGTAGAGGAAGAAGGGGCCGCCGATAATGGCGGTGACTACGCCCACCGGGATTTCCACCGGGGCCAGCAAGGTGCGTGCCAGCAGGTCGGCAATCACCAAGAAAGCGCCGCCCGCCAGGGCCGCTGCGGGGATGAGCAGGCGGTGGTCCGGTCCCAGCACCAGGCGCACGGCGTGCGGCGCCACCAGCCCGATGAAACCGACCAGCCCGCTAATGGAGACGGCGGCGGCGGTCAGCAGCGAGCCGAGGGCCAGGATGCACAGTTTGTCCCGCTCGACCTCGATGCCCAGGTAGGCGGCACCCTCTTCGCCCAATGAAAAGGCGTTGAGGTGGAAGGCGAAAAAGCGTGCCCCCAGAATGCCCAGTACCACCAGGGGAGCTACCACGATAAGCTGCTGCCATCCGGTTACCGATAGCTGGCCGAAGAGAAAGGAATAGACAGGGCGCAGGCTCAGTCCCAGCCGGTCCCCCAGTGACATGACCAGGGCCATAATTGCCGCTAGCAGTGAGCTGACCACAAAGCCGGCCAGCAGCATGCTGATAATGGGTGTCCTGCCGCCCACGCGCGCCAGGTTATAGACGATAACCACGGTGAGCAGGGCACCGATAAAGGCAGCCACCGGCACCAGGCCGAAGCCGAAGAAGCTTAGACTGACTGGCAACGTCATGGCCACAGTGGCCCCCAGGGCCGCCCCGGCAGAGGTGCCAATGATGTAGGGGTCAGCCATGGGGTTGCGGAGAAGTCCCTGGAACAGGACCCCGGCAGTGGCCAGCGCCGCCCCGACCAGAGCGCCACCCGCCACGCGCGGCAGCCTGATCTGAAACAGGATGGTCTCACTGGCGGCGCTCCAGCTATCCGGGAAATGGAAAAGGGCGATTTTGTTCAGCACCATTTTCAGGATGACGGGGAGGGCGATATTAACCGAGCCGAAGGCGCTGGCCAGAAACACGGCGATGCCCAGCGTGCCACCCAACAAGCACAGGACTAATACCAGGTTGCGGCGCCGCCATCTAACAGGCAATTGACCACTCCTTAAAAAGAAACCGCAAAATAAAAAATCCCCTCGTGCAGAACAAGGGGATTTTCTCTCTCGTAGCTTGCCTCCCCTTCTCCGCGGAGGCTATTTATGGCAGTGGCTGGCGTTCTGACTTTCCTTCTGCTGAAGGATTACAGTAGGCGGGACTGTGCCGGACTCGCACCGGACTTGCCTTCCAATTAAGCCCTTGCTTACGCGCGGACGCCCCTGCTCACCCTATTCAATTTGTATTCAGCTTACCAGAAAAGCAGGGTAAAGTCAATTTGAACAAAGCGCCCACGCTGTGCTAATCTTCGTCTAAGCGATAGTTCGGGGAGGACATACCGATGAAAGAGGTCCTGGCAGGGGTGCGGGTGCTTGACTTCTCCCGTTTCCGGGCCGGGCCCACCTGCGGGCAGATTCTGGCCGATATGGGGGCGGATGTCATCAGGGTGGAGAGGCCGGAGGGCGAGGAAGACCGGCGCATCGGGCCATTCTCCGTGAACGGGCAGCCCTGTTACCCCATGTTTGTCAACCGCAACAAGAGGGCGGTTACCCTGAACCTAACGCAGCCGAAAAGCCGGGAGCTCCTGGCGACCCTCGTCAGGCTGAGCGACGTGGTCATCGAGAATTTCGGCCCGGAGGTCAACCTCAAGCTGGGGCTTGACTACGCGGCGCTGCACCGGGTCAGGCCGGATATAGTTGTGGTGGCCATCTCTGCCTTTGGCCAGTACGGGCCTTACTCTAAACGGCGCGGCTTTGACGGCATAGCCCAGGCCATGTCCGGTATCATGGCCGTCACCGGTTTCCCCGGCAGTGCCCCCTTAAGGGCAGGCGTGTCCTTTGTTGACCATGCCACCGGTGTCTATGCGGCATTGGGCACCATGTTCGCCCTTTACCATCGCCAGAGGACAGGGGAGGGACAGGCCATTGACATCTCATTGCTGGATGTGGCCATCGCTTTTACCGATAGCATTATCGCCGAGTATGAGGTGGGCCAGGAGGTCCATGTCCAACTGGGCAATGCCCACAACTATGTTGGGCCTTACGATGCCTACCGGGCAAAGGACGGCTATTTCTTTGTCGGCTCGGTGGGGGATGGCGTGTGGCGGAGCTTCTGCAAGGTCATGGGACGGGAAGACCTGGTCCACGACCCCCGCTTTGCCACCGATAAAGACCGTGCCCGCCCGGAAGGCCGGGAGTTCTTCACGCAGTGGCTAAACGAGTGGGCCGCCGGCAGAACGGTTGACGAGGTAGTGGCGCTATTCAATAACGGTGGCGTGCCCTGTGCCCGGGTAAACACCGTTCCGGAGGTAGCCGCTGACCGGCATGTCCGCAAGCGGGAGATGCTGGCGGAAGTTGACCATGACGGGGTAAAGGTGCCTTTGCTGGGGATTCCCTTCAAGCTGTCCCGGACGCCCGGTCAGATAAAGACTACGGCGCCCGCTCTCGGCGAACATAATGAGGAAGTTTACCGTGGCCTTCTGGGCTACTCCGCTCATGATTTGGCCAAATTCAGGGAGGAGTCGGTGGTGTGATGTAAACCGCTTACTTCCCATTCCGGTGACAGCCGTAGTCCAGGCGCACGACCGTTTCTGTATACCGACTTTCGTCGGGATGGTTACTAATCTAATATGTAAAACCTGGAAGCACAACGCTGAGATGAGGGCAATGATGAAAGCGAAACACCTATGGTTGTCAGGAGGAGAGCACAATGCTGGGTAGAAGAGTAGCGATAGTGGGTGTGGGGCAGACCAAGCACGGCTTTTTCCCGCGCCGCACCTGGAAAGACCTGGTGGTGGAGGCTGGCTACGAGGCCTTCCAGGACGCCCGTATGGACCCCGGCGAAATCCAGGCCGGGTTCGTCTCCATCACCATGCCGGAGATTCTCGAGCAGGAGAACATGGGGGCTGTGGTCTCCGACCAGCTGGGCGTATCACCCGCCGGCTTCCTCCAGGTGGTCGCCGCCTGTGCCGGCGGCGGTGCCGGCGTGCGCCAGGGCGCCCTGGCCATTGCCTCCGGTGCCTGTAGCCGGGTGATGGTCCTCGGCGTGGAGAAGATCACTGACGGCACCAGCACCGAGCCGATGAGCAACAACGTTGATACCGACTATGAATACACCTATGGCTACCACTTCCAGCAGATGGCGGCCTTGATGCAGACCCGCTACATGCATAAGTATGGAGCAAAGCAGGAATATTTCGAGATGTGGCCGGTGCACATGCGCTGGTATGGCCGGCGGAACCCGAAGGCCAACCACTGCGGCCGTCCGGAGCTGACGCTGGCAGACATCCAGAAGACGCCCTGGATAACCTGGCCGGTGCGCACCGCCATGTGTGCCATTGCCTGTGACGGTGCCGCGGCAGTAATCCTGGTGCCTGCCGACGAAGCTAAGAAATACACGGACACGCCGGTCTATGTTGACGGCGTCGGGCTGGCCAGCGGCCCCGCCTACCACACCGGCCGCTTCCACTACCCCGGCCACGAGCAATACGACATCTCGGAGAGCTATGTCACGATGGCGGCGGCAGACGAGGCCTACAAGATGGCCGTCTGCCGCCCGGAGGACATTGACCTGGCCCAGGCACATGACTGCTACCCCTCTGCCGTCACCATCCAGCTAGAGGGGATGGGACTCTTCCCCATTGGCAAAGGAGCGGAAGCAATCTATAACGGCGAGATTGCCGTGGACGGGCGCCTGCCTACCAATACGGATGGCGGGCGGCACTCATTGGGGCACCCCACCGGTGCTACCGGCGTCAATACCATCGTGGAGTGTGTCAACCAGATGCGCGGCATCTGCGGCGAGCGCCAGGTTAGAAAGGCCGATAAAGCCATCTGCGAGTCCATGGGCGGCAACAACGCCACGCAGTCCGTGACGATTCTGTCACGGGTGTAGGGAGTCTTGGCAATAAGTAATAACGTATAACTGTCATTGCGAGCCATTCCGCCGAAGGCGGAAGGCGTGGCAATTTCTACAGGCCGAATTGTCCGAACGTTTTTCGATAATATAGTCTTGCGGTTCGGGTGAGATTGCCACGTCGTCCTTCCACAGGAAGGACTCCTCGCAATGACAGCTCGTGGTGGCAACGCCGCACCCCGTTTGACTTCCGTCCCTCTCAGCCGCTAAAATTACGTGTGCTCCCATTCTTTGAGAGGAGTTATGTCAATCATCAAACCAGTCCCTGAGCTTCGCCCGACCCTACAAGAGCGCGTGGCCGCCTTAGCGCCCAAGATTATTGAAATCAGGCGGGAGATACACCGCCACCCGGAGCGCTCCAAGCGGGAGGAGAAGACCGCCGCCTTTGTCGCCAGCCACTTAGCCGGCCTGGGCTATACCGTAAAGCACGGCGTGAATGTCCATAGCGCTGTGGCCACTTTGAACGGGCAAAAAGAGGGCAAGACCCTCGCTCTAAGGGCGGACATGGACGCCCTCAAGCTACAGGAGCAGACGGGACTGCCCTTTGCTTCCGAGGTGGAAGGCGTGATGCACGCCTGCGGTCATGATGCCCACACCGCCATCCTGCTGGGTGTCGCCGAAATCTTGTCGGGCCTGCGGGAGGTCATCCCCGGCAACGTCAAGTTTCTCTTCCAGCCCTCGGAGGAGGCGTTCCCCGGCGGTGCCCTGCCCATGATTCGAGAAGGTGCCCTTGAGGACCCCAGAGTGGACGCCGCCCTTGCCCTTCATGTTGACGCCACACTCCCCACTGGTTACATCGCCATCCGTCCTGGCCCCAGCATCGGCGGAGTGACCGCCGTCAGCATCATCGTCAAGGGTGTCGGCGGGCATTTCTCCGAGCCGAAGGATGCCGTTGACCCCATTGTCGTGGCCGCCCATGTCATCACTGCCTTGCAGTCCATGGTGACCCGGCAGGTGGACTACCGTGAGCCCTTTGTCCTGACCTTCGGGCAGATTCTGGGCGGCACACGGGACAACATCATCCCCGGCGAAGTGGTTATCCGTGGGGACATGGGGTCGCTCAATACGAAGCTGCGCGAAGACGTGGAGCAGAACATTGAGCGGCTGGTCAAGGGCATTACGGCAAGCTTCGGCGCCACGTATGAAATCAAATTCTGGCGGGGCTACCCCACCGTGGAGAATGACCCCCGGATGGTGACATTGGTGCGGGAGGTAGCCGTTGGTGTCCTGGGGGAGGCGAATGTGCTCACCCACGAACCGAAGCTGGCCGGAGAGGACTTCGCCTACTTCAGCCAGAAGGTGCCGTCCGCCTTCTGGTGGCTGGGGGCCTGGGACCGGGCTAAACACAAGGTGCCCACGCCGCACCATGACCCCCGGTTCGATATTGACGAGAAGTGTATCCCGCTGGGCATGGAGCTAACCGTGCGCCTGGCACTGGAATACCTGCTTGGAGAAACAAATCCGAAA
>JACQTX010000050.1 GCA_016210585.1 Chloroflexota bacterium
CGGTGGGACAATCCCCTCCCCACCAGATTCTTCGTCCTTCAGGGAGTAAAGGAGAGAAGGACTCCAGAATAACAGTTCGGTTGCTACTTTCGTGAGAATGACAAGAAAGGGGCATTTCTGCGAGAATGGCAAATTGCCCTGAAAAGCGGAGCTTTTGGACAGCCCCTACTTACTGTGGCCGCATCAGTACCTGATATCGAAATGGGCGAACCGCCCGCTGTGTTCTGACCAACGGGTGGTGACTTGCTCCACTCTGGCCCCCGGCGGGCCAACTTTGAGGGATACGATGAGCTTTTCCAGCTTCTTCCGCTCACCCTCCGCATGGACCTCCACCTTGTCCCCATCCGGCAAGTTGCGCACATAGCCCGTCAGCCCAAGCTGGGTGGCCTGCCGCACGGTGAAGGCCCGGAAAAAGACCCCCTGCACATGGCCGCGGACTATTGCGTGGAGGGCAGCCAGGTCACTCATCGGCGCACTTGTTCCAAACGTTGCACTTTGCGATGAGCTAAAGCTACAGGCGAGCTGGTAGAGCTATTGCTCCTCCGCCTCTTCTTCCTTCTTCTTTTTCTTTCTGACTACTTCCACCACCACCGGTGGCGGTACCACAGAGGCGACTATGGTCTTTTTGGCCTCTTTCTTGGTCTTTTTGGCCTCTCTGTGCCTGTAGTCTCGACTGCCCATGGCATTGCACCTCTTCTAAATAGTCTGCCTAAATTCTAGCGGAGACAGGCTAGCGTGTAAAGTCAAGGGAAAGGCGGTGCAATGCGGAGCGGGCCGCATCAGCCTCGGCAAGCTTCTTGCTTCTGCCCTTACCCCTGGCCAGCACAGTGCCACCCGCCCGAACCTCGACGGTGAAGTGCCGGTCATGGTCTGGCCCGGTGGCCTCGAGCACATAGTAAGCCGGGGTCTGCTGCAGCTTCGCCTGGCTTAGCTCCTGCAGCTTTGATTTGTAGTCTATTTCGCCACTGTGGGTGACCGCCCTCTGGATTTCGTCATCGAAGAAACGCAGGATGAACTCCCTGACCCTCTTGAGGTCCTGGTCAAGATAGATGGCGGCAATGACAGCCTCAAGAGCGCCGGCCAGCGTAACCGCCTTGTAGCGCCCGCCGCTGGCCTCTTCGCCTTTACCCAGGTAAAGATAGTCACCAAGTCCGATGGTGTGCGCCACCCTTGCTAGCGTCTCCCGGCGCACCACCGTAGCGCGCAGCCGGGTCATTTCTCCCTCGGTGAACTCCGGGAAAGCCTCGTAGAGCTTCTCGGCGACAACCAGCCCCAGGACGGCGTCACCCAGGAACTCAAGCCGTTCATTGGAAATCCGCGCTATGCCGGGGTTCTCATTAACGTAGGAGCTGTGAATAAGGGCCTGCTCCAGCAGGGACGGGAGGTTAAAGGGGACGCCGAGTGTCCTCTGTAGCGTCTCAATATCCGCCAAGTTGACGCCTCGCCACGTGTTCTCCCCGTATAGATATTATGCCTTCTTCTCCAGTCCTTTGGCCCGCTCATCGGTCCAGCGGCGGATTTTGAAGGCTACCTGGGGTATCGGCTCTTTGGTCTCCAGGACGTTGAAGTTGATGCCGGTCTTGTCATGTATTTCCTCGACAATCCGGGCGGTTAGCTGTTTCTTTACCTCCGGCGTCACGGTCCTATGGAACTCGATGACAATGTCTGCTTTCTCCCGGCCGTCATCGGTGATGTAAAGCTTGCCGCGGTAGTCAACTGCTTCGTTCTTGGTGAAGATGACCTCGTCTATCGTTTCCGGCCAGATGTTGACGCCCTTGATTTTCATCATGTCATCATAGCGCCCAATGGTGCCCGCCTCCGCCAGAGCGAAAGGCCGACCGCAATCGCAGGCGTTATGCGGGAAATACCGCACCCTATCAGCCATGCGGAAGCGCAGATAGGGAGAGGCCCGCTTGATGAGCGGGGTCACCACCATCTCACCCACCTCACCCGGCTCCACCCACTGGCCCGTCTCCGGGTTGATGATTTCATGGAAGGCTATCCAGTCGTAGAGATGATAGTAGCCCCGCTGCTCACCGATGGCGGCGCCCTTCTCACAGGTAGAGCCGAAGGCGTACTGCGTAGAGCCATAGTAGTCGTAGAGCTTGGCGTTCCACTTTTCCTCCACCTTATGCACAAAGGATACGGGATAGGCCTGGATGGCCGTCATTATTTTCCGCACATAAAGGTCCTTGGCCGGGTCAAGCCCCATATCCTCGGCATCGGCCATCA
This sequence comes from Chloroflexota bacterium, assembly GCA_016210585.1. Lineage (GTDB taxonomy): Bacteria > Chloroflexota > Dehalococcoidia > Dehalococcoidales > JAFGLR01 > JACQTX01. The sequence continues at coordinate 2,233 of JACQTX010000050.1, forward strand.
AGGCTTCCAGATAGGCCGGCGTCGAAAAAATACCGGTGATTTTGAACCGCTTCATATGCTCCAGCTTGGTCTTGGTATCATACGCGCCCAGGTTGAAGACATCACAGCCAACGCGCTGCAGTCCCAGGTAGTGGAAGGGTGCCGCGGCGGTGATGCCGACGGGCAACGGGTTCATGACCTTTTCGCCCCGCTTCCAGCCGCTCCAGACATACATCATCGCCGGTATATCGAGAAAGGTATCCCAGTCATCCTCGGTAAGGGTGTGCACCTCTTGCCCTTTGCCCGAGGTGCCGCTGGTGAGCCAGGTGATGAAGATTTCATCTTCACGGACGCACAGCCGTGTCCCGTAGGGGGGCCTCTCCTGCTGGTCTGCCAGCAGGTCCGGCTTATTGGTAAAGGGGACTTTTTTCCGGAAGTCCTCTACCGAGTTGATGTCATCCGGGGTTATCTTGGCCTTCTTGAATAATCTCTGGCACAGGCCACTATTGGCATAGACATACTCTATCTGGTTCTTGAGGAGCTTCCACTGGTACTTGAGAAAGTCTTCCCGTGACATGGTCTCTATTTCCGGCTTGTAATACTTTTTCTCTACCATTCCAAACCTCCAACGATTTTTCGAGACTATTATACGCTATGGGCGTCTATTGTCAAGGGAAAACCGCTCCCACTCGCTGTAAAGACAGCCGCAGTACTGCTGGCGGTAGAGGTCCATCGGCTTGGTGATGTGGCGACTATCGGAGTAGCGCTTGCGGAGGTCGGCATAAAGGAACTCAATGCCGGTTGCCGCCGCCACTTCCTGGCCAATCTGGCAGACAAGCTCGTGCTTCTGGTGCGGGCTGATGAGCAAAGTAGTGGTAAAGGCGGCAATGCCCATCTGGCGGGCGGTCTCCGCAGCTCTGGCGAGGCGTAGGCGGAAGCAGTACTGGCAGCGGTCACCATCGGCTTCGTGCCCGGCCACCTGGCGGAAATAGGTGACCATGTCATAGCCGTCTGCCACCAGGAACGGGGCATCCACGTTTCTGGCCAGAGACTGCATCGCTTCCAGGCGGCTCTGGTGCTCCCGGAAGGGGTGGATATTGGGGTTATACCACCAGCAGATGACCTCATAGCCTTGCTTTCGCCAGTAGTCAATGGTATAGGCGGCACAATGGGCACAGCAGGAGTGCAGCAGGACGGAGTTGCTACCTGTGGATAGATTTGCTTCGGTCATGATATTGCCCGATGTTCCCCACTCAGTCGCACAACTAGGAATTTTATCATTCCCCCCGAAAATACCGCTTTTCCATTCCGGCTTTCGCCGGAATCTAGTCAGTATCGTCTGGATACCGACTGGAGTTTACCCCGTACTCCGATAC
>JACQTX010000051.1 GCA_016210585.1 Chloroflexota bacterium
ATTTGGTCTCCTCTCCCATCAAGGGAGAGGGAACGATTAGGATCATTTCTTCACAAGCTTCTCAGGACAAGATTCGGATTTCGGATTTTTCCTCTGTCATCTACGGCGAATCATCCAGGCTTACCTTCTTGATAATCAGGTCCTGTATGGCCACATCTTTGACCTCTATCCGGCCAAAGACACTGGACCGCCGGATGACTATTCTTTCCACAAAGGCCGTGTTTGACTGCGGTCCCAGGATGCGGATACGGTCTACCCTGAGGCCTGCCTCGGTGCCTCTAACTGTGCGGCCGGTCGTCACACTCGTGTCCAAAAGCCCCAGAAGCTCCAGCTCATCATTTAGCTGGGAGCGACTTACCCCGAAGAACAGGCTGCTGGTGGCACCACGCCCGGTGCGGACCACATTGACGACATTGAGGTCAAGGTCAAGCTCATTGTCCTCAGCCACCACGTTTTCTACCTCGGTGCGGACAACATCAGCGTCTATGTCCAGCTCTTCGGCATCCACCTCCACGAAGGCGAGGGTGCCGATGTTGATCCTGCCGGTCGCCCCAACAATTGACTCATCGTGTCCCTTTATTTCGAGCAGGGGCGAGGTGCCCTTTATGATCAAGGCCTCATCAATGATGATGTTCTTTACCGGGTTGTCCTTGTCCAGGTTAACGATAATGGTATTGCCTGACTTGGGCACTTCGCCATCCGGCCCGGGGGTGAGCTTGATGGCTTCGACATTCTTTACCCAGCGCTCTTTGGCCGCGTCATAATCATAGGTGGTGGTGACCTCCTTCGGCACCTGCTGCTGCGCATTGAGGACGGTCACCGTGGCGGCCGGCGCCGCCACCAGCGTCGAGAAGAGGGTTACTCCCGTGATAATCATCTTTAGACCTAGCATTTGTTGCCTCCTTCTGCCTTATGCTTGATAATCTATCGCTAACCGGGAAGAGCATCTCCCCGGAAAGACTTACTTGCTGAGCGGCACCACCTGTCCCCGCTCCAGCCTGAGGACGGTCACGCGGCGCCCCACCATCTTGCGGATGGCCTGCTCCATCTGGTCAATAGTCGTCGCTCCGGCAGGCGGCTGGAGGCGCTGGTGGTGCGGAATGACCTGCCGCAGGTTGGCATTTCTGGTCAGCAGAAACCGCACCATCTGGGCCACATCCAGCGGGTCACGGTTGTTGTTCAGGGGCAGTATGGCCAGGTCCGGCTTGAAAGCTGCCGCCCACATCGCCATGTCCGTCATGGCCGAGGTGCTGCCCGCGAAATAGATGGTGTAGCCATTCTCCAGGGTAATAAAGAACCCGCCGGCCGGCCCGCCATAGGGATTTTCGATGGTCGGTGCGGGCAGCCCGGAGCCGTGCTGCGAGTGGACAACACGCACGATAACACCGTCGCCCAGGTCATGGATACCGCCCGGATTGGAGCGGATGACCTGTGCCGCCGGCACCCCCTTCTGGATGAGCCAGGAGCCGAGCTCAAAGCCGGGGGTGATTACCTTAGCTCCCGTCTTCTGGGCGATGGGAATGGTGTCCCCCAACTCATCACCGTGACCATCGGCCGGCAGGATGTAATCCACCTTATTAATATCATTCAGAGTGATAGAGGCATCGGCGTTGTTGGTGATGAACGGGTTAATCAGGATGACTTTGCCGGCCATAGTCGTAATGCGGAAGATTGACCAGCCGAACCACTCCAGAGTCGGTGTGCTTTTGGCCTGGACGGCGGACGCACAGCCAGGGACCACCAGCCCTACCAGGACTACCAGCGTGATAAGGGACATGACCAATAGTTTCGTCTTCATACTGACCTCCCTTTTCTGCTCACTCCCTCCACAGCCCCACTCTTCATAACTCTAAGGTAATATTGTTAAGCTAGCTATCCGTAAATCTACCTAACTCAATAAATAAACCCTACGTAATTTCACGTAGCAGGCTACGGATAGCTCACGTATCTGCATAGCCCCACGCCGCCAGTGAATACCTACCTTATGCCTGTAGTGCGCGCGTTAAAAATCAGTAGTTGGCACGTCATCAATACGTAACCTTACGAATTCCAACGATGCCGCCAAAGGGTGAAAATGATAAAGAGTGCTAGAACAGAAAAATCTACAAGGAAAGAGGTAGCGAGACATGAAAAAGACAGCGGCAAAGTATAGCAGGAGATTCTTACCACTCTTCTTGATAGCGGCAGTATTGCTCAGCATGATGGTCCCGGTGGCGGTGTCCGCCGTGCCGCTGCGGCCGAGTGGCCTGGTGGCCACGGTGAATGCCGGTCCGCCGGCCAGCGTTACGCTGACCTGGGCAGACAACTCCCCTGATGAGACCGGCTTCCGCGTTGAGCGGTCCATCGCGGTGGACAACTTCGTCCCCATTGACGCCACCTTCACCACCGCCGCCAATGTGACGACTTTCAATGACACAGCGGTGGCGGCCGGGGCATCCTACTCCTACCGTGTGCGCTCCTTTGATGCTACCGGTGCCTCCCTACCATCGAACACGGCTGTGGCGACGATACCCGGCGGTGGGGGTGGTCCACCGCCTGCTGCGGCAGCTCCCCCAGCTATTAACCTGGTCATGCCCGCCCCACCCGGTGCCGGGCAGAACCCGCAGGTCTTCAGCGGCGCCCCCAATATCATCCGCGCTGATGTCACATCAACGGCCGTCCCGCCATCCGCTATCCAGACGGTAGAGTGGCAGGCCCAGACCTTGCCGGTGGGCGCCGGCGGTTTTGATGCCCTGGAAATATTTGCCCAGGTAGTCCCGGTCTTGCTCCCTCCGGGCGGTGGCTTACGCAATGATAGTACAGTGGTGGCTCCGGCGGGCGTTACCCTGCCCGCGGGGACTACTGCCCTGTTCGTCATTGAAGGCCGGCTTTCGGCCATCAACCAAATCAGCCCAACTGTCCAGGAGTGGGCCATCGGCACGCCGTCAACCTTTGTCTATGCCCCAGTCGGCACTGTTGTAGGTGCCCCCGTCGTCGGTGATCTGGTAAGAGCCGTGGCCGGCCGCACGATAGCCCCCGGACCGATTACGGCTGAGGTCATCACCCAGCGCCTCCCCGGCCCCCAGCCCGTGACACCACCAGTGGTCACCACCGCCCTTCTTTTTAACGGGACGGTGACTACTGCTGGTGTCAATGTATGGACGCTTACCCCCACGGCCGGCGGTGCTCCGGCGAACTTCAATATCCTGCTAGATGCCGGCCCGCTCGGCCTTGGGCCTACCGCTATTGACCCGGGCCTGGGCGTAGGCTCTGCCGTTACCGTAGAGTTCATGGCTACTGCCGGTGCCATCACGCCCGGCGCCCCGGCCGTCATGAAGGCCATGGAGATTTTTGCCCCGATACCCCTGGCCATTGAACCTCCCATACATCCGAACCCGGTTATTGATGATACGGGAGTGCCTCTTGACTTGCCACCCGGCTCGCTGGCCCTCTTTGTCATCTTCGGCCAGATTACCGCCGTGAACACCACCACGGGCGAATGGCAAATCGGCACGCCCCCTGTTTTCGTCTATCAGGGTGCCTCCACCCTGGTGCGTGACTTCCCCGGTGTCCCACAGGTTGGCCAGGGGGTCAGGATTGTCGCCAACCGCACCTTAGCCCCGGGGCCGATAGTGGCCGAGATAATCCGGTTCAGTGCCGCCCAGCCTCCCGGTCCCACTATCGAGACAGCCTTCCTCTGGAGCGGGAACGTTACCACCATCTCCCCGACTCAGTGGACGATAACCAACCCCGACCCGGCCATCGGCGCCGTCAACTTCGTCATTATGGCTGCCGATGACCCGTCAGGCCTGGGGCCAACCGCCATTGATTTGGGTTTGGATGTCGTTGGTACTCCGGTAACCGTCGAGTTCTTCAAAGAAGGCGGTGCACCGGCGCCCAATGCCGCGATGTGGGGCCCCATCGCCAAGGATGCGGCTACAGGCCTCTACCAGACCACGCTCGCCCTACCGCCGGTAACGGCTAACTCCACAGCATGGCTGTTCTTCCGTGCCACAGACGCCGCCGGGGGTAGCGTGGCAATAGCCAAGACGTTGACTTTGCTGGCTGTCGCTGCCGCCCCGCCGGCTGCACCCACGTCTCTTGCCGCAGTGCTGGGCGGGCCTACCCAGGTGAACCTTACCTGGACCGATGCCTCTAACAATGAATCGGTCTTCCGTGTCGAAAGGTCCCAGGACAACTTCGCCACCATTACGAGCGTCTTGTTGCCCGGGAATACGACAACCTACACGGATACCGCCGTAGCCCTGGGCAATGCCTACTCCTACCGTGTGATTGCGGTAAACGGTGCCGGCAACTCCACTGCTTCCAATACAGCTATAGCCAGGGTTGGTGTGGCCACCGCGCCCAGCAACCTGACCGGCACCCTGACCGGCACAGTAGCCGCCCCGCGGATAGACCTGAACTGGACGGACAACGCGGACGATGAGCTGAGCTTCCGCATCGAGCACGCCAGTGAAGCCTTCAAAGTTCCCGCCAACACCACCGCCGGTTTCCATACCCATACCGTGGCGGCTAATGTGACCACCCTCGCCGACCTTCAGCCCATAGCTGGTGTGGCGAACTTCCTCCGCGTCTTTGCCGTCAACGCCGCCGGTGACTCTACCTCATCGAATGTCCTCCAGATAGCTGTACTGAAGCCAAATCCCCCGGGCAACGTGGTAGCGACCGCCGTCAGCAGCGAGCAGATTAACATTACCTGGACGGATACCTCCACCAACGAGTCCAGCTTGCGCATAGAGCGGACTACCCCTGCTGATCCCACCTTCGCAGCCGCTACCGTGATAGGCACCGTGCCCGCTAATGCGACCTCCTACATCAATGCGCCGCTGACACCGGGCACCACCTTCCTCTACCGCGTGGTGGCCGCCAACATCATCGGTGACTCCACGCCTTCGGTGGCCGCCTCAGCCACAACGCCGGCCGCACCAACAGTAGCCCCGGCCCCGGCCACCGCGCTGTCCGCCCAGATTATCAGCCCCACGCGTATTGACCTGAAATGGACGGATGCTTCCAACAACGAGTCTGGCTTCCGCGTCGAGCGCGGCGGTAATGCCGATTTCACGCCGCCGCTGGTCACCTTCAGCGTCCTCGCCGGCGTTACCACGGCTACAGATGATACCGTCGCCGGCGCTGGGCCGTTCTTCTACCGCGTGGTGGCCTTCAATGTGGCCAGTGACGCCACACCCAGTGCCGCGGTGGAAGTAGGGCTAACCGCCCCGGCGGCACCAACCGGGTTCACCGCCACGGCCGCCTCTTCCAACATGGTCACCCTGAGCTGGACGGACAACTCGACTAATGAGAGCAGCTTCCGCATCGAGCGGGCCACCAACAGCACCTTTACCGCCGGCCAGATTCCGCTGACGGCGCCCGCCAATGCCAAGACCTTTAATGACAGCACGGCCACAGCCAGCACCCAGTACTGGTACCGCATCGCGGCGGTGAACGGTATCGGCGCCTCAGTGGTCACTGACCCGCCCGTCTCCGTGACCACGCCGGCGCCGCCGCCTCCACCCGTCTTCTTCGCTCCGCCACCCCCACCACCAACGACAACTACAGTTAGCATGACCGGTCTCATTGTGCCCACCGGGTCAGCGGGACTGAAGGTTGATAGCTCCGGCAAGGTGGAGGTTGAGATTGAGCTGGAAGCCGAAGACAAATCTCACTCCATCAAGGTGCCCAAGGATGCCAAGCTCACGGACAAAGAGGGCAAGGCCCTGGCCACTCTGAGCGCCAAGAAAGCCGATAAGTCACCGGAGCCACCGAAACAGAAGGCAATAGTTTCCGCCGTTGACTTTGGCCCGGATGGCGCCAAGTTTGAGCCGGCCATCACCATCAAGCTGAAGTTCGACCCGACCAAGCTGCCGGCCGGAGTGAAACCGGAGCAGCTAAGCATCAGCTTCTGGGACGGCACCAAGTGGGTCAGCGTGACCAGCAAGATGGACACGGCCACCAACACTATCTCGGCTGACGTAACGCACTTCACCACCTTTGCTGTGGTCGCACAGCTGCCGCCCAAGGTCACCATCACCGCCCCGGCGGAGGGTGCCAAACTCCAGCCGGGCAATGTGACGGTGACGGTGAGTGTGGCTGACTTCGATCTAGTGCCGCCCGGCACCCAGGCCGTCGCCGGGCAGGGGCACCTCCACTACTACATGGATGTAGAGATACCGACGACTCCCGGAGCACCCGCCGTCAGCGCTGCCGGGACCTACAAGGCGACGCCAGGCACATCAGTAACCTGGGAGAACGTGAAACCCGGCGAGCACACCTTCGGCGCGCAGCTCGTCAATGTCAACCATACGCCGCTTGAGCCGCCGGTCACGGCTACGGTCAAAGTAACGGTCCTGCCGCCGCCACCCACCGTGAAAATAGCCTCCCCCGCCGCCGGTGTCCAGCTACAGCCGGGCAACATCATGGTCAATATTGAGACGACCGACTTCCAGATTGTCCCGCCCGGCCAGCCCAATGCCGCCGGGCAGGGCCATGTCCACTACTACCTCGATGTGGCGATTCCCACTGAGGCAGGTAAACCCGCCGTGAGTGCCGCCGGGACTTACAAGGCTGCGCCGAGCACATCGGCAACCTGGGAGAATGTCCCGCCCGGCTCGCACACGCTGGGCGTCCAGCTGGTGAACAGTGACCACACGCCGCTAAGCCCGCCAGTCACGGCTACCGTCACGGTAACTGTTCTGGCACCACCACCACCGCCGCCACCCGCTGTGAAGATAGTCTCACCGGCGGCCGGTGCCCAGCTACAGCCGGGCAACATCACGGTGAGCATCGAGACGGCCAACTTCCAGATTGTCCCGCCCGGGCCCGTTGCCGCCGGACAGGGCCATGTCCACTACTACCTGGATGTGGCGATACCCACTGAGGCAGGTAAGCCCGCCGTGAGTGCCGCTGGGACATATAAGGCCGCACCGGCGACATCCGCCACCTGGGAGAATGTCTCACCCGGCTCGCATACCCTGGGCGTCCAACTGGTGAAAGGCGACCATACGCCGCTAAGCCCGCCGGTTACGGCTACCGTCATGGTGACCGTTGTGGCACCACCACCGCCATCGCCAACGCCGACCCCGACGCCGGCGCCCACCACCCCGGCACCATCCCCCACGCCAACGCCAATACCGACGCCGACCCCGGCACCCACACCTTCACCATCGCCGGCACCGGCCCCGGTGACGCCGCAGGCCCAGATGAACTGGTGGATAATCGTCGTGATCGTTGCGGTGGTAGTTATCGGTGTGGGCGTATTCTTCGCCATGAGGAAACGCCGCGCCTGATGAGCGGAGTACCAAACAAGCCCTAGACATTAAGGGGGCACCCGGAGCCTGGCTCCAGGTGCCCCCTCTATCCTTTAAGGATTGTTACGAAAATACCGCTTTTCCATTCCGGCGAAAGCCGGAATCTAGACAAGAACCCTGCCTGGATACCGACTGGAGTTTACCCCGTACTCCGATACGGGGTCGGTATGGTTTACATTGTTTTCGTCCTTCGTGGTGCCCATGTAAATGGGCATGGCTGATTCCCATGAATCTACAGATGCTGATGCTTGGTCTGTCAAAGCGGGACTATCTCCCCCCGGACACCGTCACCTGCCAGCTCTGCCAGCTTTGCCGGCATAATCCTGTTCTCCAGGTGGCAGTCGCTCCGGGCATAGACCTTGATGTAGTTGTCTGTCAGGCCTGACCAGAAGCCATTGGCTTGCTTCTCCCATAGCACCGGCACGGTCTTGCCCAGGAATTGCTGCCGGAAGCGGACGGCGGACGCTTCGGCCAGTGCCAGCATCTGCTGCATGCGCCCCTGCTTGACGCCATCGGACACCTGTCCCGGCATGGCCGCGGCCAGTGTCCCCTCCCGCGGCGAGAAGGGGAAGACATGAATACGGGCGAAGGCGGCCTGCCGACAAAGCTCATAGCTTGCGGCGAACTCCGCCTCCGTCTCCCCCGGGAAGCCAACGATAACATCCGTGGTGATGGCCACGTCTGGCAACATAGTGCGGATCAGGGCCACTGCCTGGGCATATTCCTGCGCGGTGTAGCGCCGGTTCATCCGTTTGAGAACGCTATTACAGCCACTTTGCAGGGACAGGTGGAAGTGGCGGCAGAGTCTTTCGTCCCGCCAGAGGCCGAGTAGCTCCGGCGTTACCTCCTGCGGCTGGAGGGAAGATAGGCGCAGGCGGGGGATAGCTGTTTCTGCCAGCAGCCACTTAAGCAAGCCGCCCAGGTTGACACCACTATCATCGTAGGTGCCTATTTCGACACCGGTCAGCACTACCTCCTGGTAGCCTTCGGCGAGGCGCTGCCGCACCTGGGCTAAAACCTCATCTACCGGGACGCTTGTCTCCTGGCGGCGCAGCAAAGGCACAATGCAGTAGGTGCAGAAGTTATGGCAGCCGTCCTGGATTTTAAGAAAGGCGCGCGTCCGCAGCGTCGTATGGTAGTCCGGGGGACTTTCTGCCCCATTCGAAGGGGAGTATCCCTGGCGGTGTAGGGCAGCTACGAGGTCTGCTTTTTGGCTATTGTCCAGCACCAGGCCAACACCTTTAATGCCCGCCAGCTCCTCCGGGGCACGCTCCGCATAGCAGCCGGTAGCAACGACTAAGGCGTGGGGACGGCGCCGCCGGGCCAGCCGCAGCAGGTGGCGGGCCTTGCGGTCGGCGATGTGGGTCACGCTGCAGGTATTCAGGACATAGATATCCGCTTGACCGTCCGGTGGGACTACCTGATAGCCGGCGTCACCGAGCTCTCGGGCCAGAAGCTCGCTCTCGGCCTGGTTGATCTTGCAGCCCAGCGTGTCCAGGGATACGGTTACGAGACCGTTTTTCTTCACCATTTTAGTCCGGAAGCAATAGAAATGCTTTGATGTGCATACTTAGCGCCTGCGGGGCTAAGAATGAATGTTATCAAGACGGCTTGAAATTGACGGGTGACTCTCAAGCGTATTATAATGTCACCGAACCAGGGGGTCAAACTGAGGCTGTCCGCGTCAAGGGCTGGCAGTATGTGTCTTTATCAGGGGGATAGAGTAAATGGTGCGTAAGATTATGGAAAGTATTCCCGAGGAGATGTTGCAAGAGGACCTGGAGAAGCTGCGCCAGCGCGCTATCGAGCTTGGTGCCACTGACGCCAAGATTATCACCACCGATATGGTCGTCATTGACGAAAGGGTGCGGATGAAGTGCATCTACCCCAAGTGCCAGTGGTTTGGCACCAACCGCCATTGCCCGCCTTACGCCATGGACCTTGACCAGGCAAGAAAGCTGTCCAGCAGCTACCGCTACGCCCTCTTTATCCGGCAGGTAGAGCCGACAGATACCCTAGCTGGTGAGCGCTCCCCGGAGCAAATGAAGGAGTACCAGCGCAAGACCAAGATGCAGCTCGATATTCTGAGGTCTATCGAGGCAGATGCCTTCTACAGCGGCTATTACCTAGCCATAGGCTTCGGCGCCGGACCGTGCAAGCGCTTTTTTTGCCCTACGGAGGAGTGCACGGCGCTGAAACCGGGACAGGGCTGCCGCTACCCGCTCTATGCCCGCTCATCCATGGAGGCACAGGGCATGGACGTCTATAAGATGGCGACCAGGGTGGGCTGGGACATCTATCCCCTCGGGTCGTCACACTCCGAAGCACCTCACGGCAACAGGCTCAGCCTCATGTTCATCTACTAATTTATCAACTAAGGCAAGGTGTGGACGATGAGCAATTCCAATCGAATTGTAGTTACGGGCATGGGTGCGCTATGCCCACTGGGTCTGGACACAGCGGCAGTCTGGGAAGCCCTGGCTGCCGGTCGGTCGGGGATTGATTATATCACCTCTTTTGACCCGGCGTCTTACGGCATCGAGACCCGGATTGCCGGCGAGGTAAAGGGGTTTGAACCGACCAACTACATAGACCGGAAGGACGCCCGCCGCATGGACCGCTTCGCCCAGCTCGGCGTCGCGGCCAGCCGGGAGGCGATGAAGCAGTCAGACCTGCATATTGATGCCAGCAACCAGCACTGCATTGGCATTATTGTGGGCAGCGGCATTGGCGGGCTGACCACCCTCTTTGAGCAGATAAAGGTGCTGCTCGAGAGAGGTGCTGGCCGGGTAAGCCCCTTCCTGGTGCCGATGATGATTGCCGATATGGCGGCAGCACAAATATCCATCGCTCTGGGCATTAAAGGTCCCAATCTCTGCGTCACCTCGGCCTGTTCCAGCGGCTCTGATGCCATCGGTGCCGCCTACAAGCTAATCAAGGATGGAGATGCCCAGGCCGTGCTCGCCGGCGGGAGCGAGTCCATCGTCAATCCCGTTGGCGTAGCCGCTTTCAATGCCCTCAAAGCCCTCTCCACCAGAAACACCGAGCCAAAGCTGGCCTCCCGTCCCTTTGACGCGGAGCGTGACGGCTTCGTCATCAGCGAGGGTGCCGCCGTGCTCGTCCTGGAGAACCTCGATTTTGCCCGCAAACGCGACGCGCACATTCTGGCAGAGATTATTGGCTACGGGGCCAGCGGCGATGCCTACCATATCACTCAGCCGGATGAGAACGGCGATGGTGCCGCCCGGGCCATGCGCGCCGCCCTCGATGACGCGGGTATAAAAATCACCGAGGTCAACTATATCAATGCCCACGGCACCTCAACGCCCCTCAACGATAGAGTGGAGACCATGGCGATAAAGAAGGTCTTTGGCGGCCAGTGCAAAGTGCCGATAAGCTCGACCAAGTCCATGACCGGGCACCTGATTGGCGGGGCGGGTGCCCTCGAGGCGGCCATCTGCATCATGGCCATCCGGAATGGTTTGATTCCGCCCACCATCAACCTGACCCATCCCGATCCGGAGTGTGACCTGAACTATGTGCCCAATGTGGCCCGCCCGGCTAAGATTGATATTGCCATGTCCAACTCCTTCGGCTTCGGCGGGCATAACTCGGTCCTGGTCTTCCGGCGCTATGCAGAGAGTGGGTAGCTGGCACTCAGTCGCCTTGCCTTGGGTGGGCTTAGTGAGGATAGTTTCCAAATCCCCCTTTACTAAAGGGGGACTAAGGGGGATTTCCTTACCGACGAAAGTCGGTATCCAGGCAAACATCCGACTTGGATTCCAGATGGAGTTTACCCCGTGCTCTGACACGGGGCCGAATGGGTAATGGTTGTATTTCGGGGTAATCACCGGGGTATGATTTGAACCACTGCCGCTGGCATCTCCTGCCGCCGGCGCCGGTGCAACTGGTGGCTGGCATGACGGGACTGCCGCCTCTGGTAGTCCAGCTTCTCTATAACCGCGGTCTCACCGAGCCGACACGGATTGAAGCTTTTCTAATGGGGGATGCCCGCCTGTCCGGTGACCCCTTTCTCCTGCCGGATATCCGCCAGGCGGTGGCGAGAATCTACCAAGCACTACTCTCCGGCGAGACCATCGCCGTCTATGGCGATTTTGATGTTGACGGTATCACCGGCACGGCCCTCCTCACCGAGGGGCTAACCCGCCTCGGCGGTAAGGTCATCCCCTACATACCGCACCGTCTCACCGAGGGCTACGGGCTGAAAGCGGCGGCACTGGAAAGTCTCTACCAGCAGGGGGTTGGCCTGGTAGTTACTGTTGACTGCGGGATTACAGCCCTGAACCAGGTAAAAAAGGCCAACCGACTGGGACTGGATGTCATCATCACTGACCACCATACCCCGCTGGAAGAAGTCCCACCTGCCCTGGCTGTCATTGATCCTAAGCGGGAGGCCCGTTACCCCTTCCCCGACCTGGCCGGTGTGGGCGTGGCCTATAAGCTGCTGCAGGCCCTCTTTCGAGGCGTAGGCCGGGAGGCACAGCTTGAGGGGCTGCTGGACCTGGTCGCCCTCGGCACGGTCGCTGATATGGTGTCAGTGCTAGGCGAGAACCGCCTTTTTGTGCGGCAGGGTCTCGCAGTGCTGAACGCGGCGCCACGTCTCGGCATCAGGGAGCTGATGACGCAGGCCGGGCTGAACAACGGGACTATTGACCCCGGCCGTATCTCGTGGGTGATTGCCCCGCGCCTGAATACAGCCGGCCGGCTGGAGCACGCCATGACCAGCTACCGCCTGCTGACGACCGATTCTCCGGAGGAAGCCCACGAGCTGGGCCTCTGGCTGGAGCAGAAAAACACCGAGCGGCAAAACCTGACCGCCCGGTTCGTGGACAGGGCCAGAGAACAGGTGATGGCCCGCGGGCTGACACCATTGCTGGTGGCCAGCGATGAAGAATACCCCTCGGGCATTGCCGGGCTGGTGGCCAACCGGTTGTCTGAGGAGTTCTACCGCCCGGCCGTCGTGGTCAAGGTGGGCGAAACGATGAGCGGGGGTAGCTGCCGGAGCATTCCCGAGTTCAACATGATTGCCGCCCTGAACCAGTGCCGACACCTCTTCGCCCAGTATGGTGGGCATGCCCAGGCGGCCGGCTTCACCATGCCCACCCGTCATTTGCCGCAGCTTGCCGAATCGCTTCTGGAATTAGCCACTACGCAGCTAGCTGGCGTTGACCTCCGCCCCCGGCTGGATATTGATGTTGTGGTCTCCCTGCGTGACCTAGTCGGGGATACCTTTCAGGTAATGCAGCAGCTGTCGCCCTTCGGTGAAGGCAATCCCCTGCCCACCTTCCTGAGCCGGGGTGTCGAGGTTGTGGACTGCCGGGCGATGGGCGATAATAGCGAACACCTCCGCCTGAAGCTCAAGCAGAACGGCGCCGTGTGGAGCGCCGTTGGCTTCGGGCTGGGACACTATCTCGCGGAAATGACGCCGCGCCTGGATATCGTCTTTAACCTGGAGATTGACGCTTGGGGCGGCAGGGAGACGCTCAGACTGAACTTGCTGGACTTTGCCAAGGGGTAGGGTAAATGCGAATCGAGTTTGTCGGGGAGTTAAGGCAAAAACAGACAAAAAGTCAGAATTGGCTACGGGCTTTCCCTAACGGCAAGAACCTTGCCTGCTACAAAAAGCCTTTTCGGGTCTGGCCTGCCTGTGCCACCCAGAGTTCCGTCTCTTCGCCTATACTGATGAACGATGGCGACCGGTCGTCCTTCCATGGTAGAGTAGAGCACAATCTGGCTTCTTGTGCACTTTGGCTTTCCCAACTTCTGACGTTGCGTGCGTTTAAGATGATTATCGTAACGTAGAATGCGAGCTTTCAGGATACCGCTAAGCGTTCTTTCAAAATATTGACAGCGGTTGAATATCTCCTGTATCCTATTCTGTGGGACCCATTCCGGTTCCGACCAAAAGGAGTCAATTGTCATGGCCACCTCATTAGAGATTTTCTCGAAGGTAACAGATTACGTTGAACGCCGCATATCTCTGCGCGAACTGGAATCATGGCTTGTTCCCATGCTACCATCTTATTTTAGCAACCCCGATAGCGCTGTGGCAGACCTGGCGGGCACAATTGAATTAGGCCTGGCAGAAATCCAGGCAGGCATCACAAATGAACGAAATCTCCGGAAACTTCTCGCTACGCATATTTCTCATGATCCAATCAAGTATGAACCATATCCATATCAGGCCGAAAGTAGCGAGGCTACTTTCGTGACAGGGGCAACAGAGACTATGAACTTGTCTTGGCCTGACCTGTCACCATCCTGGAGTAGCGTACCTCAAGTGGAATCCGTGTAATAGTCTGGCCGTCGAATAGAACCTTAAACCAGTATAGTCCCTCCAGCCTATATGGCATGTCCACGCGGCTGACCAGGTTGACGCCCTTGCCCTCGCCTTCCATATTTATTGACATACTGATTGGGCTTAAAGTCTCTCCCGATGGTTGTTCCGGTATTATCGTAATATCGTGACGGCCTTTGGCTGTGCCTGATTTCAAGTTAAGACAAGGTTCAAAGGGAAATGAAATTCAGGCATTTCTTCCGGTGGGTTAGGCCCGCGTTCCGCGTGTGTAACAACGTTAACGACGCGCACCAGCGAGAGGACACCATCCGCTTCACGAAGCACGTATTCGCAAAACGCCGCTAATTGCACGTAAGGCCCCCGCTCAAATGGGTTACATATTTGTGTTGTCATGTTCGTTCTCCAAATAGGCTATTCTTTTCTCATTCTTGTATCGCCAAATATCTTATAATAATCCGGCTCAAAAATCTATGTGAACCTGCAA
Organism: Chloroflexota bacterium; assembly: GCA_016210585.1. GTDB lineage: Bacteria > Chloroflexota > Dehalococcoidia > Dehalococcoidales > JAFGLR01 > JACQTX01. The sequence goes on from JACQTX010000051.1 coordinate 14,108, forward strand.
ACAATTTAGTAGTCCCAAACCAAAATGTCATTATTGACACCGCATGGTGATCCTTCCGCGAAACGCGCAAACTTACAACCCTTTGATGAAAAGTGGTTAACACTTCGCCCCTTTTAGTTCCCCCTCTCCTGCGACTGCGGGAGAGGGGAATAAAGAGGATGAGGGTGACGCTTCAGACTGACCGTGACTATGTTGGTGTCCATCCGGTTTGCGCGTTTCGCGGAAAACTATACTTTTGCCCGGCTCACAGGCAGAGACGCTTGTGTTACCACATCTAATGGTAAGTGCTACTTAGCACTGCTATGGCTGACCACTACCCGCGGTGACGTCCTTGCTGGAAGTGTGGTTCAGAGGCAATGCCAGTAGTCCCGGGCAAAGCTCTTGACCTCGGTCACTACCTTCTTGGTCTCTTCCAGGGCACGGTCCTTCTGGAAGCGCTGCGGAGTGGCACCAGGTTCCGGCGGGTCCAGCGGGAAACCAGCCAGCCCGGAAATCAAGGCCAGCCAGGCGTGGGGTAAGACCTCCTCGTTGTAGCCGGAGCCAATAAAATCAACGAGCCTGCCCTGGCAATTAGCCTCGGCCATTTTCCTGACTCTCTCGCCAATCATCTTGAAGCCCTTCACCGGCAGTCCCATCGTGGTCAGCGCATCGCCAAAATGGGGGTCAGAGCCGCCGTTCCGAATGATAATCTGCGGCTTAAACTCCGCCGTGATAGGCTCGACAATCTGCTCAAAGACTAGCTGGAAGGAATCGTAGCCGGCATAGAGCGGCATGGGCACATTGATGTTAAGGCCGGCCCCCTTGCCGGAACCGGTGTCTTTCGCAAAGCCGGTGCCGGGGTAGATGGTGCGGGGGTCCTGATGCAGGTCAATGAACAGGACACGGGGCTCACTATAGAAATACTCACTGGTGCCATTTCCGGCATGGGCATCGGTATCCAGGACCAGGACTCTCTCCAAGCCGTACTTCTCCATGAGGTACAGGGCCGTAAAAGCGACATCGTTATAGATGCAGAAGCCTTCCCCGTAGCTCCGCCGGGCATGGTGCATGCCGCCGCCTATGGAAATCGCCTTTTCGAACTTCCCGGACTGCACAAGGTCAGCGGCCAGCTTGCCCTGGCCCACAATCAGACGCGCCGCCTCCTCCAGTTTGCCGCAGCCGCCAATCGCCCGGTTATCAAGCGAGTGATATTTTCTAATTTTCTTGTAGAAGTCGCTATTGTAGTCCCATTCCGTGCTCACGTTAGCGATACGGTAATACTCCCTGGTGAACTCGATGTAGTCCCTTGTGCATATCTTCAGCAGGTCATCATCACCCACTGGCTCCGCTTTGATGATGCGGTAGTAGCCGTCCTCACCGAGGTTTGCCCGCAAGAAGCGCGGGAACATCTCATACCTGTCTCCTCTAAAGGGATGACCCGGCCCGAAATCATATTCTTTAAGCTCCTCGCGGTATAGAATCGCTACCGGCATCTGCTGTCCTTCCTTCCTCTACGTGCCAGGGTAAAGGTCCCCCTATTTTCTCAGTGAGAGCTGACCGAGCACCTGGTGACTTTGCCTATATAGAAATCCTGCCCTTCTTCCCTCTTCCGCTCTTCGGAAAAGATCTCGATTTGCCACCCGCACTTCTGGTAGAAATGCTTGAGCTTCTCGATGTTATCGTAAGGGCTTAAGAGACCGTATATGGTGCAGCAGCCTGATTGTTCAGTCCATTTCTCCAGGCGCTTTATGAGTAGTTCGCCTATGCCCCGGTTCTCCCAGTTCGTGGCCTTATCACAGTCGCTATCAGTATGGTTGTTATCGTTAAGAAAAATATGCAGGGAGTTTGGCGGACGCCTCATGTCCGCGGTCACCTCGTGACTGATGTCTCCCATACAGACCAGTCCATCGTCAAGCTTCTGAACCCTCGCTTCCATAATGTAGCCATGCAAAGCTCTAATATCCTTGCGCGAGGTCTCTGCCGGGAAAATATAAAAGAAGGCTATACCATTGACGCCGGTATCATCAATACGGACAAGCCACTGCTTGCCGTATTTGTCTTTCCCGAGCGGTTCCACCTTTGTTGTCCTGGCCTTGGATTTCACCGTTCGTGACATTCGGATGTATCTCCCCGGTTGGTCGTTATTCTGCCCTTCTTGGGCTATCCTGAATGCAATCGCCGTATATAGCCTAATGGAGTCCTGTCAGGCTTGTCAACAAGATCCGCTCCACTAGGTGTTTAACAACCCGCTCGTGGATTCGACAAGCCTGCCCTGAGCGAAGCTGAAGGGCTCACCATGAGCGGCTTACAGACAGCTTTCTAAACGGTCTACTCCCCAAGAATAGCGATTCAATCTGTAGGTCGGGTTTCCCAACCCGACAACCGTGGCCAGGCAGGTTGGGAAACCTGCCCTACGGCTTTTCAGTTTAGATAACAGGTGCTCCGCACCTACGTGTTGCGTCAATAGAGACTGTTACCGAACTGCAGTCGTTGCCTCATAAATGCCGGTTACCGAATTAGTGCTGCCTTTGGTCCTGGAATTGGGAGTAGCTCTATCCACTAGTTTCCACAGTTTCTCCAGGTTACCATTGAGGTAACTCAACAGGCGGACCGGGTTCAGCCCGGCGTATGTAGCCGCCAGTTGGGCTTTCTTTTCCGGTGTGAGCACGCCTGAGTCCAGTAGCCGTTGATACGGCGTCTTGGCGGTATCGTATACCTTACGCACCTTGGCGCCACACCTGGTCTTAGATACCAGCTTCATCGTAGGTTGGAAGAAATTAGCATATTGGCGAAGATTCAGGTATACCTGTGAAAAACCACCATCATTGAGCCGGTAAACGGGCAGATCGCCAGAAACATTGCGCCACTTAGCCACTATCATTGCGCCACCCGGGAGACGAGTAGTGTACCATTGTCGCAGACCGAACAGAAG
>JACQTX010000020.1 GCA_016210585.1 Chloroflexota bacterium
ACGCTGGAATGACGGATTGTGTCCTATTTTCGGGGTAATGACAGTTCTTTGGGTATTTTCGAGATAATACAAAACGTTTTGGGGAGGGGACCCTGTCGCTACCTATTTTGGGGACAGCGCCGGTGTTGACGCCAGAATCTGAAAAAAGATATCCGCCAGCATTGCATCGAACTGGGTGCCCGAAAAGCGCCTCAGTTCCTCGACAGCCTCCTGCGCTGTGGGTTGGCGGCGGCGGTAGGGGCGCAGGGAAGTCATGGCATCAAAAGCGTCAGCAATGGCCAAAATACGGGCCCCAAGGGGAATTGCCTCGCCTTGCAAACGGGAAGGATAGCCACTGCCATCGAACCGCTCGTGGTGGTATAGAATAGACGGCAGGCAATCGTTAAGCTCAGCGACCTGTCTGACTATCTCAACGCCACGTGATGGATGGGACTTCATCAGTACCCATTCATCCTCGGTGAGAGGCCCCTTCTTGTTGAGAATAGAGTCGGGTATGCCTATCTTGCCAACGTCATGAAGGAGACCCGCCGCACGGAGTGTCGCCACCTGGTTTGCCGGCAAGCTGAGCCTGCTGGCTATGGCTACCGCATATTCGCTGACCTTCCGCGAATGCCCGTAGGTGTAAGGGTCCCTCGCCTCTACGGCAGCCGCTAAGGCATACACCGTGCTCAGTGTCTTCGCCGCCTGCAACGTTTCCGGTAGGGCTGATTCCGTGTCGGTAACCTCAGAGGACAGGCAGGTATTGTTCCTGCCTTTGCGTTTGGCGAGATACAGCGCAGTGTCAGCGCGGGCAATGACCTGCTCTTTGGTGACCCCGTCCATTGGCCAGCTGGCGATGCCCAGGCTGGCAGTTACCGTTACCATCCCCGGCCGTGCCCTTTTCTCGATCGTCTTACGGATACGTTCGGCTACAACGTAGGCATTTTCCAGCGCTGTCCCCGGTAAAATGATGGCAAACTCCTCCCCACCGTAGCGGAAAACCAGGTCAGTGGTACGGACGGAAATCCCGATGCACTCGCTGGTCTCGCGCAGGAGCCCGTCCCCCGCCGGGTGTCCATAGGTATCGTTGTAGCTTTTGAAAAGGTCCAAGTCAAGCATCACCAGGGAAAACACCGTCCCCGAACGCGAGGAGCGGGCTATCTCCTGGTCCAGCACCTTGTGAAAATGGCGGTGGTTATAAAGGCCGGTCAGCCCGTCCGTAGTGGCCAGGGCTATGGCCTGAGTATATAGCTGGGCATTCTCTATCATGAGACCAGCCTGGCCGGCCATGCTCATTACCAGCTGAATGTCCTGGTGGGAATAGGGGTTCCTTGACCGCTTGGCGCCGAGGGACAGTATCCCAACGAGCTTGCCCCGACTCTTAATGGGACACAGCAGGTGCAAGCCAGCCTGCATCAGAAGCTCCCTCTCCGGCTGCGGTAGTGGCTTGAGCTCCGGGATACTATCTATCGTCTTGGTCTGGAGGGGCGCGCTGCTATTCGCCAGCCAACCTACGATAGCGCTATCGGTGCTGAGGCGGGGAGATACACCGGAGTTACTATCGGTCTCCGGATATGTATATTGCGTGATGAACTCGGCCTTGTCACTGTCAAGCAGAAGAAGTCTGGTCTGCGAGGTGAGGAGCGCCTCGTTGAGCGAAGGCAACATGTGGCTGACAAGCTCATCCAGATTGAGAATGCCACCCATCCGGCTGCCAAAATTGACCAGGGCCTCGCGGTGACTCTGAGTTTCTCTATAGAAGAGCCAGTCCACCCACCGCTGCATGGCAAGTCTGAGCGGACGTGTCCCCAGTGTCAGCAGCAGGGCAGCACCGGAGAGAGTGAGCACTATACTGTAAAATGGCCGTTCCGACAGAAAATCATAAGACGCATATATCAGACCAGCAAAAACAGCGCCAATAGTGATGAGCACCAGAAGCTGGGCCAGCGTGCGCCGCAGCAGAAAGGTGACATCCGGCAGACTGGTGCTGAGGACTACGTAGCTTGCCACGACAGCGTTCAACAGGTTGCCGGCGATATCCAGGGCGTACCTCGTCAGAAGAGGGACAAAACCCAGTACCAGGAAGAGCAATAAAATAGATACCGTCACGAGCAGATAGTAGATTTTATTCCGGGCATAGGGGTCAGTGGCTTTCCTGGACTCTGTTACGATGTGGAAGAGCGCCATGCCAGCGAAAACAATAGCAAGAAGATCGGGCACGTAAATGGCGGCACCAGTTTGTTGCTGGAAAATGTCATTCGCGGCATACGTGCGGCTAAAGATGATTGCCAAGATTATGCAGGCGGCGTAGCCCAGGTAGATGACCACTCCCGCCGGCTTATTGAAGAAAGCACGGATGAACTGATAATAGGTTACCGAGCTACCTGTTCCCGCTACCAGAGAAATGCCATACCACAGGGATGAAGGCGCGGCAGACAAATTAGCACGAAGCACAAAGGCGCTAAGACCCCACAGGACCAGCAGCGAAAGGTAAGATATGAGGACCTTTTGCGCCCCCGTTGAAAGGCGAATGACCAGGACGACAATTATGGCAATGCCAGCAACGACGGCGCCCAGCGGTAATAGAGAATACCCATCCATAGACAAGCCATATTGGCGATTGCGTGCCATGCACTATATACCCGGAAGCTTCAACGTTATAGTGGGAATGATACAGGGAAACCCTGTCACTGTCAATCAGAAGAAGTGGCGGGCCTGCCGCCTTTGGCGGCAGGCCCGCCAAGCGTGGCCAACTCTCCACGCGTCTCTATATCTTGTAGTCGCTACTATCTGAAGGCGTCAGAGAGACGCTTCGCAAGTGCTACCTCTGGAGGCGACGTCTCCGCCTGGCGCTCGCCCGCGCCTTCTGCCGGGCGGCGTCCCCCCTTGAAATGAAGTGACGGTGGGCCTTCGCTTCACGCAGAATGCCATCTACCTGCACCGTCCTCTGGAAACGCTTGAGAAGCGATTCCTGAGACTCCCCATCACGGATAGTCACTTGCAATGCCATGGCACATCAGTCCTTTCCACAGGCATACCCGGGCCCTTGCATCCATGGCCTCTGTATACCTAAATTTCATACGGATTACCAACCAAGCCTGGCTTTGCGGCAGCAAACACCTGAGCGGATAGGCCTTTCACAGCGAAAAGAGCACTGCCCCGGCCCACTCGCCTGACCCTCCAATCGGAACAGCTGCCACTATTCAGGCCTACAACAAAAAGCAACGCCCCATTCGGAACACTGGAGGGTGTCCATAATACACATTGGATGACCTGCCTCTTCCTGATTTTAGTTAGATTTCGGGTCATCCAATGCTTCATTGAAGTTTGGACAGGGGAGGCGCGACTACCGAAACTAGAACTAACGCACTCTATTATACATGATAGATGGCCATTTGACAAAAATAGGGATTCGGCCTCTTGACAGGCCACCCAATCAGTGATACGCTTGTGCTAGCACAATTGTTTTGGGAAAACGATGGCCAGAGACACGCGCCAGCGCATATTGAGTTTCATACGTGACTTTGTCGCTGAACGGGGCTATGCGCCGACCGTCCGGGATATTGTCAAGGGGTGTCATATAAGCACCACCTCTGTCGTCCAGCACCATCTCAACCGGCTGGAGAAGGATGGCCAAATTCAGCGTGACCCACAGGTCTTCCGCAGCATCCGCCTCGCGGACCGGGCGACGCCAGATCTGGTTGACGTGCCTCTGCTGGGCACCATTGCCGCCGGCGAGCCGATTCCGGTGCCCACAGCCGATAGCTGGACAACAATGCCCCAGGACATCCTCAGGCTGACCCAGGAGATGACCCAGGGCAAGAGACATATCTACGCCCTTAAGGTGAAGGGCACCTCGATGATTGATGCCCTCATTGACGATGGCGATATTGTGCTGATGCAAGCGACTCAGACCGCAAATGACGGCGATATGGTGGCGGTATGGCTCAAGGATAGGCAGGAGGTGACCCTGAAGAAAATCTACCGGGAACCAGGCCGCGTCATCCTGAAGCCAGCCAACCAGACCATGTCACCCATCTACACTGACCCGGATAACATCGAGATCCAAGGCAAGGTCATCTGGGTCCTGCGCCGCCTCTAGTCACGGATGGCTAAGCCCTTCCGTCCATCTGAAGCGGGTGTCGAAATATAGCTCACAGTCTTGTCTCTTCGGCATCGCTCAGAACAAGCCTCACAAAGTCTAAGGACTCGCCCAGGCGGCTCACTATTGCTTTTTCTTGCGTCACTAAGAGCTAGTCTGTCCACACCCACCAGAAGCAGGTTATCAAACTGCCCTGTCGTTTTTCCTTGACAAAAGAAAAACAAGATGACTATAGTAGATAGCTGAAAAAAATTAAGGAAGGTGGCTGTGGAAAAGAGATACAATATTCCGGAAATCGAGACTATGACTCGAGAGGACCTCCTGAAATACCAGTGGCGTTTGCTGAAGGAGCAGTTGGACTACACCTATGCTCGCAGCGGCCTGTGCCAGCGCCAGTTCAAAGCCGCCAAGATAACGCCGGATGATATTAAGACCATGGATGATTTCATCCATAAGGTCCCCTTCAATACTAAAGAAGACATGGTAGCCGACCAGGCGGAGCAACCGCCCTACGGCACACGCCTGGCAGTACGGGAGGATGAGATCTTCCTCACCTACCTGACCAGCGGCACCTCCGGCAAGGGGCAGGAGGTGCATACCATGACCGAGGCAGACCTGGAGCGCTATGCCGGGGTGGCTGTGGACACCCTGTACGTCTGGTCAGGTTGGAAGCGGGGCGACAAGGTGATGAACCCGCTGCCGCTCGGCATAACCATTGCGGCCCCGGCACATTACCTGGGACTGATGAAGCTGGGCTGCGATGTTTTCAACCTGGGTATGTATGACACCAAGACCAAGCTGGAGTATATGAGGCGTTTCAAGCTATCCGGTATCTTCTCCACGCCGGCGTATCTGGACACTCTGACGGCAGAGGCGGAGGAGATAGGGATTAACCCGGCCAAAGACCTCTGGGTGCGCAAAATCCTGACGGCTATTCAAGCCTACCCCATCTCCTTTGTCCACAGGATTGAGGAGAAATGGAACGCCAAGCTCTTTGACTACTATGGCTCCACCCAGTGGGCCGCCGGCGGCACCTGTGAGAAAGGCGCCGCCCAGGGCGAGCAACGCGGCTACTATCATCTCTTGCAGCACCTGTCCCTTCACGAGGTTATCAATCCGGAGACACTGGAACCCGTAGGATCGGGTGAGGTCGGTGAGCTGGTGGTGACACCCCTGAACAAGAAGGCATCACCCTTCCTGCGCTTCCGCTCTGCGGATAGAGTCCGCTGGTTCCCCTACGGCACCTGCGATTGTGGGCGGCCCTTCGACATGCTGGAGTGCGGCACTATTACCCGCTATGATGACATGATGAAAATCAAGGGCGTGAATGTCTGGCCGGAAATGATTGACGAGGCCGTATTTACCAAAGAAGGCACCTCCGAGTACCAGGGCCGCCTTTACATGTCTGAAGACAGGCGAGAGACCGCGGAGGTCCGCATTGAGTTCAAGAAGGGCTTGTCCGAGGAAACCAAGAAGGCATTGCTAAAAACCATTTCCAACGAGCTGCGGGACGTAACTGGCATTGGCTTTGACGTCAAGGAGTCGCCTGAGCCTCTGCCACATGCTGTTTTCAAAGTGCGCCGCTGGTCCGATGAGCGTGTCAAGGGCTTGGAGAAGAAGGCTATACCCAAGTCCGGGTGATGAGCAGCCCCAATCCGTCACGTCCCTTGTTAGAGACGCCACGAGGAGGACTAATACGAACGCATTAACCAACACTGCATACCTGTCATTGTCACGCCTTCCGATTCATACTTCTCAAAAGGACTCATCGGGATGGTCTCGCAATGACAGGAATAACCCCTTTTTACTGGCTGACTTCCTGCTTGACGCTGTCTATGACCACAAAACCGGCTGACTGCCAATAGCCGGAAAGAGGGGACTCGTATTGATAAGTACTCTGTCCTGGTGGTTGGAAGAGAGCGGAGCGATAGTCCAGCACTTTGAACCCACAGGCGTGGAGTAACTCCCCTGCCTCCTCTTTAGAGAAGAACCTGGCGTGGTTGTATATCGGGTGTCCCTTCTTGCCCTTGAGGGTATAGAACTCTGTCCAGGGGCTATCGCGGAGGATGAGGCCGAGCACCAATCCGCCTCCGCTTTGAAGGACACGCCAGGCTTCGTAGAGGGCTTTTCGCGGATTGTCCAGAAAACATAGCGTGAAGGCCAGAAGAAGCCCGCCGAACATCCTATCGGGAAAGGGTAATCCTTCGCCGGTGGCTTCCGTAACCTTGATGCCTCTGGCTCTCGCCATATCCACCATGGCTGGTGCCGGGTCAACGCCAAACTCTATCCCCAGTGTCTGGGCGAACCGTCCCGGGCCCACGCCCACTTCAAGATATGGTCTGCCATACTTGTGCAGCAGTGGCTGGAGACAGGCCACCTCCATGGCAAAAATGGCTTTGCCTGCCTCGGTATCGTACCAGGCATCATATTCACTGGCATGGCGGTCAAAGACTTGGTATGGCATAGTAGTATGATCCGAACTAAATCAGTGACGTTGCCATCTCTATGCATGACGTGATGATATGTCTGCCCCTGTGCGCATTGGCCAGGGCCGCGCCGATGATAGCCTGATTGTCACTCTCACTGCCCCCACTCGTGAAAACAATCTCCTCTGGCTTGGCACCAATAAGCGAGGCCACTTGCCCCCGGGCATGCGCTACGGCCAGTTTCGCGTCTTTTCCGTAGATATGGTCGCTTGAAGGATTACCAAAGTGCTCCCCCAAATAGGGGAGCACCGCGTCCCGAACAACGGGGTCAATCGGTGTCGTGGCATTGTAGTCAAGGTAGATGGTTTGTCTCATCGTCGCGGCAATACTATTCGAACTCTTTCATCCCAATGAAGGGGCCGTGCCAAGTGTGGTACCAGACAGCGCCGCTGTAGCCGTTCACGGACAGCATTCCTTCAATCTGGCCGCCCTTCATGGTATGCAGGGTGTAGTAGCCGTAGAAGGTATCGGCCTCGGCCACTGTCAGACCAGGAAGGCTGGTATCCAGGTATTTTTGGGCGATGTTCTGCGCCTGCTCCGGGCCTACTGGCATCCGGGCGCTTGGCGTTCCCGCTTGACTGCCCATCATGCCATACTTCGTGTTCCACATCATGTTGGGTCCCATCTCCGGGTATACCTGACCGCTGTACCGGTCAATGAGAAGCTCCATGGCGTGGACACCGGTAGCCGTCTCCTCGACTTCTGCATAGAAGTTGAAGGCGAACTCCATGATTTCCGTGACGGCCAGGTCCCCGCCGTAGGTATTCAGGTACAGCCGCACGGCTTCCGCTGCCTGGTCAATGGTAATGGGTCTAGCCTGGGGGTTATAAGGGGCGCCGCCGCCCATCATGCCACCACCCATGCCACCTGGCCCCATCATGCCACCGCCCATGCCGCCGGGTCCCATCATACCACCACCCATTCCACCACCACCCATCATGCCACCACCGCCAGAGCCATAGGGGTAAGGCTGCTGGTAACCGGGCGCCCGAGAGGGGACACACGCGGCAAATGCCAGCAAGCCAGCGATAGCCACCACAATACTAAGAATGAACAATCTCCTCATTGCACGCCTCCATCGGGTTTCCATGGTTACCAATAGGTCTCACACCAATGCCTCCAATCGCTCTCGCTCAAGCTCTCGGCGCTCTTTCAAGAAGCGTTTTGATGGCGGCTCCATATACACGCGTGGAACTGGGCTGCCGCCAGGCCGCCAAAACCACCGCCCAGGATAAGGACCTTTTTACCAGGCATATTTGTCCCCCCTTTTGACTGTTTGTATATAGTTTTCTAGACCAGGTCCTTCTTCTTGTCTTCGTATTCTTCTTTGGTGATTTCACCGCGCGCGTAGCGGCGCTTTAGAATCTCCAGGGCTGATTCCCCTCGCGAAGAGTCACCGCCAGGCTGTCCACTCACCGCCCGTATCAGGATGACAATGCCCCAAATAATGAGTCCCCAGAAAACAATCATGCCGATGCCCATAAGTCCTCCTGCCCAGCCGAATCCGCCCATTATCCCCGGTCCCATCATACCCCAGCCGCCACCCCAGCCTCCGTAAAAGAGCCCAACAATGCTGGGCACAATCACCAGCAGCCCGACAACGATACCACCAATGATAAGGGCTAACCTGACGTTCCTGTCCATGGTTTCTCCTTTCCTAAAAACTACCATAAATTATAACACACGCTGCGGAGACCAAATCCTAAGCACTAAATCCTACATTCGAAACAATACCAAAATTCAAATACCAAATATTTCGAAGATTGTGCATTCGGTAATTAGAATTTGTTTCGGATTTCGATATTAGGATTTAGGGTTTCTCTTGTGCGTCCCGCAAGTACCCTCCCAGTCATGCGTGAATTGCTGTGTTAGTTTACCTTAGCACGATAGCCTTGAATGGGCAGGCCAGGCTGCACTGGCCACAGCCCCGGCAGATAGCGGGGTCCGGCATAGGTGCCGTATAGGTTGCCTCTTGCTTGAGCAGGTGATGCGGACATGCCGCCACCGCCGCACAGACTCCACCATCACACAGTTCGAGACGGCACTTTCCGTAGTCCACCACGGCCATCTTTCTCATCGCGGTCCGCCTAGCCCAGGGTAATTACCTTGTCCGCATCGGAAATAAGCGCCACCAGCTGCGCCATCGTTGAGACGGGACACACGTCGGTCTTCTGATGCCTTACTTTGAGGCAGGTGCCGCAGGCCAGCAACTTGCCGCCGCCATCGAGGAAACTGGCCAGAGCATCGGCGACGTCAAAAACCCTGTCCTGGATATTCTCTATTTCCACACCGCTTCCCAGGAGGAAGAGGCCAACCTCATTTTCCGCTTCAAGGGCTTTACGGCCCAGGCGCAGCGCGTTCCATGCGGTCTCCGGCACATTGGTGTTAAGAATGATGCCCAGCTTCATTGACGCCACCCTTCTATTCCGCCTTGCTGCCAACAATCAGGGCCGCATCCTGCCTGATTTGCTCAAAGAGGATTTCTCGCAAAAGGTCAAAAGCCTTCAGGAGCTTCGGGTTAGCTATGCGGTAATAGACGCTATTGCCTTCTTTGCGTGCCAGCAGAATGCGCCTCTCCCGCATCATGGCCAGGTGCTGGGAGAGATTAGCCGGTGAAAGCCCCAGCTTCTGGGATAGCTCGCCCACACTCATCTCATTCTCTCGTAATAGATTGATAAGCTCCAGCCGTTTAGGGTGAGAGAAAACACGGCACATCTCAGCATGATAGCTGTAAATCTGGTCTTCCATACGGGGGCCTCCATCAGGAAGGTAT
>JACQTX010000058.1 GCA_016210585.1 Chloroflexota bacterium
CCTGAATGCTTACGTCATAGCTAATACGAATGGTGTGTGCTTAATGCAGCATTCAGGAATTATCATTTCCCCTTTTCACCTTGTGGGTGAAGCTAATCATAGCTGATTCGCTATTTTAGGGATATACTTTAATCCTGCCAACCAAAAGACCTCTACAGTGCCACGCCACACCGAGATTCCCAACAGGCCGGCGCTCAAAATATGCTAGGACCTCGGCATTCCACAACCGTAACGAGTCGGAGTGTGCAGTATTCAGCCTTCTTTCCCCCGCTTCGTGACGGCGTTGCGGTATATCCTGGCCAGGCTCTTGCCGTGCTGGGGCATTTTCGCCCGCTTCTTGCGGAGCTTCTTTTCCCGGCGCTCCTGGCGGGTCTCCTGGTCCGGGTGGTCCCCTGTCATCGCTTGACCACCACCGGCTCGCCCAGCTCCCGCCGCAGCTCGATAATACGGTCGCGCAGCAGAGCGGCTTTCTCAAACTCGAGGTTACGCGCCGCCGTTTTCATCTGGGACTCAAGCTCCTTGATGAGGCGAGCAATGTCCTCTTTGCTGATGGGTGCGGCGATATAAGGCGTGCGGGGCTCAGCTACCACTTTGACGCGCTCCGTGATGTCCCGGATGGCCTTGCGGATGCCCTGCGGCGTGATACCATGTTCCTGGTTATAGGCCTCCTGGATACGCCGGCGGCGCTGGGTCTCGGCGATGGCCCTTTCCATAGAGCTGGTCATGGTATCGGCATACATGATGACGTGCCCATCAACATGGCGGGCGGCGCGGCCCATGGTCTGGATAAGCGACCCTTCCGAGCGCAGGTAGCCTTCTTTGTCGGCGTCCAGGATAGCGACTAGGCTGACCTCGGGCAGGTCAAGCCCCTCCCGGAGCAGATTGATGCCGACAACCACGTCATACACGCCGAGGCGAAGGTCGCGCAGTATCTCCACCCGCTCCAGCGTTTCGACCTCGGAGTGCAGGTAGTGGGTCTTGATGCCCATCTCGGCCAGGTACTCGGCCAGCTCTTCCGCCATACGCTTGGTCAGCGTAGTGACCAGGCAGCGTTCCCCTCTGGCAACGCGCACCCGGATTTGCTCCAAAAGGTCGTCAATCTGCCCCCTGGTCGGCTTGACCTCAACGGTCGGCTCCAGCAGGCCGGTGGGACGGACAAGCTGCTCCGCCACCTGCTGGCTGTGCTGCAGTTCATACTCCGCCGGTGTGGCTGACACATACACCACCTGCTTAATGTGCTGCTCAAACTCAGCGAAGGTGAGCGGGCGGTTGTCCAAGGCCGAGGGCAGGCGAAAGCCATACTCCACCAGCGTCTCCTTGCGGGAGCGGTCGCCGTGATACATGCCCCGCACCTGCGGCAGGGTCATATGGGACTCATCGACAAATATCAAGAAATCGTCCGGGAAGTAGTCAAGCAGTGTCCAGGGCGGGCTGCCCGGGGCGCGCCCGGACAGGTGGCGGGAGTAGTTCTCCACGCCGGGGCAGTAGCCAGCCTCCTTGAGCATCTCGATATCATAGTTGGTGCGGGCTTCCAGCCGGGCGGCCTCCAGGAGCTTGCCCTGCCTTTTCAGCTCGGCCAGCCTCTGCTCCAGCTCGGCCTTGATGCTTTCGATGGCCCGCATCAGCTTGTCATGCGAGGTGACGAAGTGCTTGGCCGGGTAGATGTCCACCGCATCAAGCTGGCGGATAAGCTCGCCGGTGAGCGGGTCAATCTCGACAATCCGCTCCACCTCATCGCCGAAGAACTCGATACGCAGTGCCAGCTCTTCATAGGACGGCTGGATTTCCAGGGTATCCCCGCGGATGCGGAACCTGCCTCGGGTGAAGTCAATGTCATTGCGCTCATACTGCATGTCCACGAGCTGGCGCAGCACCCTGTCGCGCGGGCGGCTCTCGCCGCGTTTCAAGCTGCATACGAAGCTGTGATACTCCTCCGGCTCGCCCAAGCCGTAGATACAGGAGACGGAAGCCACGATGAGTGTATCCCGCCGCGTAAAGAGGGCGCGTGTGGCGGCATGGCGCAGCTTATCAATCTCCTCGTTAATATCGGTCTCCTTTTCGATATAGGTGTCCGTGTGCGGAACATAGGCTTCCGGCTGATAATAGTCGTAGTAGCTGACGAAGTACTCCACGGCGTTATTGGGGAAGAACTCCTTGAACTCGCTGTAGAGTTGGGCGGCGAGGGTCTTGTTGTGGCAGAGCACCAGCGTAGGCCGCTGCACGCGCTCGACTACGTTGGCCATGGTGAAGGTCTTGCCGCTGCCGGTGACGCCCAGCAAGGTCTGGTGCTTGTAGCCTTTAACTAACCCGTCAGCCAGCTTGGCCACCGCCTGTGGCTGGTCGCCGGTCATCACGAAATCAGAGACAATTTCAAAGCCCATACGTGAGTCCTGAGAACAGGTCTAAGAACAGTATACTACACTGGCCAGCGATAAGGTAACCCGCGGGAGAGCGTCGAGATAGTGAAGGAAGGGCACGCAGCGTCACATACCTGCCGAAGGGGGATGCCACCGAATAAAAGACCAGTTATGTCAAATAGCCTCTGTCCGGCACTTGCTTTCTACGGCGCTTACGAGGGTGCCGTAATACTTGCCCCTCATAGCTATCACGATTCTATAGTCAATACCCTGGGCCTTTATCCATTCCGCGTGTTTTTCGCTCAGGTGGGTGGTGCAGACCATGTGGAACGCCAACTCTCTGGCCGTGGACGTAGTCATCCCGCAAAGCGGGAGGGGACATCTGTATTGCATACCTGCCTCCGTGGTGATTTCACTGCTATTATACGGCAGGAAGAAACAGGAGGCCAACAGCACTATACTTGCTGACAATATTGGACTATAATAACCTCTAATGCGAGCAACGATTGGGTCACGTGGACGTGTCCAGCTTTGGCTGGACACGTCCATGACAATGGAGGACATAGCATGGCATTTTCTGATGATGTGGTAAGGCAAGCCTTTGAACGAGCCAATGAGCAGTGCGAGTGCAACCGGCGGACGCACAGCCATTTCCGCACCCCCTGCGGGCGAGCCCTCGTATGGAAGAACCGGGGCACATCGGAAAGGGGCGGCTGGGAAGCGCACCAAGTCAGCTTGGCCGGTGGCGATACCCTGGCCAACTGCGAAATCCTCTGCACCAGTTGCTACGAGAGCGTGGGGTAAGGGTGTGGAGTCGGCGGAGAGTGCTGCCTTTTGACACCGCGATTGCTCATCAACGATCCCACGATAGAATTCACGTTTGACTTTTCGTAACCACAATCATTCTAAGAGGATGTGTAGAAAGTGGGTGTAGTGGGTACCCTAAAGAGAAATTGCCAATCTGCTTGGGCAAGAAGGCTCTTGAATTTCTTCATAGAGACCATAGCACCCTTTCGTCCCCTACGCGGCGGGTGATGCGCTTTTCATCAAGGTGCTCCAGGAAGGCCTGGGCATACTTGCGGCTGGTCTGGAACATATCCCGCACCTCAGCCAGGGTTATTTTGCCCTGCGCTTTGATGCGGGCGGTCACCTTTTCTACCATCGTCTCATAAGCCGTAGCCGCTATTACCACCGATTCGCTGAGCTTCACCACTTTATGCTGTTCCACCAGCAGGTTCAACACGTCAGGCTCAGGGGTAAGGTCAGTGGGTGGAGAATAAGGGTTCCGGGCCAGGGCATCAAGGAAGGCGCCAACCTTTGCCTGCTGGGCCGCGTTCAACTGAATCCGGTAGGAAGGCAAACGGACAGTAGTGCCTTCACCTGCGAGCAGCCCGCCTTCCGCCAGCCTTTGCAAGGCAAACGGGAAGTGTGTCCCCAGCTTCAGACGGCTGGTCAGCTCCACCTTGGGTATCCCAGGACGAGCGGGGAACTTGCGGTGGTAGTCCTGGACCACGCTGACCGCCTTCTGGGCCAGCTTCTCCCAGCCCTCTTTCGTGAAAAGCAAACGATGCTCATCCTGACCTAAGGGCACAATCTGGCCTTGTTGGACTAGACCGTCCAGCGCCGACCGGGCGTTATGGACAGTAAGGCTGCCGACAAAATTGGCAAACTCGACCGGCTGTTTGGTCGCCAGCAGGGCCAGGATCGCCTCTTCTGCCGTCCCCTCCTCCCTCGCCTTGAGGTTCTGGATGATAGCGGCACGGAAACGGCGCAGACGCTTGGCATGGGCCTCGATAATCTTGCCACCGCCCAGGGTCTCATCCGGCGAGCGAATGATGAAATGGTCCCCATTGACCACCGCCACGGGCTTCTCCAGGAAGAATTGTGCCCAGCCGGACTGTCCCGGCGACAGCTTCTCGGTCTCCAGCAGGCTGACTTTGGCCATGACCTCGGCGGCACCGGTATGAAAGCTGACAATAGCATCATGCTTGAGCAGGTGGTGCAGATAGGCCAGCAGGTGGAGCTTGGCTGTGACCAGGGTGGTGGCGGTCAGCCCACCCGGCCTGGTGAGAACATCGCCACGCTGTAGCTGGGTGGTGGCCACGCCCACCAGATTAGCCGCCACCCGGCTGCCCGGTGTAGCCGTGGTAATAGCGGCCTTGTGCGTCTGCAGCCCTCGCAGGCGTGACTTGACGCCGGCAGGCACAACCTCTACCTCCTGTCCCACCGTCAACGAGCCATCAATAAGCGTTCCGGTCACGATGGTGCCGGCACCGGCCGTAGTGAAGATACGGTCAATAGACAGCCTGGGCCGGCCCAGGTCCTGCCGCGGCTCGCTGGTGGCCAGCAGGTCATCGAGGGCTGTCAGCAGGGCTGGCATGCCTTCCCCGGTGATGACGGAGACGGCATAAATGGGCGATCCGGCCAGGGTGGTGGGGGCCAGCAGCTCTTCGATTTCCATCTTGACGAGGGCGAGCCACTCCTCGTCAACCAGGTCCTTTTTGGTGATGACCACAATGCCCCGGCGTATTTCCAGCAGGTCCAGGATGGCCAGGTGCTCTCTGGTCTGCGGCATGACACCTTCGTTGGCGGCAACCACCAGAAGGGCCAGGTCAATGCCGCCTACGCCGGCGAGCATGTTCTTGATGAAGCGCTCATGGCCGGGGACATCAACGATGCCGACCTCCCGCCCGCTGGGCAGCTTGAACCAGGCAAAGCCCAGGTCAATGGTCATGCCGCGCTCTTTCTCCTCCCGCAGGCGGTCCGGGTCCATGCCGGTGAGCGCTAGCACCAACCTCGATTTGCCGTGGTCAATATGTCCCGCTGTGCCTAAGACGAACATAGCGATTCCAGCCACCTATACCCTAACCAGATTGCCGAAAAAGTATAAATCAACTATGCAAATCCGCGCCTCGATGGGCTGCCTCTCCCTTTTGTAAAG
>JACQTX010000013.1 GCA_016210585.1 Chloroflexota bacterium
GGTCGGGGTTTTAACCTATCTCAAACTTCGTTTGCCCTGAATCTTTTTCCTATGATGCGACTTATAGGCAACCCCCACTAAGGCAACCCCCACTAAAAAGATTCAGGGAGAACTTCCTCCCTCGACCTTACGGTCGGGGATTCAAGTATGGAACTTTGAATTTGTTTAGGGTTTAGAACTTCGGATTTAGGATTTGCTTGCCTCTCCATACGTAAATATTTATTTCGCTTAAATAGCTTCGCTTTCGGCCTTGGTCAGGTCTTCCAGTTGACCAGCAGCGGGTCCGGCCTGTAAAACTCACGCAGTAAGCCTGTGGACTTAGCCTCTTTTGCCTTCAAAGTGGCCAGCACGTCTTTGATGTCATACTCACCGAGGAACTCGAAGATGCCCTTCGGCCAGCCGTAGGCCAGGCGCAATGCCTTATTGATGTCCGCGATGCTGCCCACGCCGTTGCTGACACACCAGGCCGCTGAGTTAAGGCCGGGTGCCAGGAGCTGAAGGGGATGGACCTTTTCCGCCAGTTCCCGTGGGATTTCCGGCTTGATGTATTTCCCGCCGGGATAGTCGTAAAAACCCTTGCCCGTCTTAATGCCGCTCAGTCCCTTCTCCTTCATCGGCCCCCACAGCCCGGCTACTACCTGACGATAGGCTTCCAGAAGGCCCGGCCATGGCTCAAAGTCGGGATGGCCTTTCAGAATCTGCTCGGCAGACTTGAGGCCGTCCGTCCTGATATCCACGGCGCCGAGGAAGTCCGCCAGCTCAAACTCACCCATCGGTAGGCCGACCTTATGTTTGCCGGCAGCATCAATTTCCCTGACACCAGCTTCCCCCCTCAAATACATCAGGGCACACTCCAGTGTCCAGCCCATACGGGCCCGGGCGGCCAGGAAGAACCACACGTCCCTTTCAGCAATGACCGTTTCCTTACCATATTTATGACACAGGCCAAGAGTGGCCTGCAAAGTCTCATCGCTGGTGTGCTTGCCCCTCACTAGCTCGACCAGCCTCATGAGCTGCGGCGGGTTCATCCAGTGCATGCCAATGACATTTTCCTGCCGCCGGGTGACCTCTGCGATTACGGTGATGGACAGGCCGCTGGTGTTGGTCGCCAGGATGGCGTGGCCGGGTGCGTGGGCATCCACCTCACCAAGAATGAGTTGCTTCAGGTTAATGTCTTCGAATACAGCCTCAATGACGCAGTCAACGTTGTGGACACCATCAGCCAAATTGGTCGTTGTGCTGATTCTGCCGAGCACGTCTTCAGGTCGTCCCTGTAGTCTCCCTTTCTCCGCCAGCCGGCCGAGGCTGTCCGCCATCTTCTGCCTAGCTTTCGTTAATGCGGCCTCGGACACGTCTATCAGC
The DNA here is from genome assembly GCA_016210585.1 of Chloroflexota bacterium. Taxonomy (GTDB): domain Bacteria; phylum Chloroflexota; class Dehalococcoidia; order Dehalococcoidales; family JAFGLR01; genus JACQTX01. Next base: position 1,363 of record JACQTX010000013.1, read on the forward strand.
GTTACTTCCTGCCCAGACATAGCCGCCACCTGGGCAATGCCATGACCCATCAGGCCACCACCGATGACGGCGACGTTGTCTGTTGACATACACTAGCTCCTGAGTAGAAGAAGCAAACAATATTATGTCAAATTGTCATTGCGAGCCATGCGTCATTCAACTCGCAGAGCTACCCCTTCAGCCTTTTCTTCGCCAGCTCCGCGGCGCGGACGCCGCTTTCCGTTGAGCCGGACGTGCCCGCCAGCCCCTGTGACTTAACGGGATCTCCGGCGTTGAAGAGATTGGGCACCGGTGTCTCCATAGGGACCTCGTAACCATTCCAGGTGCGAGCCTCGGGGAACTCATCCGTGATATTATGCGGCTCCATTTTCAGGATACGCCCGTGCTTTTCAAAATCCGGTAACATCTCCTTGATGTCCAGCAAGTTTTGCTGGCGCTCATACTCCACGTCCATCGGCAGCAGGCAGGAGAGCGGCTTGCCCGCCGCATAAATCAGGTGCTGCCCCGGTGGGGCCAGCTCCGGGCAGGTATTGGTCAATGGGATCATGAGGGTCACCCGCCGCCCGCCAATGATGGTCAGCATGGTACCCGGCTCCGTCCGCCACAGCGGCCTATCGCTGGCAATAAAGGTGAGCATGACGGGACTCGGCCTTAGCTTGACCCTCAGCTCTCTAAGGTAGTCCTCATCAAGGTTCTCCTTGCCAACCAGGGGCACCGTCTCTCGCGGGCCGATGTTGCTGATGACCACCTTGCAGGGGACCTCCACATCATTGCCATCCTTTTCCACGACGACCCCGGTGGCGGCCCTTTTAGTAATGACGATCTTTTTCACCGGGCTATTAAGCCAGACGTCACCACTCGTCTTGATAACATGGGCCAGGCCCTGCATCACAGGCAGGTTGGCGCCGGGGAATAGCGAGACGTCCCGCACGCCGCCCGATTTGGCCATAAAGAGAAAGAACTGGGCCGCCGGTAGCTCCCAGGAGTGGGCCTCAACGACGGCGGCACAAATCTGGTCGAAGACCTCGTGCACCAGGTCATTGTCCGTGTACTGGAGAAGCCAGTCCCGGAAGGTAAATAGCCCCGTCTTCTCCTGCCCGCCAATGGCCTGCTTCAGGCTGCCCAGCACCTTGTTGGCCGCCACTTCCCTGACGATACGCCCGGTCATGGCCGCCCGATTGACCTCGGTCTTCTCCAGAACGTCTAACAACATGCCGAGCCGCCCCTTTGACGCCAGCTCGTATTCGTTCCCGGCAATCCGGTAGAATACCCTCGGAATCTCGCGGAACTCGGCTTTCACGCCCGCTTCTTTCATAATCCGGGGCACCCACCCCGAGTAGTGGATAGCCGCGGCACCGGTGGTCAGCTTAAAGCCCTCGTAGTCATAGGAGGAGCACCGCCCGCCGACGCGGTCACGCTTCTCCACCACCAGTGTCTTATAGCCACCACGGGCCAGTGTTACACCAGCAGCCAGACCCCCCAGCCCCGAACCGATGATGACGGCATCATAACTGCTCTGCATCTTGCCTCCAAAACATTCTTAGCTCGTGCCATGTGCCGGGCGCGCTACATGAGATACGTTTTTGCTGTGGATTGGAGAAACTGCGCGCCTTTCGGGACGTTACCAGTTGCTATTTTACTCGGATTTCCCGCCGAGGGCAAACGCGCCGGTAACTAGGACTGTCATTGCGAGACCATTCCTTCAGCCGAATCCTTCTGCGGAAGGACTCGCAATGACAGGGCGACGTGCCTGACTTGAAAGCGAAGCTAGACCATGCTATGATGCACTTAGAACTCAGCACATGACACCCCGCATTTCAAGCTAGTGGCTCCGGCTAGCCGACTTTTAGGCTTTGTCCCCGCAAACAGTCCCCACATGATGACGGACGGGGTTAGACTGCCCATTGGCGACTAGCGAAGGTGAACTGAAACGATGACATACCGTGATGACATCAGGAATATAGCGATAATTGCCCATGTGGACCATGGTAAGACTACACTGGTGGATGCCATGCTCAAGCAGAGCAAGGTCTTCCGTGACAACCAGCAGACCGTCGAGTGCATCATGGACCAGAATGCCCTGGAGCGCGAGCGGGGCATCACTATCCTTGCCAAAAATACCGCTGTCATGTATCGGGGCGTCAAGATCAATATTATTGATACGCCGGGACATGCCGATTTCGGTGGTGAGGTAGAGCGTGTGCTCAATATGGCGGACGGCTGCCTGCTCCTCGTGGACGCCGCCGAAGGGCCGATGCCCCAGACCGAGTTTGTGCTGCGCCGGGCTTTAGAGAAGAACCTGAAGCCGATTGTCGTCATCAACAAGATAGACCGCAAGGATGCCCGCATACCGGAGGTCCTGCACCTCATCCAGGACCTTTTCCTGGAGCTGGCCATCAGCGCCGAGCAGCTTGATTTTCCGCTGCTCTACGCTGTAGGCCGGCAGGGTGTGGCGACAAGCGAGCCAGACGCGGAAGGCAAAGACATCAGTCCCCTTTTCGAGGCCATCTTGCGAGAGGTGCCGCCACCCGTTATCGAAGAGGGGCCTTTCCAGATGCTGGTTTCCAACCTAGACTATGATTCCCATAAAGGCCGGATTGCCATCGGACGGATTCACCGCGGCAAGGTCGCCCCGCACGACCGCGTGGTGGCCCTGCACAAAGACGGCAGTGCCACCCAGCACGAGGTCAACGCGGTAATGACCCACCTGGGGCTGAAGCGCCTTGAGGTGGCGGAGGCCGCCGCCGGCGACATTGTCGCCCTTACCGGTATTGAGGACATCGCTATCGGTGATACTATCGCCAGTCCCGAACAGCCGGAGGCCCTGCCCCGCATCGAGGTCAGCGAGCCGACAGTGGAGATGACCTTTGGCGTCAATACCTCGCCCTTCGCCGGGCGCGAGGGGCGCTTTGGCACTACCCGCCAGCTACGGGACAGGCTTTACCGTGAGCTGGAGACAAATCTCAGCCTGAGAGTGCAGGACTCGGATACGCCGGACGTCTTCCTTGTCGCCGGCCGGGGCGAGCTACACCTGTCTATCCTGATTGAGACCATGCGCCGTGAGGGCTATGAGTTCGAAGTATCCAAGCCAGAGGCCGTCACCAAGATTGTAAACGGCAGACTCATGGAGCCGGTGGAAAGCCTCAGCATTGACACCAAAGAGGAGTATATCGGCATTCTGACCGAGATGCTGAGCAAGCGGCAGGCCCAGCTTACCGATATGCGCCATGATGGCACCGGCAATGTGCACATGGCCTTCAAAATCCCGACCAAGGGGCTGATTGGTTTCCGCGGTAGCTTTCTCACCGCCACGCGCGGGGAGGGCACCATGAATACCCTGTTTCTGGGCTTTGAGCCGTGGCATGGCGATTTGAATACCACGCGCAGCGGCGTCCTGGTTGCCTCAGAAGATGGCATCGCCGTCACTTATGGCCTGAACAACGCCCAGGGGCGTGGGCTTACCTTTGTTGACCCGGGGACATTTGTCTATGAAGGCATGATAGTCGGCCAGACGGCCCGCCCGCGTGATATAGCGGTCAACGTCTGCAAAGAAAAACACCTGACCAACATCCGCTCCTCCACCTCGGATATTGCCATCAAGCTGACGCCGCCGGTGCGGATGAGCCTGGAGCAGGCCATAGACTTCATCGAGCGCGACGAGCTGGTGGAAGTCACCCCCAAGAGCATCCGCCTGCGCAAGAAAATCCTAAAGGAGACGCAGCGCCTCCGCAGCCGGGCCACTGCCGGGCGGGGGGTAAGGGAAGAGGGGTAGGGTTCGGGGGGAGAGCTACATTTAGGCGCGGCGCTTTTTCAGAAAAATAGTTGCCTTTCCATACTCTTGGCCTTCAAGCGCTTCTAGCGTATCGTGGCGAATGTCTTCCCAGTCACCCAGCTTGCTGGTCCATTTACCTGACTCAAGCTGCAGCGCCGCATGTTGGGGACCTTCCTGATTCACGTAAATGGCGACTTTCTTGTATCCTTCTTCCGGTTCGCCATGCTCACATTTTGCGTAGCCTTCACCCAAGTAGAGTTGGACAAGCGCCGCTAAATCGTCCGAACGCGTCAGTCCATATGGTGAGTAGTAGTCCAGGGCGCCAGGCCACATCCACTTATTACTGACTTCGTATGCCCATGCGATACAGTTATATTCATCGGTTTCAGGACTGGTCACAGAGTGGTTGTTATCGGTGAGGTTTGGGAACGTCTTTCGCCTTTCCTGTGGCAAGGTTTGCTCTGTCATCTGACATAACCTTTTTCACGACCCCAACGAAGCCAACATTCCTTCATTTGCGGCACGTCGCCCTTTGCCTCTGGTGGGACAGGGTCAGTACCGCTCAGTATTCTCAGTGCGCGATACCAATGTCCCCCGCGCTCTTGAAGGTCTTTGAGAATAAATGGAATCGCAGGTTTCCCCATCGAAATGATTTTCAGGTAAGTATCAGTGCCAGTGATAGTAGATGGCGATGAGAGATGGCCGGTCTCGTCATGCCAATGACTCGCCAACTCGTTGAATTCTCTTTTTATATTGCTACGTCCTCTGACGGATACCTTCATTTCACACCTCAATCTTACGTTACTATTGTAACACTTATAACTATGCTGTTGCGATTTGTCAAGCCCTTTCCAATGGTGCTATTATTTTCACTGCCGTTTGGCGAAATCATAGGAGGTCCAGATGAGAATAGAGAAGATTGACCACGTCTCCATCCGGGTGAAGGACGCCCGCAAGGCTGCCGAGCAGTTTGCCGCCGCCTTCGGCCTTGATTTCAGCGAGTTCCCCGAGCTGAGGGAGACCGGCCTGCTGAGCTTTGTGGAGACCAATGGCATTGAGGTCGTCCAGCCTTTGGATGAAGACAGCCCCTTTGCGAAGCTCCTCAAGGAAAAGGGCGAAGGGGTAACCCTCATCGCCCTGAAGGTCACCGACCTCGATGAATGTGTGGCCCATGTGAAGGCACACGGCATCCGGCAGATTGGATTCGAGAACGCCAGCCGCTACCGGACGGCCTACTTTCACCCCGCTGATTGCCACGGCATCATGATGGAGCTTATCGAATACAAGTCAAAACACCCCATGCTTAATGGCGTAGGCAAGAAGGTAAAATAAAGCCCTCAGCAGTCAGCTTTCAGCTTTTTCTTGGCTGATAGTGACCGATGAATGCTGAGAGCTATGTTCGTTTCGACTTGTTCCGCTGGGCGACCGCAATATCGGAGGTGAAACATGAAGGTCGAGAGTATTGACCACATTACCATTCGCGTGAGAGACCTGAAGAAAGCCATCGCCTTCTTTGCCGACCTCTTTGAGACCCGGTTCACTGACCTCGGCGAGTTCAAGGAGCAGGGCATACGCATGTCTATTGACCCGCTGGGCATAGGCATTGCCGAACCATTGACACCGGACAGCCCGCTGGCCAAGGCCATTGACAAGCGCGGCGAGGGGCTATCGGTCATCTCCCTGATGGTAGCCGATATCGAGAAAGCGGTGGCCGAGGCCAAGGCCCGCGGCATCAGGCTCATTGGCCGCCAGGAAGAGACGAAGTTCCGGACGGCTATCCTCCATCCCGCCGATACCTTCGGGGCGATGATAGAGCTTATTCAGTGGAAGGCGGCGGCTATGAGCTACGGCATACGAGACCTGAAGCGGACCAGGGAAATCAGGGCCGAAAAACTCGCCCTCGTTGCCATACGCGTGAAGGACATACAGAAAGCGGTCAGCTTCTTCACCGATTTGCTGGAGACTAAATTCACGCCCTTCGGAGAGTTCAAGGAGATAGACGTGGTCAGCTTTATTGACCCTATGGGCGTGGAGATTGTGGGGCCCTTGACAACTGACGGCCCAACGGCCAGGGCACTGGCCAAGTCTGGAGAGGGGCTGGCTATGGTGTCCTTCCAAGTGCCTGATTTGGCCGAGGCTGTGGCGGAGATGGCGGCGCGCGGTATCCGGCTGGTGACACGTCTTGAAGACAAGCTCTCCTGGGCCGCAATCTTCCACCCCAAGGATACCTATAACGTGCTGATTGAGCTGCTGCAATGGAAGCCGCAGACCTGAGTGATACGAAGCATTTGGGTAGAGTAAATTAGATTCATCGTCTCAAATTCCAGCGCGTTTCGGCGCAAGCAAGGGCTGATTACGCTCATGACCATCTGGCCACAGATAGCCCTTTTCCTGCCTTCTCAGATGGGCTAGTGTCTCGCCATGCTAATAGTGTGCCGTCTCAGAAATACCTTTCATAATTCCCTCGCCCTTGATGGGAGAGGGTTAGGGTGGGGAGGATTGAAGATTGCCTCCCTCCCCCGCCAGATTCTTCGTCGTCCTTCTGCGAAGGACTCCTCCAAAATGACACCTATTTTCGGAGGAATACTGGGCGATGTCCAATATGTTTGTTTTCCAGATGGTCCTATGAGATTAGGCTCTCGTGGTCCCCGGCCTGACTATCAGGACAGGGACAGATGAGTGGCGCAATACGAAATCAGCCGTGCTGCCGACGAGCGCGTGCCTGATGCCGCCATGTCCGTGAGTGGCAATAGCGATCAACCGGCAATTGTTTTCCCTGGCATAGCTGATGATAGTGCCTCCTACCATACCAGGCAGTACCACGCACTCTACATCCAGGCCTTTTTCCTGCATTGGTGCGGCGATTTGCCTCAAATAGCCATCCGCCTCACTTTCTTCGTCTCTCGTGCGACGGACTGCGCCCTGCGTCATCATTGGCATTCCAGACTCACCAGGGAAGCTAATCGGAATTGTTGTCTCATGAAGACTAACCACGCGTAACAGGACGACCTGGCTATGGTGGGCCAAGGCTTCCCCGGTCGCGTAGGGCAGGATTTCCTCAGCCGCACTGGAGCCATCGAGACAGACCATAATCCTGTCAAACATCTGACTGCCTCCTGACGTAACGCATGAGACTGGTCTATATCGGAAGAGTAAGCCTCCATTCTCAGTATAGCACTAAAGGAGCCGGCACGAACTCACATCGCTCAGCTAGCATCACGTCTTATGAATAAGTTGACTAATTGCTCTCCCTGTCGTAAAGAGCTTGCCCGGAGCTTGTCGAAGGGGAGATTGAGAGGGATTTCTTCTTA
>JACQTX010000054.1 GCA_016210585.1 Chloroflexota bacterium
GGGATTTTCCCCATACCGAAATGCCCAACAAGCCTCTTCCCTCTCACCATTCCCATGTCTGTGTCGTCCCTTCTCGCCCCCAAAACCGCGTTTCGCGGATGGCTCCAATGACAACTACGCAAAAAAACCGCCTACTTCGCCCTCGGGTAGGAACCCAGGACTTTGATAAACAGGGCATAGTTTTCCATCCCGGCCAGGGCCGCGCGCGGCACCTCGTCTTCACGGTGGCCCTCGAAGTCAAGGTAGAAGTTATACTCCCATGGCTTCTGGCGCGTAGGCCGGGACTCGATCTTGGTCAGATTGATCTTCCGGTCCGCCAGCTCCTTCAAAAGCTCAAACAGCGAACCAGGGCGGTGCTTTACCGAGAAGACAATCGAAGTCTTGTCATTCCCGGACGGCGGCGCGTCCTGCTTCGCCAGGATGAAAAACCGGGTGAAGTTATTGGGATTGTCCTCGATTTCACGGGCGATAACCTTCATCCCGTAAATCTCGGCGGCCCGGGCACTGGCCACAGCCCCGCCATCGGTAATGCCCTTTTCCTTGATCATCTTCACGCTGCCGGCGGTGTCATAGGTGGGCACCAGCTCCGCATTCAGGTGTTTTAAGAAGGCCCGGCACTGGCCGAGGGCCTGTGGGTGGGAATAGACCCGCCTGATGGTGTCCAGCGTCGCTCCCGGATGAGCGATCAGGCAATGGACTACCCTTAGCTCTGTCTCACCGCAGACCTTCAGGCTGGACTCAAGCAGCAGGTCATAGACCCGGCTGATACTGCCCTCCAGCGAGTTTTCAATCGGCACAATGCCGAACTGTGTCTCCCCCTTTTCCACAATCTTGAAGACGTCATCCACGCTCTCATATGGCCGAGTATGTACTGAGGCACCGAAGAAGCCTAGCGCCGCCTCCTCGCTATAGGCACCCGCCTCACCCTGAAAGGCTACGGACATGCCCTGCTTTATCCGAGAGGCGGCCATGACTTGCCGGTAGATGCTGGCGATGTCTTCCTCGTTAACGTCCGCTTCACGGGCTATTGCCTTGATGTTCTCCAGGACCTGCTTTTCGCGGCCCATATCCACAATCTGCTTGCCCAGCCTGGCCTTCTCCTTGCCGATTTCTTCGGCAATCTTGATTCTGGCCGCAATCAGCCTGACGATGCGGGCATCAGCCTCATCAATCTGCCGTCTCAGGTCATCTATGCTCATTTGATTACCCCCGGAATAAGTCCTGCCCGCAGGGCGAAGTCGCAGAGGGTCACCGCCATCATAGCCTCCACCACGACCGCGGCCCGCGGCACGATACAGGCATCATGCCGGCCCTTTACAGATAGAGTAGCCTCGGTCATCGTCTGCATATTCACAGTCGGCTGCTCCCGGCTGATGGAGGGGGTCGGCTTGACGGCTACCCGCACCACAATGGGCATGCCGTTGCTGATCCCGCCCAGTATGCCGCCGGCGTTATTGGTCAGGGTAACTATTTTGCCGTCCCTTGTGGCAAAGGGGTCGTTGTTCTCCGAACCCCTCATCTTGGTGACGTCAGACCCGGCTCCGAACTCCACCCCCTTGACGGCCGGAATGGCAAAAAGGGCCCTGGCCAGCTCACCCTCCAGGGTAGCGAACACTGGCTCACCCAGGCCTATCGGCACATTCAGTGCCAGGCCTTCGATGGTCCCGCCCACGCTGTCACCTTCGCCCCTGGCCTTGCCGATTACGCGCACCATCTCCTCGGCGGCCTTCAGGTCAGCACACCGCAGCGGGTTCCTGTCCACGTTTTGCCTGACCTCGTCAATTGCCTTCGCTTCTGCGCTGACACTACCGATTGCAACGGTGTGGGCGAGGACTTCAACATTGATAGTGCTCAGCAGCTTCCTGGCTGCCGCGCCGGCCATGACCCAGCCGACGGTAACCCGCCCTGAGAATCTCCCCCCGCCGCGGTAGTCATTAAAACCGCCATACTTCACGAAGGCCGTGAAATCAGCGTGGCCGGGCCGGGGCAGCCACCGCATCTCGTCGTAAGCACTCGAATCAACATCCTTGTTCCAGACCAAAAGACAGATGGGGGCACCGGTAGTCCGCCCGTTAAAGACGCCGGAAAGAATCTCAACTTTATCCTCTTCCTGGCGGGGAGTGCTAATGCCGGCTGCCGCTGGTCGCCGCCGGTCAACCTCTTTCTGAATGTCTGTTTCCGCAAGAGGCAGGCCGGCCGGGCAGCCATCAATGACCACGCCCACACAGCGGCCATGGCTCTCGCCAAAGCTGGTCACCATGAAGAGCTTGCCGAGGCTACTGCTCATACTTCACCCTGCCCCCGATGCTCTCGAGGCACTGCCAGAAACCGGGGTATGTTTTGCTGACACACGCTGCATCCTCGATTATGGTATCACCCGCCACCGAGCCGAGGATACTAAAGGCCATAGCCATGCGGTGGTCAGCCCGTGTATCAATAACCGCGCCCCTGGGCTTGGCAACACCGGTAATAGACAATTTGTTTTCTTCCTCTCTGACGTCTATGCCCATCTTTTCCAGTCCGTCCCGCACGGCAGCTACCCGGTCAGACTCCTTCAGCCTCGCTCGGGTGATGCCCGTAAGCTCGCTCGTCCCCTCCGCTACTGCGGCCAGCACCGCCACCGTCGGTAAGAGGTCAGTACAATCCGTCAAATCGGCCCGGAGTGCCTTCAGCCTGGACTTGCCCATAATGACCGAGTTTCTGTCTATTTTAACCGAAGCGCCCATTTCTCTCAAGAAGTCCAGCAGGACCCTGTCTCCCTGCAGGCTTTCCGGGTTAAGGTTGGTCACTTCTACCTCGCCGGACGTTGCCCCCAGGGCCAGGAAATAAGAGGCCGAGGACCAGTCACCCTCCACCTCGTATTTGGCCGGCCGGTATTGCTGCGGCACTATCTCAAATAGCTTCAAGTCCGGAGAAGCCTTGACGCTGATGCCGAATCTTTCAAGGCATTCCAGCGTCATCCGCACATAGGGGATGGACTCCAGGGGCGTGGTCAGCTTTATGGTCACGTTCCCTTCTGCCAGCGGTGCCACTAAGAGCAGGGCCGAAACGAACTGGGAGCTGATGTCACCGGGCAGTGCTGTTGTGCCGCCCTTCAGCTTCCCACCGGCTACATCCGCCGGCGGCAGGCCGTCCCGGGTAGAACACCCAACGCCAAGCTGGCCAAGTGCCTCTGCCAGTGGCCCCACTGGCCGGCGGCTGAGGGAGGGGCCTGCCGTAAGATGGCATTTCCCAGGCACAAGTGCGCAGATGGCCATCATAAAGCGCAGGGTAGCTGCAGAATCGCCGCAGAACAGGTCTGAAGATGGCGCGTGGAATTTGTCGCCGGTGACTCGCCAGCTATCCTTATCCTCTTTTATGGTGACCCCAATTCTTCTGAGCACATCGCCAGCGGCCACTGTATCATCTGAGCTGAGGGGACGGACTATTTCACTGCGCCCGTTAGCCAAAGCGGCACACATCAGCCCGCGAATGGTGTAGCTTTTGGAGGAGGGCGTTGCGACCTTTCCACTGATAGCACTCTTAGAAACTGAAACTTTCATATTCACTATGCCCGAACAGCCATGTAATCGGGTGTCATTGCCACTGGAATAGACACCAAATCCCCCTGCTTCCCCCTTTAGCAAAGGGGGACTAAAAGGGATTTTCAGTCTGGGATGATGCTAGCCTCTCTTCTGTGCGACAGCGCCTCACTCCTCTTCGATAGCTTCCTTCAGGACATGGAATCTCATCATCCGGCACAGCCTGTCAACGATCTGTTCGGCCACGTCTTCTATGCCGAGCTTGGTGGTATCTACGGTTATGTCTGCCGCCCGCTCATAGAAGGGCTTGCGGAAACGCAAGATCTCCCTTGTTTTCGCCGCCCTATCTGCCACATTGAGGAGCGGTCTGCCCGTATCACTGGCCGTGCGCTTCAGAATTGCTCCCGGCGAAGCTGTCAAATAGACGATTACGGCTTCCTGCTTCAGGCGGTCAATGTTTATTCTATTCAGCACCACTCCGCCGCCACAGGCGATGACCACGTCCTTCTTCCCGGCAAGCTCTTTGGTTACGCTAATCTCCAGCTCGCGGAAGGCGATTTCGCCTTCCTGCTGAAAAATGTCCGGGATGGGCTTGCCGGCCTTCTGGACGATCAGCGCATCCATCTCCACAAACTGCTTCCCCGTCTTCTGCGCCAGCACCTGCCCCACGGCTGTCTTGCCGGTGCCCATGAAGCCAACCAGGGCAATACTTGTTTTCATACTTACATGGTCGTTGCGAGAAGTCCCGATTTCATCGGGGCGACCCCGTATCAAGTACGGGGCAGGCTGTGGCAATCCCATACCCATATTGAGTGAGATTGCTTCGCCTTCCGCCTGCGGCGAAATGGTCTCGCAATGACATTCTTCTCCCCTTTGTTAGTGTCCAAACAGCGCCTTGACCGCTGCCTCTTTCATTGCATCAACCGGGGCCTTTTGCCCCGTCCACTTCTCAAAGGCCAGGGCGCCTTGCCAGACCAGCATGTCTATGCCGCTCACCGTGGTGGCATCAGCCGCTTCCGCTTCCCGCAGCAGCCTTGTCTTCAGGGGGTTATAGACGATATCGAAGACAACCAGCCCGTCCCGGAGCAGGTCCGCCGGCACCGGCGTCTCATTTACGCCAGGGCTCATGCCCACGCTGGTCGCATTCACCAGTATGGCCGCGTCAAAGAGAACCTTGGCCAGGTTCTCTCTATGAAGCTCCAAAGCCTCCGCGTTCTTCCTGAACGCCTCTCCAACGCGCTTGGCCAGCGCTACCGCCCAGTCCATCTCCTGCGGCCGGTTCAAGATGACTAATTGGGCTCCCCTCTCTGCCAGGACAAAGGCGATGGCCCGCGCCGCCCCGCCGGCGCCCACCAGCACAACCTTCTTCCCTTCCGGCTCAGCCTTAGCCAGCAATGCCTGCAAGAAGCCGTAGGCATCCGTATTGTAGCCCCTGAGCATGCCGCCATCGTTCACTACCGTGTTAACGGCGCCGATCTTCTGCGCCAGCGGGTCCAGCTCATCCAGCAATGGCATGGCCGCCACTTTGTGCGGGATGGTGACGTTAAGTCCTCGGATGCTAAGAGCACGCATGCCCGCTACTGCCTGGCCCAGGTCTTCCGCCTTCACCCGGAAGGGAACATAGACATAGTCCAGCCCTAGCTTAGCAAAGGCGGCGTTGTGCATCGCCGGCGACATGGTATGCTCAATCGGGTCGCCGATTATCCCGCAGACAATTGTCCTGCCTGAAATACTATTGCCCATTCTTCGTCATCTCGTAGATATTCCGCAAGTCAGCTGCTGTCATTTGTCCTGCCGCCGACTCCCGACCGTGTTCGATAGAAGCATAGGTGAAATCACCGCCCGCCAGCGGGCACAGCACGCGGCTGGTCACACCCAGTGACCCCATGGCAAAGCAGACCATCCTTATGCCCGGGAACGCGGCGATAAGCCGCAGCATGGCCAGGTTGTCCTCAAAACGCCGGGCGGTGGTCACCACCTTGCATATGTCCGCACCGGCGGCCAGTTCCTGCTGCACTATCTCTTTCATACTGGTAAGCGACGGCGTTTCTGTCAAGTTATGGTAGGATATCAGGCATTTTACCTTCGGCTTAAGACGATCCACCAGCTCTGCCAGACCACCTGTCGCCAGCTCAATATCTATAATAGCTGCCCCCAGTTCGACCGCCCGGAGCAGCTTCTCTATCCTGGCCTCCTCACTGCCAGCCCATTTGCCGCCTTCATCGGCACGGCGGTTACAGGCTATCCACGGCTTGCCAAGTCGCCCGACCCATTCCTCCCAGCCGTCCTCGCTAAGGTCCAGGCGCATCTCGAACATGTCAACCAGCTCTGCCACGGTCCTGGCTGCCGGGAAATCATTGCCGGTTATTACCGCACAAATCTTAGGTCGCTTCATTACGCAGGACCTCTTCCACCAGGGACAGGCCAACCTCATCGGTGACAAACACGTCCCCGATTGCCCTGGCCAGGACGAGCTTCACCTTGCCCCGAGAGACCTTCTTGTCGTGCTTCATCGCCTCGATAAGCTTGTCCACGTCAAGAGTCGGTAGTCTGGCGGGTAGCCCCGCCCGGCTGATCAGCCTAGCTATTCTCTCCAGTTCCCCAATGCTCAGCATGCCCAGCCGGTGCGAAATTTCCCCGGCCACGACCATGCCAATGGCTACCGCCTCGCCATGGGCAATAGCAAAATCGGAGACCGCTTCAATAGCATGACCGGTGGTGTGCCCGTAGTTCAGGATGTTTCTTAGCCCCGTGTCACGCTCATCCTTTTCTACCACTCTAGCCTTAACCTCTGCCGATTTGGCGACCACCTCCTCGAGCACGGCCGGGTCAAGGGCCTTTATCCGGTCGAGATTGTTCTCTAAATAGGCAAAGAAGCCACCATCGCTAATTACAGCGTATTTGATGACCTCCGCCAGCCCATTGCCAAGCTCACGGGCGTCGAGCGTCTTCAGAACGCCCACGTCGGCGATAACCAGCCTGGGCTGGTAGAAGACTCCAATCATGTTTTTCAGACGGCCGTGGTCCACCGCTACCTTCCCGCCGATGCTGCTGTCCACCTGTGCCAACAAAGTCGTCGGAATCTGCACCAGGGGCATCCCGCGCAGATAGGTCGCCGCCACAAAGCCAGCCAGGTCTCCGACCACGCCACCACCCAGCGCCAGCACCGGCGTTGACCGCTCGGCGTAGAGGGCGGAGAGGTCATCATAAAGCTGGCGGGCGGTCTCCAGCGATTTCTGTGCCTCGCCCGGCGGGATTTCCAGCAGCGAAACACTGAAACCCTCGGCAGAAAGGCTATCCTGAAGTGTCACGCCGTAAAGCCCCTTCACGGTGGTGTCCGTGATGATGACCACCTTACCCTGGCAGCCGATTTCTCTCAGCAGTTGCCCGATCTGCTCCAGGATTCCCGCGCCAACGCAGATGTCATAGCTATTGCTGCCAGGCTGGACTCGTATTTTTCTCATTTGCCCGTAACTACCCTATCTTTTGCGCGGGGCAACCTGTTTCTGTATGCGCTGGCATGTAGTGATTACCGCCTTCAGCTCCGCCGGGGTAATGGCCTGCTGGCCGTCAACCAGGGCCTCCGCCGGGGCATAGTGCACCTCTATCATCAGCCCGCTGGCGCCGGCAGCAATGGCGGCACAGCTCATGCTGTGAATGAGGTCGCGCCGCCCGGTGGCATGACTGGGGTCAACGATGATGGGCAAATAGGTCTCCTTCTGGAGCACCGGCACCGCCGCCAGGTCAAGGGTGTATCTGGTGTAGCTGCGTCCCTTGCCAATGGGTATTATCCCTCTTTCACACAGGATAATGTCCTTATTGCCCTCCGCAGCGATATACTCGGCAAAGGAGAGGAACTCCTCGATACCGGCCCCGAAATGCCGCTTGTAGAGGATCGGCTTCCCCTTACGAGCAACTTTGGACAAGAGGTCCTGGTCATACATATTGCGGGCGCCAATCTGGATGATATCAACATACCTGGCGACCAGGTCCACCTGAGATTCCCCCCTTATCTCGGTGACCACGGCCAGTCCGAACTTGTCCCCTGCTTCTCTTAGCCAGCTCAGGGCTTCCTCGGCCTCTTCATCTCCGGCAGCGCCGAGTCCCTGGAAGGAGTGTACTGACGTTCGGGGCTTGAAGACACCGCCCCGCAGCACCTGGGCACCCGCCCGTTTCACACCTTCCGCAATACGCAGGAGCTGCTCTTTGCTTTCCACGGCGCAGGGCCCGGCCATGACCACCAGGCTATCGCCGCCTATTTCAAGGTCGCCTACTTTGATAATCATGTGCTCCAATCCATGGGAGTACTGGCTGTACTCCCGGCTGACCAGCTTGTAAGGGGTCTCGATACCCAGCACTTCCTTGACACCGGGCATGGCAGTGAACTGCTCGAGCGGCACCTTCCGCTCGTCACCAATCAGGCCAATGACCGTTCGAAAGGCACCCTTAGAAACATCAGCCCTCAGGCCATGTTTCTTAATCTCCTTGACAACATGGGCAATCTGCTCCGCTGTGGCATCAGTCTTCATTATAATCATAGGCTTAAGCTCCCTTTTTTGTGTCCCATAAACTAGAAAACCTCCCGCCGGGGAGGATTTCTCATACTTCTTGGTTGTTGTCCTTGTCAGCTAACTCCGCGCTACTTGACCTCCCAGGCGCCGCTTGAGCGCGCGGTAAAGATGAAGTAGGCGTAATACCAGCGAATAGAGTTACCAACCATGTTCGCTATCTCCGGACCATTTCAGAATAAATATAATGTAGTCTGCACAATTTGTCAAACGGCTGGAAACTGTGTTACGGCCAAGACTTGCAGGCCAGTTGGAAAACCTGCCCGTCACTATTGTTGTCATTTGGGAAGGGTGTTAGGGGGATGGGCATTCCCTTGGGTGTGGCCAGCGGATGTTTCGACTACTGTGCTCTATTTTCATGACAAGGACAAAGCGGGCGGCAGCTACAAACTGTAGATTTCCTTGCCGAAGAAGTGCACCCAGTTGTCCTTGAGCACCTTCATGGCGTCTTCGGTGCGGTCAACGCCCAGGATAACGATGGGCTGGCCGCTTTCGCCCCGGCCCAGGTGAGGATAAAAGTAGTGCACATTGATATTGGCCAGCTGCAGTGGCTTGAGCACGGCACGCAGGCCGCCGGGATGGTCAGGCACCTCCACGGCGATAACATCCGCTACCTCTACCTGGTAGCCGTGACTCTTGAGCACATTGAAGGTCTTCGTGGGGTTATCGGTGACAAAACGCACTGTGCTGACATCGGAGGTATCAGCTACCGAGATAGCCCGGATATTAATGCCCTCCGTCCCCAGGCATTCGCTCACCGCCAGGAAGCTGCCGGGGACATTGTCCAGGCGGATGGAAATCTGCTTTACACTCATAGGTCACTCCTCTGAATCAGCTGGATACTGCCTGACCCGCGTAGACTGCTAAATTCCTTCATGAATTCAGGACAAGCTCTAAGCACGAAATTCTAAATCCCTTCGGCTTTGCTCAGAGCTTGCCCTGGGCAAAGCGAATGGGGCAGGCCTGAACAAACCCAAAGCATCAATACCAGGATTCAAAACTGTTTTTAGCCTTTGGTATTTGGTATTTGAACTTGTTTAGTGCTTGGGAACCAGGACTTATGATTTACTTCCGTCTTATAGCAGACTTATTTTAAGAGCCTGTGCTTCCCCGATGCTCAAAGCAAGTCATATCCCGTCCGCAACGCCTGCTCGTTAATGGTCACCAGGTCGGGCTTGCCTTTGAAGGTGCTTTTCAGCCCTTCGATAACGCTATCAAGCGAGACCAGGTTGCTCTTCTTGATAAAAGCACCCAGCATTACCATGTTCGCCGATTTCGGGCTGCCTATCTTGTTGGCCAGGTCGGTCGCCGGGATGCCCACTACCTCAATATCGCCGCGAGAAACTTCGGTCTCGACTAGCGAGGCGTCAAAAAGCAGGACGCCGCCGGACTCAATCTGGTTCTGAAACCGCACCAGCGAGGGCAGGTTCATGGCGATGACAAACTCCGGGGATGACGCCACGGGAGAGGCAATCTCTTCATTGGAGACGGCCACCGTGCAGTTAGCCGTGCCCCCGCGCACCTCGGCGCCGTAGGACGGAAGGTAGGTGACATGCTTGCCCTCCATCATGGCGGCCTGGGTCAGGTTAAGCCCCATGGAGAGCACCCCCTGCCCGCCGAATCCGGCAAAGACTGTCTTAACTAGCATGGCTTTCCCCGGTGACATCCTTGAGCACGCCCAGCGGGAACTCTTTGGCCATGACATCGCTGACCCACTGCCAGGCCTCCGGCTCGTCCATCCTCCAGTTGGTGGGACAGGGGGAGAGGACCTCCACCATCGAAAAACCAAGCCCGTCAATCTGCGCCTGGAAGGCCTTGCGAATGGCCTTCTTGGCCTTTCTGATGTTGGTGGGCGAGTTGACGGCCACTCTCTCAATGTAGGCCACCCCCTTGACCAGGGCCAGCATCTCGCTAATGCGCAGGGCATTACCCTCCATTCTCTCGTCTCTACCGTAGGGCGTAGTGGTCGTTTTCTGGCCCACGAGGGTAGTCGGTGCCATCTGGCCACCCGTCATGCCATAGACGGCATTGTTGACGAAAATAACGGTGATATTCTCGCCGCGGTTGGCGGCGTGAACGGTCTCGGCCGTGCCGATAGCGGCGAGGTCGCCGTCCCCCTGGTAAGTGAAGATAATGCCCTCCGGGTAGGCCCGCTTCATGCCGGTGGCCACCGCGGCGCCCCGTCCGTGGGCGCTCTCCGCCATGTCAATGTCAAAGTAGTTATAGGCGAAGACAGAGCAGCCCGGCGGTGGTATGCCGATAATCTTGTCTTGTAGGTCCATCTCATCAATCAGCTCGGTCATGATGCGGTGGATAATGGAGTGCCCGCATCCCGGGCAATAGTGAAAAGCCGTCTTCTTGAGCGATTTGGGACGGGAGTAAATCTTTTTCATCGGTGCAAACCCTTCTGGTGGTAGAGTCGCGCGATGACGCGCAGGACTTCGCTGGGCGTGGGGATGACGCCACCGGTGCGCCCGTAGAAGGAGACCTCGGCGCTGCCTTCCAGGGCAAGCTGCACGTCCTCCAGCATCTGTCCCATATTCATCTCGAAAACGAGGAACTGCTTAACGTCTTCAGCCAGCTTCCTAATTTTGGCCGCCGGGAAGGGCCACAGGGTAACGGGCCGGAGCAGGCCGACCTTCAGCCCTTCAATGCGGGCCGTCTTGACGGCCCCTTTGGCGATACGGGCCGCAATGCCAAAGGCGACCACAACGAGCCGAGCGTCATCCACCATGAAAGTGTCGTAGGTTACCTCTGCCTGCTTGATTACCTGGTAGCGGCGGAACAGACTCCAGTTAAGCTCCTCCAATGTGGAAGGATTGGAGGTAAAGGTCTTCACAATACGGCTGGGGCGGCCCTTGGCCCCGCGCAGGGCGTTGCTGCGGACCGGCGGCACCTCGGGCGCCTCGTGGCGGAACTCCACCGGCTCCATCATCTGGCCGAGGATGCCATCGCCGAGGATAAGCACCGGCGTCAGGTACTTGTCGGCCAGGTCAAAGGCCCGGTGCGTAAGGTCAGCCAGCTCCTGGACAGATGACGGCGCCAGGACAGGTGTCCGGTAGTCGCCATGGCCACCGCCGCGCGTCGCCTGAAAGTAGTCGGACTGGGAAGCGGAGATGCTGCCCAGCCCTGGCCCGCCCCGGGACATATTAACGATTACGGCCGGTAGCTCGCAGGCGGCCAGATAGGAAATGCCCTCCTGCTTCAGACTGATGCCCGGGCTGGAGGAGGAGGTCATGACCCGCACGCCGGCCAGGCTGGCCCCATAGACCATGTTTATGGCGGCAATCTCGCTCTCCGCCTGGACAAAGGCGCACCCCTTGCGCCGGCTCAGGTTGGCGGCCATATGCTCCGTAAGCTCATTCTGCGGCGTAATAGGGTAGCCGAAGTAGCACTGGCAACCGGCACGGATGGCCGCTTCCCCGATGGCCGCATTGCCCGTCATCAGCACCTTAGTCACGATAGACATCAATCGCTACCTCCGGACAGACCATGGCACAGACGGCGCACCCGGTGCACTCACCGTCACTGTTAAAGGCGGCCACACGGTAGCCGCTCGCATTCAGCTTTTCCGATAGGGATAGCACGTCCTTGGGGCAAAAGTGAGCGCACAGCTCACAGCCCTTGCATAGCTCGGTGTCAATAACAACACAGCCCTTCATAGCATCTTTCTCAGAGTGAAATGGACAATCGGGGAGGATCCAGCTTTCAGCGGATAGCTGACCGGGACTTTGTTGCCTCTCCGGGCGAAACTCTTCTCATGGTAGGACTGATGTAATTGTATCGCCAAACGGGTGTTTGCTGCAAGGTGAATTGGCCCCCCCCAATCCGTGGGTTCTTAAAAAGTGCTCCGCCACAATCGCTAACTCCCATTTTACCCCTTGACAAGCCATCAATATTCCTTTATGATTACTTATGAATATAGGACTATACGGAGATTTACCATGATTGATGAGCATGCCGCCCAGCTATTCCGGCTCCAGGCGGACATCTGCAAAACACTGGGAGACCCTAACCGCCTGATGATTCTGCATGAGCTTAGTCAGGGGGAGACCCCGGTGGGCCAGCTTGCAGCCAGCCTGGGGCTGTCCCAGAGCAATGTTTCCCGCCACCTGGCTGTGCTGCGGGAGCGGGGGGTGGTCCAGACCCGCCGTGAAGGCACCACCATCTACTACAGCCTAGCCAGCCCCAAGATTGCTCAGGCCTGTGACCTGGTGCGGGAGGTCCTGGAGGGACGCCTGGCCCGCAGCCAGTCCCTCGTCAGCACTATCGGCACATTGCCCCGGATGACCGGGCCGAGTGAGGTTAGCAGACGGAAGTAAAGGTTACTAATCGTGTTATTAATAATTCATAAATACTCTCCCCCTTTGAAAAAGGGGGACTAAGGGGGATTTCGAATTCCAAATCCCTCTCAATCTCCCCTTCGACAAGCTCATGGCAAGCTCTTTATGAAAGGGAGAAGCTTCGCTGTGCGGAGTCAAATTATTCGAAGACTGTTAATAAGAAGGAGGCATCATGGGAAAAGTCGGAGAGACGCGGCACTTTCTGACACAGCAGTTTGGCAAACGGGTTACCTTTCACAGAACAGAACGTCAGCTATACGGCCATGACATCGCGGCCATGCCCGGCCTGGTGCGGCCAATTGTCGGCAAGACCATTCCCGATGCAGTAGTCCAGCCGGAGAGCGAGGCCGAGATGGTGGCACTGGTGCAGTGGGCAAGAGAGCGGCACGTCCCCCTGACACCGCGTGGCAAGGCCAGTTCCGGCTACGGCGGTGTCTTGCCTGTCAAGAAGGGCGTGGTAGTGGACTTCTACCGCATGAGCCGCATCCTCAGCATTGACCTGGCGACCCTGACCGTCACAGTGCAGGCCGGCGTCGTCTGGGAGAAGCTGGACCGGGCCCTGGCGGCACAGGGTCTGACGCTCAGGCTTTATCCCACAAGCTATCCAGCCGCCACTGTCGGCGGCTGGCTGGCCCAGGGCGGCGCCGGCATCGGCTCCTACGAGATGGGCTGGTTCCGCCGGAACGTGGTCAGTTCCCGCGTCGTCCTTCCTGATGGCACGGTAAAAGATTTCAGCGGGGCAGACCTGGACCTTATCAGCGAGGCCGAGGGCACCACCGGTCTGATAAGCACCGTTACCCTCCGCGTGCAACGCCTGGCAGAGCTCGAGATCAAGGCAATCGCCTGCGCCACTGCTGGCGATCTGCAAAGACTTGTGCAGTCCTTCACTGACCATAAGCTGCCCATCTGGTCGCTGCTCTTCATCAACCCGCGCATGGCTGCCCTCAAGAACCAGACCCCGCTTCAGGAGCACTTCGGCCACGCTGTTGCCGAGCGCGTCCAACTGCCGGAGAAATACATCGTCACCATCGCCTTCCGGCAGAAGGATGCTGCTGCGCTAATGGACAAGCTACCCGGCCTGCTGGAGGCCAGCCGTGCCGAGCTACTCGGTGATGACATCGCCCGTCACGAATGGGAAAACCGGTTTCGGGTTATGCTCGTCAAGCGGCTGGGGCCGAGCCTGGTGCCCGCCGAGGTGGTCATTCCGCTTACGGCACTGGGCGACGTCATGGATGAGATTGAGGACAAGGTCACCCAGCCGGTAGTCAAAGAGGGCATCGTGATAAGACAGGGTGCACATGGCCAGCCGGAGGTGGTCATCCTGGGTATGATTCCCAGTGACGAGCGCCGGTTCAGCTATAACTTCGTCTTCGGGCTGGCCCTGACTATCTTCAAGATTGCAGAAAAACACGGCGGCCGGCCCTATGCGACAGGCCTTTATTTCACCGGCAAGGCAGCCGAGGTCATGGGCAAAGAGCGTCTCAGCCGCCTGCGCACCTTCAAGGCGCAGGCTGACCCCGGCGGCATCCTTAACCCGAGCAAGGTGCTCGGTAGCCACCGGATAGCCACCTTCCTCGGCCTGGCGCAGGGCCTCGAGCCGCTTGTCCGGCACCTGGGCAACCGCGTTGTCGCCCACATCGGCGAGCGACCATTCAAGGCGGTGCGGGGCATCCCCGCGGAAATCGTCTGGTATGCCTATAGCTGCTCGCAGTGCGGCTACTGTGTGGAGGAGTGCGACCAGTTCTACGGGCGCGGCTGGGAAAGCCAGTCGCCGCGCGGCAAGTGGTACTGGCTGCGCCGCTACATCGAAGGCCGGGAGAAGTGGGACCAGTTCATGGTGGACGCCATCCTGGCCTGCACCACCTGTGAGCTGTGCAACCGCCGCTGCTCTACGGCGCTGCCGGTCGAATCGGCCTGGATGAAGCTACGCGGCCAGCTTGTGCAGGAGCAGGGCAAGATGACCTTCCCGCCCTTCGAGATAATGGCAGCGGCCCTCGGCAAAGAGGGAGATATCTGGGCGGGCTACCGCAAAGACCGCTCAAGCTGGTTCCCCGATGACCTGGCCGTCAAGCACGGGCCAGAGCACAAGTCCAAAGCAGTCTATTTCGCCGGTTGCACGGCGAGCTACGTCGAAAAGGACATAGGCCTGGCCAGCGTGCGCCTGCTCGATGCCGCAGGGGTGGACTTTACCTACCTGGGCGAAAGGGAGAGCTGCTGCGGCACCCCCATGCTCGTGGCCGGCAAGTGGGACGTCTTTGCGGGCGTCATGAGGCAGAACATCCGTGCCGTCAAAGCGGCTGGTGCCGATACCGTCATCACCTCCTGCCCCGCCTGCGACATGATGTGGCGGCACATCTACCCGCAGTGGGCGAAAAAGCTGGACATCGAGTATAACATCAAGACCAAACACTACAGCGAAGTGGTCACGGAAAAGCTCCGGACAGGCGAGTTCCGCTTCCCTGAGAACGAGGGGAAAGGCTGCACCGTGACCTGGCATGATTCCTGCCACATCGGCCGGGTCTCCGGCGTGTATGAGGCGCCCCGGCAGCTTATCGAGAGCGTGCCGGACGTGAAGCTGGTGGAGATGGCACACAACCGTGAGGACGCGCATTGCTGCGGGAGCGTGCTGACGCTCATCAAGAACCCGCCCGTCGCCGCCGAAGTGGGCAAGGTAAGGCTCGACGAGGCTGTGGCCACCGGCGCTGAAAAGGTCCTGGCATTATGTCCGTGCTGTGAGTTCCAGCTACGGGTCAGTGCTGAGAAGAAGGGTACGCCCATCGAGGTGGTTGACCTGGCGCGCTTCGCTGCCTCCGCCCTCGGCTACCAGTTCCCCGACCCCAATCCGGAGGTGCAGCGGCAGTGGGCCGTCTTCGAGGCCATGATTGCCCTTATGACCCCGGAGGGTTTTGCCCAGCTTATGGGCACCATGTGGCCGGAGCTTATCGCCGCCATGCCCTTCGGCATGGGCAAGATGATGCGATTCATGGGGAAGGTGCCGGGCAGCCTTGAGCTGATGAAGCCCTTGTTCCCGCTACTGTTCCCACGCCTGCTGCCCATGATGATGCCCAAGCTCATGCCGACCATGCTTGGGCGTGTATTAGAGAAGGTGCCCATGCCTGACTACATGGCGGAGCAGATGCCGGAGCTAATGCCCAGGGTAATGGCCAACCTGATGCCCCACATGATAGGGGACGTGGTGCCGCTGGTCACCCAGCCCATGATTGACTACCTGAGAGGTAAGACCGGGTGCCTTTCTGATTAATTACGAGGGTGGGTGCAGCCGAGATAAAATCGAGACGAAACCCACCCACATGCATAATCCTCCCCTGAGTCCCCTCCCTTTGACAAAGGGAGGGAACTCTTGGTTTTGGAGCTAATGAAACAGCTCGACGGAACGATGCCCCGTTCTTTGAGACATAGCCATTTGACGTTTAGACGTTGTAATGTTATGCTGTTGGGGTAACTTGCTGGAGGTGACGATGACTACTCTGACGAAACGGGCGACTATATACCTGGATGCGGAATTGCATAAGGCCCTCCGCCTGAAGGCTGTTGAAACCTCCCGGTCAATATCGGACCTGGTAAACGATGCCGTGAAAATATCCCTTGCCGAAGATGCCGAAGATATTGCTGCATTTGAAGAAAGAGCGGGAGAACCTCTGATTAGCTATGCCGAAATGGTCAAAAGGCTAAAGAAAGATGGCCGGATATAAGGTCTATTTCAGAGAATCTGTTGCCAAAGACCTGAAGGCAATACCCGGAAAGGATGTGAAGAAGATTCTCCAGCGCATCAAGACACTGACCGAAGACCCCCGCCCCGCGGGCTGCGAAAAGCTGACCGGCCAGGAAGGTTACCGCCTCCGTCAAGGACGATACCGCATAGTGTATTCGATACAGGATGATGAGCTGACCGTCTGGATTGTGAAAATCGGTCACCGTAAGGATATTTACCGCTAGGCGCGGAAGATTACGTCCTACTCCCCTTGTTTCGGACCGCCGTCATATTTCGCCACCGCATGGCTCTTGATGCCGCCCCGTTCCTGGTATTCAGCTTCCACTGTCATGGAGACCGGTTGCAGCAGGCGGACCAGGTCTTTGAGGACACGGTTCACGGCATGCTCCTGCAGGATACCGACATTGCGGAAGGAGGTGAGATAGTATTTCAAGGACTTCAGCTCCACTAGGGAGCGGTCCGGCATGTACCGAATGCTGAGCCGGGCGAAATCGGGCAGGCCGGTCCATGGGCAGACGGCGGTGAACTCGTCCGTCTCATAGGTCACCTCTGTCCCTGAGCCGGGGTAGGCGAAGGGTATGGCCTCAAGGACATCAGTATCAATGGCCACTTCCGTCTGCGTATCGAAGCGGCGGGCCGCGTATTTGTCAGTGCTCATCTTATATGGTCCGTTTAGAAACTCCGCCTGTCGTTGCCTGGGAAATAGCGTAAAGTGACCACCCAGTTGTCATGCCAGCGGAGGCTGGCATCCAGAGACGGGGACGAGGAGTTCTGGATTCTGGCCTTCGCCAGAATGACAACCTGTAAGTGTATTATTCTCATACATCATGGTGCCCGCTGTAAAGTGGACATGGGGGATTGTTATGAAAATAGCCAGACTCCTCTCCCTTGATGAGCCTTGCCCGAAAAGTCCCACGCTCATGTCATTCTGAGTCCTTCATGATATTCAGGATAAACTCCGCGAAGAATCTCCTTCTCTCCCCTTTTGACTTTCGGAACGATGGGATTCTTCGTCGCGGAGTTCACACTGAGCGAAGCGAATGTGCTCCTCAGAATGACATTTTGGGCAAAGCCCACCTGGGAGAGGGGATTTACATGCTTCGTTGTGTCTCCGACAAGAGAATCGGGCGAGATTGCTTCGCCTCCCGCCGGAGGCGGGATGGTCTCGCAACGACATATCACTAATTGTTTCACATCCTCATCTTACCACTCGGACTCCGTCAGGTCCTGGCACTGGGCTGTCTCCGCATACTCGGTGCAGTACTGCTCAAAAAGCTCGTCCCGGAGCTTACGCAGGGCGTCGCTGATTTTCACCGGATAGACCTTGCCACCGCTCAGCTCCTTGTATTCCTCCGGCAAAGCCGCGAGCTGCGCCATGGCATACCTCCGGCTGTGCTCAAGCTCAGGGAAGTCATACACCAGCTCCCCCTTCACGATGATGGGCACGAGCAAGGGCTGGGCGTCCGGCACCTTCTCATCCCACAGCGTGATGATATCTTCCAGGTATTTGCCATCCCTGTAGCGCCGCCAGACCTGCTTCTTGCCGGGAAGGGTCGCCTTTTCCTTGTCACTGGTGAACTTCATGCTGGGGATACGCTTGCCGGTCTCATCGGTGTTTTCGGCAAACTTATAGACGCCGTTCAGAGCAGAGACCGCGCCCTCGCCGGTGAGCGAGTTATAGTTGGCCCCTGTAACCAGCCTGGTGCCTACGCCGAAGCCGGAAACGGGCGCCCCCTTTTCCAGCATATCGCTTACGGCGTACTCATCCAGGTTGTTGCTGACGAAGATTTTGGCATTCTCAAACTCGGCGCCGAGCACTTCTTTAGCCCGTTTGCTCAGCTCGAGGGGGTCACCGCTGTCCAGCCTGATGCCCCGCAACGGGTAGCCCCGCTCCCGCAACTCCCGCCCGATGATTACCGCGTTGCGCACACCCTCGATGCTGTCATAGGTATCCACCAGCATGATGGTATTGTGCGGGAAGCTCTTGATATACTGGCGGAAGGCCAATAGCTCCGCCTCCTTGAATGTCCCTCTGCCTCGGTGTCTCTCCTGGATGAACTTGTGCGGCATGGTGCCCACGTAGGGTATGCCCCACTTCATGCCGGCAATGACCAGCGAGGTGCCGGTGGCCCCGCCGATGTAGGCGGCGCGTGCCCCCAGGACGGCGGCGTCCCGGCCGTGGGCACGCCTGGCCCCGAAGTCAATAACGCTCCGGGCAAGCCCTTCCGGTGTGAAGACCACCCCCCGCCCCTCCGCCGCCTGGACAATGCGCGAGGTCTTGGTGGCAATCAGGCTTTCAAAGTTGATAACGTTAAGCAGGTAGGTCTCGAAAAGCTGGACATCAATGGAGGGGCCGGAGACATTGATAATCGGCTCGTCCGGGAAGACGGGCGTCCCCTCCGGAATGGCGTAGACATCGCCCTTGAACTTGAAGTTTTGCAGGTAGTTGAGGTAGGCCCCGTTTACAAAGTCACGTCCACCTGTCTGCTTCAGCCAATCACGGTGCTCTGCGCTCAGCCCGCGGTTGAGTATCTCGATGTAGCTGGCAAACTGCTCCAGGCCGGCGGCCGTCACGTAAGAGCCCAGATGTTCAGGGATTTCCCGGAAGAAATAGTTCTCCGTTATCTCCTGGTTCATGCCGAAGTCAAAATTGCACCGCCCGGAGGTCAACTCATAGTAGTCCAGGAATAGGAACAGGTCTTGCTCGGTCAGGAGCCCCGATTTCGGTCTTCTCATTTCAGTATAGTGGCCGCCTCTTCTCTATCCAACAATAGCAAATGGTCGAAAATACCTTCACCCTGTCATCGTGTGCCCACTTTATGGCGGGCATCGTAAAACGAAAATAATATCAACCCGCATTCCCAACTCCGAATCAAGTTCGGGGCAGGTTTTGATTGGAAATCCAGTGACTAATGGACCCATGTTTGTCTCTGGATTACCGATCTAATCGGGAATGACAATCGAGCATGTGTGATTCTATTTTTGTAACAATGTTGTATTAAGATTCTACTTTAGTTTGTATCAGGGCAAATGTCAATGTCTCGAATTGACTCATAATAAAAGTTACCGGA
>JACQTX010000055.1 GCA_016210585.1 Chloroflexota bacterium
GTATAGGGGGAAGCATTCCGCTCTGCCTGGAGATAGTCAATGTATTTGGTGAAGACCTGCTGCACAAGCTAATGTTACTAGGTCGCTGTGCAATTAGCAAACATGGTTGTTCACCAGGCGGCCCTCTTGCCTACTGCCCTGCCGCCTTCCGCACCTTTTCCCACTTCCACCGGGCGGACTTCATCCAGGCATCGGGCGGCAGGAGGTCAAGCTCAGCGATGCAGCGGATTTCGGTGACGTCCTCCACATCCAGCCCCAGCCGGTCGGCTATCTCCTGGTCGCTCAGGCTGCTGGTCTCCCTTACGGCCTTGGTGCCGTCATAATACTGGATAGCCAGGCTCATCTCCAGCACCTGGTGCTTGTATTTCTCGTAAAGCTCGGGGGAAACGTATTCATACATCAGGCAACCACCTCCTTCACTTTCAAGCCGCGCGCCTCGATGCAGACCGGGCAGTAGCGCAGGCACTCACCGCACTGGCCGACTACATTGCCGGTGGCGATGGTCTCTACCATGTTGCGGGCGAAGCTGCCGAACAGCATGTTGCGTCTCATGGCCGGGTCAGGCTCATCTGCCACGCGGAGCATCGTCCGCTGCAACTCCACCCAGCCCATGCTCTGGGCACGAGTGGAGCAGATGCGACGGTCATAGCGCAACCACTTGATCTGCCCGTCCTCAAGCTCGCCGGAAAGGCACTCCGGACAGGCTTCCAGGCAGGGGGTGGTCTTCTTCTTTGCCCAGAGCTGGACGCAGGCCGGGTGCGGACACACGGCTTCCGACATCCGGCCGTCGGCGGCCAGGGGCATCGTGGTGGTGCAGGCGCCGATATTGAGCAAGCCGAGTTCCTTGTTCAGGATGACGGCACCGGCCATGGAACGTGTGCCCAGGCCGGCCAGCTCGGCGCATAGCTTCATGCTGAGGGGCGGGTAATGGCCAATCCCTGCCGGATAGTCAGTCACAGCATAGTGGCCGTATTTCGATTCGATAAGCTTGGCTACGGCCATGCCGACGCCGCCGCGCACGCGGCCAAACTCCCGGTTATGATAGTGAGTTTGGAAGTTCGGGCTGCGCCAGACGCCGCGCAGGGCATCCCGCCCGACAAACACCACTACACTCTTGGCACCCGGCAAGATGTCATCAGGGCGGTGGCCGACAGGCGCGTATTTGTTAATCTCGGCCACCGAGGCAATGCCGACCTTCTCCGCACCACGCTGGATAGCTAGCTGTTTGATTTCCTCTTCCGGTGTCATATCTCCTCCTCCCTCCTCAAATAAGAATTGTTTCTAACCTATCCCCCTACCCACTTCCCTTCACAAGTGAAACACAATAGGTGCAATGCGGCGGCTACGTGGGTAACAACTGTGACACACTGTGCGAGAAGCCTTAGCCACTTGACCTACCGCCATATTGTGGGCCGTGATGACCTACTCTGGCGTAGACACGGTTCAGACAGGGCACTTCTCTATAGCCTGGGCAGGCTGATGAGGGAAACGTGGTTGTGATGAGGCTGCGGGATTATTTACTCTTTTCTTTCCTGATTGTTCCTATTTTTTTGTCGTCTCTTGTATCCCTGCCATCGTCATTTCTTACGGTACCTGGGGGCACTCCATGTTTCTTCTCAAAAGTCCCAACCTTCATGTCGCTGCGATCTTTTCTAGCCATCGTATGACTCCTTTGAACCAACTTCGTTTACGTAATTATAACACGTTTTGCATTACAGACAAAGAATTTGGTCTCACACCTTTTCCTAAGCAGGCTGGTTCTTCTGAGCGCAAATACAGCACAAGGTAAGCCCGGTAATATGATGCGATTTCACCATCCTGGAATTGCGATTTTTGAAATATTAGGCCTAACATGTTTATCATAGACTTCAATGAGCTTGTCACAATTTTCTTTCGCACCCTTTAGTTCAAATGCACCACTATCCGTATTAAAATTGACTGATAATCTAGATGCTGTATTGGCTTTTTCAAAATAATCATTATATTTTACCATTACGTATTTCACCCTATCCTCTAAGACTGTGACCTCTATATTTACATTCGTATCTGTAGAGAAGTTTGCAGATTCTATGATGTAAGTGTTAGTGAATAAGTATAGATGTTCGTATGCCCTTTGACCTTCTGTTTGGA
>JACQTX010000063.1 GCA_016210585.1 Chloroflexota bacterium
ACATAGCACCATGGTCGGGATAGCAGGGGTTGCCGTCAAACAGCAGAATGGCGGCGACCACCGCCAGGGTCCTGGCCAGCCAGTTCCACATCATCCAGCTACAGGTGGTGATGTAGGCGATGGTGTCCTGCCGCGTCAGATCGGTGTGCAGCACAAGCTCCTTCAGGTGGTTAATGAGCACGCCGCCGGCGCTCTGCACTATGCACTTCGGCTTACCGGTAGTGCCCGATGAGAACATGATGTAGAGGGGATGCTCGAAGGGCAACTGCTCGAATTGGATGCCGGGCTGTGCCTCTTTTATCAGGAAATCCCTCCAGTGGACGGCCTTCGGCACGCGACCCAGGTCAGGCCTCTCATCCACGTAGCCAACCACGACCACCTTTTCGAGGGACGGGATGCCGGCGGCAACCTGTGCCACGTTCGGCAGGGAGCTGAAGCCTTTGCCTTTATAGAAATAGCCGTCAACTGTGAAGAGGACCTTCGGGCCAATCTGGCCGAAGCGCGCCAGCACCGCCTGGGGACCAAGGTCAGTAGCACAGGAGGCCCACGTAGCACCGACGGCAGCCGTGGCGAGCATAGCAATCATAGTTTCCGGCAGGTTGGGCATATAGGCGGCCACCCTATCGCCGGGGACAACACCGGCCTGGCGCATTTCGGCGGCAAGGCGGGCCACAGTATCATAAAGCTGAGCATAGGTCATCCGGGACGACCGGCTGGTCTCCCCCTTGAAGATGAAAGCGAAGCGGTCATCCCTGTAGCGCAGCAGGTTCTCGGCGAAGTTCAATCGGGCGCCGCTAAACCACCTGGCGCCAGGGAAGCGGCGCAGGTCATCAACCACATGGTCATAGCTTCGAGAAGCTTTTATCCCGACGAAATCCCAGACGGCAGCCCAGAAATCAGGGATTTCACGCACCGACCAGTTATACAGCTCATCGTAGGAGCCAAGCTGAAGACCGTGTCTTTTGTTGACAAACTCAATGAACTTCGTTATGTTGGCTCTTTTTCTCCGGTCTTCAGACGGCTGCCAGAGGATCTTACTCATAGGCTTTCTTTCCATCAGGATTTGTAATAGCCGGTAGTTATTTGCTCCTAATTATAAACCATTACCAGAGCAAAGAGTAAGCGCCTTGCGCTTCGCAGAAAGCTCCCGGTATTTATAACCTATCAGACTAATGATATAATGCGCTTATAGGTATAAGCAGGAAAAGGACACCTTCCAGCAATAAAGTTAAGGAGGACGGCTATGGTGCAAAGCCTGGACCGGCAGATGAAGAAGGAAATCATGAAGGACCTTATCCGCAAGCTGCACCAGGGTCTGTCTGTGGAAGCGGCCAAAGAGAGGTTCGAGAAAGAGGTCGGCACGGTTACCTCAACGGAAATCGCCGATATTGAGCAGGGCCTCATTAACGAAGGGCTGTCCCCGGAAGAGATAAAAAAGTTCTGCAATGTCCACGCCCTGCTTTTTCAATCGGCGCTGGCCAAAGCCCCCACGGATGATACCTTCCCCGGGCACCCGGTCTATCTCTTCAAGCTGGAAAACCGGGAAATCGAAAAGCTCGTCAGCACCATCAAAGAGACCATAAGCAAGCAAAGACGGGATTTCACGGCCTTCAAGACAACGCTGGAAGGGCTTCTGCTGCGCCTGAAGGAGATCGAGACCCACTATGAAAGAAAGGAGCAGCTCCTTTTTCCTTTCCTGGAGAGACATGGCTTCATGGGTCCTTCCAAGGTGATGTGGGGCAAGGACAATGAGATACGAGACCTGCTGCGCGCCGCTCTGGCTGACTGTGACGATATGAAGGCGGAGGAGTTCGAGGCTTGTGCGCGGAAGACTCTGGACCCCTTGCTGGAGGAAGTGTCCGGCATGATTTTCAAAGAGGAGAATATCCTCTTTCCCACCTCGTTGGAGAAGCTGACGGCTGACGAGTGGGTGGATATTCTGCGGGAGAGCGATGATGTTGGTTACGTGTTCATCACCAAGCCGGAAGAGACCGAGGTGCTTGTCAGGAAGCTGAAGGCGGCCCTTCTCGAGGAGCCGATATCGCAGGACAATGCCGTCGCCTTCCCCTCTGGCACCTTGCGCCTGAAGGAGCTGATGCATATCCTGAATACCCTGCCAATAGATATGACCTTCGTTGACAGTGAGGACATGGTCCGGTACTTCTCCGAGGGCAAGGCACGCCTCTTCCGCCGGACAAGGTCAGTGCTCGGCCGCAAGGTGCAGAACTGCCACCCGCCGCAGAGCCTGGATGTGGTCGAGAAGATCCTGACCAGCTTCAAGGAAGGGACAAAGGATACCTATGACTTCTGGATTAACTTCCGCGGCAAATACGTCTATATCCAGTACCTCGCCGTGCGGGATGAAAAGGGCCAATACCTGGGCAGCATCGAGGTTACCCAGGAGATAAGCAAGATAAGCAAACTGGAAGGGGAGAAAAGGCTACTCGATGAAAGAGCTTGACCTGAAGAAGAGCGTCTATGAGCTGACCGAGGCCTACCCGGAGCTAATTGCTATCCTGAAGGAGATGGGGTTCCTGGGCGTGGCCAACCCCATAGCCCGCAACACGCTGGGCCGGATGACCACCATCCCCAAGGGCTGTGAGAAGATGGGGAAAGACCTCAAGGAAGTCATCAAGACGCTGGAAGAGAAAGGCTTCACGGTAAAGGCATAGAACGGACTGGAGATGCCAATTGGCTGTTAGCACTCAGCCTATTAGGTAGATTTGAGATTCATGAGATATGATTCAAAAATATACAGGTTATTTCATAAATCACGAATCTAAAGTTGACAATGCGTAGCTGACAGCTGATGGCTGATTGCCGAAAGCTGGAATGGGTCGGGTTTTGGAGGGGAGAATGGACAAGATACATCCTTCGGAAATCACACCGGAGCGTCTCTACTTCTCCCGGCGCAAGTTTCTGGCCGGGCTGGGTCTTTTCGCGGCGAGCACAGTCATCACATCAGCGTGTAAGCTCGGCGGTAAGGAGCCGGGACCGGGAGGCTTCTGTGACTCGGCGCAGGCTGGTGCCACTACCGATGAGCTTGGCGCCGGGCTTACCGCCTGCAACGACATCATAAACTACAACAACTACTACGAGTTCACCCTGGAGAAGACCGGCGTCGCGGAGCTCGCCAGGGATTTCAAGACCTCGCCGTGGACGGTAGAGGTAGGTGGGCTGGTCAAGAATCCCCGCAGTTTGACGGTGGATGAGCTTATCCGCAAATACGCGCCTGAAGAGCGCATCTACCGGCTGCGCTGCGTCGAGGCCTGGTCAATGGTCATCCCATGGCTGGGCTTTCCTCTGGGCAAGCTGCTCAAGGATGTTGTGCCGGATGCGAAAGCCAAATACGTGCGCTTCACGGGGGTCCATGACCCCAAGAACATGCCCGGGCAGCAAGACCGCTACTTCCCCTGGCCCTATATTGAAGGGCTACGCCTGGATGAGGCCATGCATGACCTGAGCATCCTGGCCACCGGGCTTTATGGCAAGCCGCTACCCGTGCAGGATGGGGCGCCTATCCGCCTCGTTGTCCCCTGGAAGTACGGTTTCAAGAGCATTAAGGACATTGTCCGGATAGACCTGGTAGAGGACATGCCTGACTCTTTCTGGATGTCCGCCTCTCCCAACGAATACGGCTTCTATGCCAACGTGAACCCAGAGGTGCCCCACCCCCGCTGGTCGCAGTCCAGCGAGCGCCGCATTGGGGAGGCCAGCCGCAGGCCCACCCTGCCCTTCAATGGCTACGGCGAGCAGGTTGCGGCCCTTTATGCCGGCATGGACTTGCGGAAGTTCTTCTGATGCGTTTTATCAGGACCCACGGGCTGGCAGTCCTGGCCCACCTCCTGGCACTCCTGCCGCTCATGGTGCTGCTCTGGGACTTCGCCCAGGGCCAGCTAACCGCCAACCCAATACGGGAGGTCCAGCTCCGCACCGGCAAGCAGGCCCTCCTGCTGCTCATGGCCTCGCTGGCTTGCAGACCGTTTTATATTATCACCGGTATTCGGCAGGTACTGCCTCTGCGCCGCATAAGCGGGCTATATGCTTTCTTGTATGTTAGCCTGCACTTCTTGAACTTCCTGGTGGTGGACTACCGCTTCGACTTTCCCCTCATCCGGGAAGACCTCTTCGAGAAGCGCTACGCGGTGGTCGGCTTCGCCGCCTTCCTGGTCCTGCTGCCCCTGGCGGTGACGGCTACCGCCGGCTGGATGAGGCGGCTGGGCAAAAACTGGAAACGCCTGCATCGGCTGGTCTATCTGGCAGCAGTGCTGGCCATTGTCCATTTCCTCTGGCAGACCAAGATAGACTTCCGCCGTCCGCTAGTCTATGGTGCCATCCTTGTCCTGCTGCTGGTAATCCGTATTCCGGCAGTGAGCGAAGCCGTGAGCAGGCCCAGACGATGGTTGGCAAAAAGACAGAGAGGACGGTCGGCTGAAGCCAGGCCAGAGTCC
The DNA here is from genome assembly GCA_016210585.1 of Chloroflexota bacterium. Taxonomy (GTDB): domain Bacteria; phylum Chloroflexota; class Dehalococcoidia; order Dehalococcoidales; family JAFGLR01; genus JACQTX01. Next base: position 4,452 of record JACQTX010000063.1, read on the forward strand.
CGCTTTTACCCTTGACGACAGGGCATAAATAGAATAGACTATAGCATGATTTACCTCGGCACCTCTGGTTTTAGCTATGACGACTGGATAGGCGGCTTCTATCCAACTGGCCTGCCCAAAAAAGACTGGCTTACCTATTACAGCCGCGAGTTTGACACCTGCGAAATAAACTCGACCTACTATGCTGTGCCGGGGCAATCTACTTTGCAAGCCATGATGGCTAAGACCGGCGAGGGTTTCCTACTCTGTTTCAAGGCGAACAAGGCGATGACCCACCAGCGAGAGAATAACGCTTCTACCTTTGAGTCCTTTAAGCACGTGCTGGAGCCTGTCGCCGCGGCAGGCAAGCTGGGCTGCATCCTGGCCCAGTTCCCCAATAGCTTCCGGTTTAGCCAGGGTAGCTGGGACTACCTGGGCTGGTTCAGGGAACAGCTGAAGGGCCTGCCCCTGGTGATCGAGTTCCGTAATGCCCAGTGGCTACGGCCAGAGGTCTTTGACTGGATGCGGCAGCATGAGTTGGGCTTTTGCTGCGTGGATGAGCCAAAGCTGCCCGGTCTGCTGCCACCGCTGGCAGAGGTGACCGGTCAGGTTGGCTATGTCCGTTTTCATGGCCGCAACGCGGCCAAATGGTGGCACCACACGCAGGCCTACGAGAGGTACAATTATAGCTACAGCCCGGAAGAGCTTGCTGAGTGGGTGCCGAGGATACGGCAAATGGATACCCTGGCCCTGAAGACCTTCGTTTTCGCCAACAACCACTGGCGGGCACAGGCCATCGGGACTATCCGTCAGCTGAAGCTGATGCTGGACTAGCCTATCCTTCTGTACGCTCACATTGTTAAGCAATTGTGAAATGGCGCACAATTGATTATAATCTGAATAAGCCCATAGGGAAAATCGGCGGCGACCACGCTCAAGGCGGAGAGGGAAAATGACGACAACCAATTTCAACATTCTGCGTTCTCAACTGGAATCGGAACGGAAGCGGCTCATGACGGAGCTGGAACGGCTACAGGCACTCGGCACGGCCCCACCGAAGGAGAGACGGGAGGGCAGCCCTTTCGGTAAGAGGGAGGAGGAAGCTACGGAAAGCTTTGAGCTGGAGAAGAGGCTGGCCCTGGAGAGGCGCTTGAAGGGACAGCTTGATGAGATACAGCATGCCCTGCAGAAATTCAGCGCCGGCACCTATGGCAAATGCGATGTCTGCGGCCAGCCGATAGACCCGGCCCGCCTGGAGGCGCTGCCCCAGGCAATTCTGTGTTTGAACTGCAAGGCGAAACAGGCCAGGAATGGCAAGATCAAGTCGTAAGAAGTGGCGTATTATGGGACTGTTCCTTGTCGCTCTTGCTATCGTTGTCGCTGACCAGTTCAGCAAGGCGTGGATAAGCGCCAATCTGCTCATTGGCCAGTTAATACCGGAGACGGGGTTCTTCCGTATCACCCTGGTGCACAATAGCGGAGCAGCTTTCGGCCTGTTCTACGGCTATTCCTTCCCCCTGAGCATCGTCGCCATAATCGGCATCGTTGTGTTGCTTTTCTATGTCTTATTCCTGCAACGCCGTTTCCCGGCTCTGGACCGTAAGCGCAACAATCTCGCCCTGGGTCTCATCCTGGGCGGTATTATCGGCAACCTCATTGACCGCCTGCGCCAGGGCTACGTGACCGACTTCATCAGCGTTGGCATCTGGCCGCCCTTCAACGTGGCTGATTCGGCGGTAGTTGTCGGCACTATCATCTTCGCCTATTCCCTCTATTTCGCCGGCCGGGCCAGTGCGAAAAAGGAGAGCGAGGCCAATAGGCAGCCTTAGAAGCTTCCGCTTTGTCGTCGAAAGAGCGGGCACGCGCCTGGACAAGTCTGTCAGCGAGAAGTGCCCGGAGTTCTCCCGTAGCTACCTGCAAAAGCTGATTGCCGAAGGTCACATCACCGTTAACGGCCGCACCACCAAAGCCGGCTATAAGCTGAGCACCGGCGACCGTATTATCGTGAACATCCCGCCACCGCTGCCTTCCAGGCTTTCCCCTGAGGCTATACCCTTGAAGCTCGTCTATGAGGATGATGACCTGCTGGTCGTTGACAAGCCCGCCGGCCTGACCACGCACCCGGCCCCTGGCCACCCGGAGCACACGCTGGTCAATGCCCTGCTGTCCCATTACCCCAGGCTGGCGGAGATGGGAGCCACGCTACGACCGGGCATTGTCCACCGCCTGGACCGGGATACCTCCGGGCTGATAATTGTGGCCAAGAACACGCGGGCCCAACTTAACCTGATTGAGCAGTTCCGGAGCCGCAGTGTGGCAAAGGCCTACCTGGTGCTGGTGAAGGGACGGCTTACTCCGGAGAGGGGCGCCATCGAGGCGCCCCTTGGCCGTGACTCTGCCGACCGCAAGCGGATGGCCGTGGTGACCGCCGGCCGGGAAGCCCGCACGGACTACCGCGTCATCAGGCATATTGACGGCTATACACTGCTGGAGGCCAAACCGCAGACGGGCCGCACCCACCAGATACGCGTCCACTTTGCCGCCATTGGCTATCCGGTAGTGGGCGACCCGGTTTACGGTGTGAAATCTCCCTATTTGAAACGCCAGTTCCTCCACGCCCACCGCCTGGCCTTCCGCCTCCCCTCTACCGGCCAGCCGGTAGAGCTCCAGTCCGAGCTACCGGAAGATTTGGAGAGGGCGGTGAGGGAGATTGAAGAACCATAGTAATCCGTTATTGACTTTCGTTATTTCGCATTGTATGCTGCTATATGAAGCTAGGTTGATCACGTTCTGTAGGTGGGATACGGTTGTCAATAAGAGGGGTGTCCAATGGATGAGAAGCAGACTGTGGCTAAACCACTTGTCCAACAAATCTTTGATGCAATGTTTGCGGATATCGATAAACGAGCGGAATTTAGTGACGAGACAATTCAGAAACTGAAACACCTTACTGAAAGTGACAGCTTCAAGAAACCAAACGAGATTATTAGTGCCATCAAAGTAGCTTGTGAAATAGCTTCTGATGGGGCAAAATCATGAAAGTACTCGAACTTGAAATCTGGAACGTTCGGGGAATCAGAAGCCTTAGCTTGAAGCCGAATGGTAAGAATCTGGTTGTTTGGGGGCCGAACGGGTCGGGGAAGAGTGCAGTAGTAGACGCAATAGATTTTCTTCTTACTGGTCGGATCTCGCGTCTGACCGGCAAAGGCACCGGTGGTATCACACTAAATAGGCATGGCCCCCATATTGACAGTGAGCCGAAAGAAGCGAAAGTTGAAGCACTTATTCAGTTGTCTTTTCATAAAGACCCCATCCGGATAAGACGTTGCATGGCAAATCCAGACATCTTAGAGTGTGCTGACAATCTGAAATCATGCGTTGAACCCATCATATGGCTGGCCAAAAGAGGACAACACGTTCTTACTAGGCGAGAGATCTTGAAGTATATTGCAGCAGAGGCAGGTACTCGAGCTCAGGAAATCCAGGAGCTTCTCAACATCAGCGAAATCGAAGACATCAGAAAGTGTCTTGTCAGAGTGCAGCATGACCTTGATGAGGAATTCAAAGCCTCCCAAAAAGCCGTAAACAACGCAAAAGCGGCCATAAATGCAACTGTGCAGCAAAAGACTTATTCAGAAGGAGCAATTCTGGAATTTGTCAACAGGAATCGTGCACTGGTGGGTGGCGAACCTGTTAGAGTGGCCTCTCGGACTGCTTTGAAAACGGGGCTTACTTCGCCTGCTAGAATATCTGGAATGGCATCAACTACCAATATTACACTTCTTGAAAGCGATATTAAGAATTTGAATGCGGTAATGTTGCCACAAAACCAAGCTGAGGTAGCTACTATTGATAAACAACTGCGAGATTCTACCGCATCTGTTCGCTCTGACCCTCAGGTGATGCACATACTTTCGTGCCTACCATTAATCAACTTGGGCTTACCACTTATTGACGATACTGGTAAGTGTCCGCTATGTAATTACCCTTGGCCTCCTGGTAAGTTACGTGAGGACCTGGAGAAGAGGGCAAATGCTGCCGGAACTGCCGTCCAGCAACAAAGAAAGGTTGACAATTTCGCCCATACAATTTCGATAGGCGTTAGCAGTACGATTGCGTCTCTTGAGAAGACTCTTCAGGCAGCCCAACTTGTGGGCACAGAAGAAGGCTATGTAACACTTCTGAAATCGTGGCTTGCAGACTTGCAGGAGTTATACAAGGCTTTAAGCGCTCCTATAGAAAAATACCCAACCCCCCATTTTACCTCGGAGCAAGTTTCAAGGATGCTTGCCCCAGCTAATCTTACCGAGGGTTTGGATCGTATTTATGGGTTAGCGAAAGAAAAATATCCAGAGACCACACCGCAGCAGAATGCCTGGGATGCTTTAACGCGCTTAGAAGAGAATTTGAAAGCCCTCGATAAAGCTACTGCTGAATTAACCAACTCGCAACTGTCTCAAGGACGAGCTTCCATCTTGTTAGACTGTTTCGTGAGGGCCAGAGATGATGTTCTCGGGAGATTATATGATACTGTCAGAGATAGGTTCGTTGATTTGTACCGGCAACTGCATGGCATTGATGAAGACAAGTTTGCGGCAGAGATCAAACCTTCGGGTGCTGGTCTAGATTTTGAGGTCGATTTCTATGGACGTGGGGTTCATCCACCTCATGCTCTTCACAGCGAAGGCCATCAAGACAGCATGGGACTCTGCCTTTATTTGGCTTTAGCCGAGCGTTTGACAGCAGGTCTGATTGACTTAGTTATATTGGATGACGTCGTAATGTCTGTGGATGCTGACCACCGGAGGCAGGTTTGTCGTCTTCTGTCGGTCTCTTTTCCTACTCGTCAGTTCTTAATTACCACTCACGACAGGACTTGGGCAAAGCAAATTAAGAGCGAGGGAATTGTAGATAGTAAAGGAATCATCGAGTTCTATAACTGGAATGTTGATAGTGGACCACAGTGGGCTTACGAAGTTGATATGTGGGAACGTATAGACGAAGATATTCAAAAGAACGATATTCCGCGTGCGGCTGGTCGGTTACGCAGAGGTTTGGAACAGTTTTTCGCCGATGTATGCGATACTCTTAGGGCACCTGTAGTATACAAGTCCAATGGTCGTTGGGAACTAGGAGATTTTTTGCCAGCCGCTATAGGGCAATACCGCAGCCTACTAAAACATGCAAAACAGTCGGCGAACTCGTGGAATGACGTTGAAAAGCTTGAAATGTTTAACGAGCTGGAAAGTGTAATGTGCACGATCTCTCGTCGAACTACTGCTGAACAATGGGCGCTAAACGCGAATGTACATTACAACAACTGGTATAATTTCACCAAGAATGATTTTCAGCCAGTAGCGGAAGCATTTCACGATTTGTGCAATGTGTTCTTATGCAGCGAATGTGGTAGTATGCTTAGTCTTGCTGCCGTCAACGAAGAACCTGTGGCTATACGTTGCAACTGCGGAAAAGTCAATTGGAATTTGACAATTAAGCCCAAGAATTGAATAATCCCGCTCGATCTAAATGTCCCTCTCCGTTATCTCCTGGAAGAAGCAGGTGGGGCTGCCGGTGTGGCAGACGGGGCCGGTGGGCTTGCCCTTGACCAAAATGGTATCGTTATCGCAGTCCAGCCAGACGGACTGCACCTTGATGACATTGCCGGAGGTCTCCCCTTTATGCCAGAGCTCCTGCCGGCTGCGGCTATAGAACCACACCTCGCCGCTGGCGAGGGTGCGTGCCAGCGCCTCCTCATTCATATAGCCCAGCATCAGCACGGCGCCGGTCGCGGCGTCCTGCACAATGGCCGGGATGAGGCCCTGTTCATTGAGTTTTAAGTCTTTCTTCATTACTCCCAATTTCCGTTTTAGTGTTCTTTACAAAATCCCTCTCAATCTCCCCTTCGGCAGGCTCAGGGCAGGCTCTTTA
>JACQTX010000059.1 GCA_016210585.1 Chloroflexota bacterium
GGGATTGAGGGGGATTTTGCATTTCAAATCCCTCTCATTCTCCCTTTTTCAAAGGGAGAGGTTACGCTTTTCGAGTCCGTTTTATTTTGAAACTATTAGTAATTGCCTATTACCGCGGAAATAGCCACAACTGAAGGGGGGAAGCCCACCGCGCGGTGGGCTTCCCCCCTTCAGTTTCACGCCCTCAGCTTTTAATCATGTGCCCTTCTCCTGAGCCAGAACACAATCACGCCGATAACGACCACCGCGACGACCACGGCAATAATCCACCAGTTCATCTGTGCTGGCTGGGGCGCAGGAGCCGGTGCCGGCGAAGGTGAAGGTGTGGGTGTAGGCGCCGGGGTTGGCGTCGGTATGGGCGTCGGCGCTGGTGATGGCGCTGGCGTGGTGGGTGTCGGCGTAGGCGTTGGCTCTGGAACTGGCGTTGGCGTCGGCGATGGTGGCGGCGCGACCACGCTTACCATGACGGTAGCTGTGACCGGTGGTTCAAACGGGGTATGGTCGCCCTTCACCAACTGCACGCCCAGGGTATGCGAGCCAGGCGAGACATTATCCCAGGTCGCCGTGGTGGCCGGTGCGGCCTTATAGGTCCCGGCGGCACTCACTGCCGGTTTACCCGGCGCCGTGGGTATCTCCACATCGAGGTAGTAGTGGACGTGCCCCTGACCGGCGACAACGGGCCCGGGCGGGACAATCTGGAAGTTACTCGTCTCGATGCTCACGGCGATACTGCCCGGCTGAAGCTGGGCTCCGGCCGCGGGGGAGACTATCTTCACGGCGGGTGGCGGTGGTGGTGCCACAACGCCCACCGTGACTGTCGCCGTTACCGGCGGCTCGAACGGCGTATGGTCGCCCTTCACCAGCTGGACGCCCAGGGTATGCGCGCCAGGCGAGACATTATCCCAGGTCGCCGTGGTGGCCGGTGCGGCCTTATAGGTCCCGGCGGCACTCACGGCCGGTTTACCAGGGGCCGTAGGAATCTCCACATCGAGGTAGTAGTGGACGTGACCCTGGCCGGCGACAACGGGCCCGGGCGGGACAATCTGGAAGTTGGCGGTCTCGATGTTCACGGCAATGCTGCCCGGCTTTAGCTCGGCATTGGCCGCAGGGGAAACTATCTTCACGGTGGGTGGCGACAGAACGGTTACCTTAACCGTAGCCGTTACCGGCGGCTCCAGCGGCGTATGGTTGACATTGACGAGCTGCACGCCAAAGGTATGGGTGCCGGGCGTGACGTTCTCCCACACTACCGAGGTGCCCGGCGTCGCCTTGTAAGTCCCGGCGGCGGTAGTTGTCGGCGGGGTGGTAGGAATGTCCACATCCTTGTAGTAGTGGATATGGCCCTGTCCGGCCACGGCCTGGCTGCCGGGCGGCACCAGCTCGAAGTCAGATACGTTCACCGTCACGGTCACATTGCCCGGCTTTAGCTGGGCACCGGCTGCCGGGGCGGTGATGGTTACCTTGGGCGGTAGCTGGGCCACCACGGCAAAGGTGGTGAAGTGCGTCACGTCTGCTGATATGGTATTGGTAGCCGTGTCCACCTTACTGGTGACGCTGACCCATTTGGTGCCGTCCCAGAAGCTGATGGTGAGCTGCTCCGGCTTCACGCCGGCGGGCAAAGTAGCCGGGTCGAACTTTAGTTTCAGGGAGATAGCCGGCTCAAATTTGGCGCCATCCGGGCCGAAGTCGTAGGCGGCAACGATGGCATTCGCTGGCGGTGGCGCCGGTGGTGAGGCCGCCTTTACGGCGGTCAGGGTAGCCAGGGCTTTGCCATCCTTATCGGTAAGCTTGGCGTCTTTGGAGACGCTGAGGGTAGCGCCATCATCGGCTGTTTTCAGCTCAACCGCGGCCTGGGCAACACCGCTGGCGTTTACGCTGAGCCCGGCGGACCCGGCAGGGGCACTGAGACCACTGACCGTAACTGTAGTTGTGGGTGGCGGAGGTGGTGGCGCCGGGGCGAAGAAGACTGGGGGCGGCGCAGCCGCTGTGGTTACCTGGAGGGTAGCCGAAGGCGTTTCAGGGGTGATGCCGTTCACCGCCAGGACTCTGAAGGTGTATTGGGTGACCGGTGCCAGACCGCTGGCAGTAAAGGTGGTGACATTGGCACCTACCGTCCCGGCCAAGGTGAAGGTAGTGCCGTCCGTGGAGCGTTCGATGCGGAAGCCGGTTTCATTGAAGGATGCATCAACCCAGGTGAGGACAACCGTATTCGAAGCAATAGTGCCAGCCGCCAGGCCGGTCGGTGGGCTGGCCGCAACCGTCGGCGTGGCTGAGGTGATGGTGACGATGTTCGAGACACCGGTCCCCGCGGGTGCGGCTGCCGTCAGACCGTTGAATGCGGTAACCTGGTAGCGGTATTCCGTAGTCGGCAGGGCTTTGGTATCAGTAAAGGTAGTGGCGTCGCTCCCCACCTGACCAATCTGGGCAAAGGCCCCGGTGGCACCAGTGGCGCGCTGAATACGGTAGCCGGTCTCATCGGCCACATTGTTCCAGGTAAGGATTATCTCGCCAGTAACCTGTGCCTGTAGCGGGTTAAGGGCGGGTGCCACCGGCGGCACGGTGGTTACCTGTGCTGTAGCTGCCGGCGAGGTGCCCAGCACATTGGTGGCCGTAACCTGGTAGGCGTAGGTGTGGCCCAGGGTTACCGTGTTGTCCTGGAAGGTGGTTACGTTCTTGGCCGGCGTGGCCAGCGGTGCAGCATCCGGAACACCATCCACGGAGCGTGTGATAGTGTAGGTTTCCTCATTGTTGCTATCTGTCCAGGAGAGGTCCACCCTGGTGGCACTGAAAACCGTAGCTACGAAGCCGGCGGGTGCCGCGGGAAGGGCAACCGTTACCGTAATCTCGCTTGACCCCGGCCCATCACCCAGCTCGTTGACGCCATGGATCTCATAGTTGAAGGTCTGACCGGCGGTAGCCGTTGCATCAGTAAAGCTAACGGTATTGGCGTCCAGCAGGAAGTGCTGGAATATGTTGGGATTGGTAGCAAGCGCGCGGTGCAGGTGAAAGCCGGTCTCATTATTGGCGTTGTCAGTCCAGTCCAGCTTCACGGCAGGTTGTATTCCCTCTTGCACCTCGTCGCCATCAAGCAGGGTAGCGGTCAGGCCAGTCGGTGCCGCCGCGAAAGCGCCCACCACGACCTGGCCCACACCGGCAACAGAATTGCCGATGGCGTTCACAGCGATGACGCGATAACTGAATATGGTTTGCGGCGTGGTACCGGTGTCAGCAAAGGTGACAACGGCACCGGTGCCGGGGCTGGCAGTGGGCACAGTTCCTACCTGGGCGTAGGCACCCGGGACTCCGCCCGTGACCTTAGCGCGCTCAATGCGGAAGCCGGTCTCGGTGGTGGAGTTATCGGTCCAGGTTAAGGCGACCTGGGTAGCGGCGACCACCGTCCCCGCCACGTTACTTGGTGCTGCGGGCACGTCCACCAGGATAGAGGCGGTGTTGGACGCCGTGCCTCCGGCGCCGTTTACGGCGACGACACGGTAGAGATAGGTAGTGCCCCGGACAACCGTGGCGTCACTGAAGGTAAGGCGGTTGGCGGGCGCTAGCCCTACTGATGTGTAGTTGACTTCATTGACCGCCGGCGTCAGAGGGTCATCCTCGATAAATTCTGTACCGGTAGTACGCTCGATGCGGAAGACCGATTCGTTAGCGGACGTATCTGTCCATGCCAGGCTGACGCCGGTGGTGCCGGCAAGGCTGGCAGTGAGTCCAGCCGGGGCTGCGGGGGGTGCAGCCGCTACGACTGCCAGGGTGTTTGGGAATACCTGGGTCGCCGTCTTTCCGGCGGCATTGGTTGCCCTAATGTAAATCCAGGCACCTTGAGCACCTTGTACGGCTGTAACCGCCGGCAGGTTCACAACACCCTGGTAAAGGTCCTCAGCAGCGTTCAACGGGAGCGGGACCCAGTCCGCATTTCTGGCCAGAGGAGCGCCGCCTGAGACGCCAAACTCGACGGTGATAACAGGATTGTCGGGCGGCAGCCCGAGGCCGGCATCAGTCGCCGATGCGGTAATGTCAAAGATGACAGGAGCTCCTCCCGCGAGCGGTGTAACGGTCCACGTGGTGGCAGTGGTGGCCGTAACGGTGCCGTTGAAAAGATAGCCTATCTCCATGGCAACAGGCCCCGGCGTCTGGCCGGCCGTATCGTCGCCCCTGATTACCTCGGCCACGATGGGACCCGGCTCTAGGGAACGATTGGCGACAATCTTAAGGCCGTCTCCCACGGCCGGAGCGTCATCGACGCCGCCGCGGAGAGGGAAATCCCGCACTACGGTATCGGCGCTCTCATAAACGAACACCGGTGGGTTGCCGACTTGCCATTCCCCGGTCGTGCGGTTTACGGCTGAGACGACACCAAAGATAACCATCAAAGCCCCTGTACCTGCCGGCACCTCGATGGATACTGGGGTGGTATCGGCGACCGGGTTAGGATGTGTTGGCTGGGCATCCAGGGGTACCTGCCCGAATATCTCCAAGGCTGACATCGCCGGTTGTGTGGGCGGGCCGGCAGGGACACCTGCCAGGCCGAACTCCATGGTTACGTTGGGATTGTCAGGAGGTAAACCAAGACCGGGGTCAATTATCGCTCCTCCAACGTTGAATACGCCCACGGCGGGAGGCACCGTAGTATTATCGGTAACCGTCCACTGTAGGTCACCGGATGCTGAGGCACCCACGGCGGTAACCGTACCATTAAACAGGAAAGCGTTCTCTATACCAATCGAGTTCGGTGCGGCCGGGCGTAGCCTCACCGCCTCGACCATGATGGGACCGGGGGCCAGGCTGCGTTCGCCGATAATCACGACGGTATTGCCGACAACAGCGCCCCTGGTATTGGTGCCGGCCGGAACGTTGACGTTCATAGCCGGGTCTCCGACTGACCACACAGCGTTGACGGTGCCTGTCGTGTTTCCGCTATTAATATTGCCGAAGATAACGAAGAGGATGCGGGCGTTAGGCATCACGGCCTGGACGTCGGCGACGCCGCCGACCGCGGTATTGTCATTGGCCGCTCCGGCGAAAGGAATACCCGCGGGCACCTGGCCGAATACCTCGAGGGCGTCGAACAATGCGGCGCCGCCATTGCTCACGACCTGCCACTCAACGCTGGTCAGGGCGCTGCCATTCGATGATACGCTCGCCTGTATCACGTTGGGCGCGCCGCTCTGGATTGTACCCGGGGGAGCGGGGTTGACCATAGTGATGACGGGCGCCTGGACAGGCACGGTCACGACGGCTACATTGCTCGGCAAAGAGCTGCCGAGGGCATTGGCCGCCTTGACACGGTAGCTATAGGTGGTACCGGGCAACACTGTGGTGTCAACGAAAAGCGTTACGTTGGCCAGTAAAGTGAAATCGCGCTCCAGGGTAACGAAACTGTTGAGAGACCGCTCTAGAACGAAGCCGGTCTCGTTGAGAGAGTTGTCCGTCCAGTTGAGGGTCACCTGGTTCTGTGTGGGGCCGGTTACCGCAGCAGTGAGACCGCTGGGTGCCGCTACAGGCACCGTAACCTGCACCGTATTCGATGGCGGCGAGTTGGGATTACCCGGGGGCAGGGTGCCATCGAAGGCTACGACCTGGTAGCTGTAGGTATTACCGGCGGCCACTGTCGTATCAGTGAAGGTCACCACGTCGGCCCCGGTGTCGGCACCGACCTGGGCAAAGATGGTGCTCGGTGCCACCGCCCGCATGACCCTGTAGCCAAGCTCGTCAGCCACATCGTTCCACGTCAGGACTACGGCGGGGCCGGCCTGCACCGTTGCGGCCAGACCGCTCGGTGCCAGCGGCGCCGCCAACACCGGAGCTGGCATCAACATGGCAATCAGCAAAATCAGTGTTAATGCACAAAATGTCTTCCTTGCCTTCTCTCGCATAAGCCAGATTTTCATATTGTCCTCCTTGTTTATTTTCACGGCTAATGACTCACTGAAGTGTTATCCAGCCTGTTATCTGGTGACACTTACCTAATCTTCATCTTAGCCATTTCGAATTGCCAAGGTAACAGTAGACTTACCTATTTTCCTTTCACATATATACGTAACTATTTTCATGACGTTTTCAAGTACTAACCAAGTGAGGCAACTTAGATTCAATAAAGCACTTCCTTTCCCCACCGTTTAGACTGGTCTCCTTCTCAGCAGGAATATTGCCAGGATTATGCCCACAACCACGATTCCACTGATACTCCACCAGGTAGCCGCTGTGGGCTGGCCGGGTGCTGTTGGGGGTGCTGGTACATCAGGCGATGTTGGGCTCAGCGCGGGAACTGGAGCTGGTGTTGGTGACAACGCCGGTGTGGGCGTTGGTACTGGTGTTGGAGTGACCAGCGGCGCTGGAGTCGGCGTCGGTAATGGTGCCGGCACTGGCGTAGGCGTTGGCTTCGGAATGGACGTTGGCGTTGGCGTGAGTACTGGTGCTGGAGTAGGCGCCGTTATGGGCGTCTGTGTTGGTGCTGGCGTCGGTGTTAGTGTTGGTGTGGGTATCGGCGCTGGCGTGGGTACCGGCGCTGGCGTGGGTATCGGCGCTGGCGTGGGTGTCGGTGTTGGCGTGGGGGCAGGCGTCGGTGTCGGGGTGGGCGTCGGTGTTGGCGTTGGGGCTGGTGGCAATACCTCTGGTTCAGCAATTATGGCAAACTCAGTAAAATGGCTCACCTGCGCCGTGATGGTATTGCTTGCCGTGTCCACAGTGCTGGCCAACTTTTCCCACTTGCTGGTAACGGCATTCCACCAGGCGATGAAGAGCTTGTCAATCGGGACTCCGGCGGGAACGTTTGCCGGGTTAAAGCTCAAAGTCATGGTTATTGGCGGGTTAAACTGAGCCCCCGCCGGGCCAAATTCGTAGGCAAGCACGATTGAGCCGCCCGGTGGCGGCGCTGGCGGTGTAGCCAGGGGCGCCGCGCTGAGCGTAGATACTGGCTGGCCAGCCTTATCCGCCATTTCTGTGCCTGTCGCCACGTCAATTGTGACTTTGTCATCATCGGTCTTGAGCCTGGTCGCGCTTTGCGTTTTTCCCCTGTTATCAAGCGTAGGCGCGACGCCGGTGATACCGGTTAGTGTCACCGTGCTGCTCCCGGGTCCACCACCAACGGGACCACCACCAATAACGGGGACACCACCACCCTTGACCACTGTGAGGTCAAGCCGGCTAACTTGCCCGCTAAGCCAGGTAGCTGTTTCTGTTGCCGGGTCCCCATTCACAAAGAAGCTGAGGAGTGCTCCCTGGGCAATAGTGCCCTGCACAATCAGCTTAGGATCAAAGCTCCCCGCACCGCCATACACCCCCGCCTGAATTGTGGTTATGGGATTGTCGAGAACACCGGTCAAGACGCCGGGTCCTCTGGCTTCTACCCTGGTCCCTGCGTTAGCCGGCTCACCATTTATCCTTACCTCTCCAAAAAAGGCGTGTGGCAATTCCGGCACTGCGGCGGCAACGGGGACCGCAATACTTACAAACCAGGATACGACCAAGAATGCAGCTAATGCCTTTTTCATTTCTAAACTACCTCCACCCCGGGGGGAGAGCATACCAGTCGCCTTCTCCCCGGGGATTCACAAGACCTATTGTCAGGGCAACGGCGTGGTGCTGAACCCGAACATGGTATCCGCATTGTCCATTATTACCCAGTACCCTCTGAAGGGAAGCAGGTCCCGCACCTGACCACCGGTGACATATGTCCAGCCATCCTGATTGTGCGGTGGGCTGATTACGATGGAAAAGCCCCTGGCCCCGCCCGCGGCCTGCACAACGCTGGCCAGCAACTGGTCCAAAGGTTTGGCCGGGAAAGCGCCGAGTTCAAGAGCCGGTGCCACACCGATGAGGTTCAGGCCGGCTGACAGGCTACGGCTGGGCGGCGAAGAAAGGTCGGGGGACGGGACAAGGTTCGCCGTTGCGGCAAGGCCTGGTTTCACCTTTACATAGAAGGCATCTAGGGGGGTAAGCGCGTCGCCACCACCAACCTGCCGCCACTGCCCGCCTGTCCAGCGATACATGATTTCAATATTGGCGGACTGCGCTACGGTGAAAATCTGGTCCATTCTTTGCGCCTCAACGCCCAGCTTGACCGGAGTCGAAAGCAGGTTCCACCCGGCCGGGAGAGCGATGGACAAAATGGCCGGAGACTTGACGGTGACGGTAATGGTTGTCGGCTGTAATGTTGCCGTATTGCCTGCGGCATCGGTAGCTGTCACGGCAATGGTGTTCTGCCCCGGGACGAGGGTCGCCTCAAAGCTCCAGACTGCATCGATAACCGTGGCCGCCGCAGGCGCGCCACTGTTTACTGACACGGTTACCGTGGCTCCAGTTTCCGTGCTGCCGGACAGCGTCTGGTTCATCAGGTTGGTCGGAGTGGTAACGGCGTTCAGGCTGATAACCGGCGGCGTAGTATCCACCAGTATCGCTTGCTCTGGCAGTGAGGCTACATTGCCCGCCGCATCCGTAGCCGTCACCGCAATTGTATTTGGCCCCTGGCTGAGATTAGCGTTAAAGCTCCATATGTTTCCAGTGACAGTCGCCGTGGTCGCTGCACCACCGTTCACCGATATCCGTACTGTGGTCCCGGCTTGCGTGGTGCCAGACAGCGTCTGGCCAGCAAGTCTCGTGGGTGTGGTTACGGCGTTGATTGTAACGCCCGGCAGCACCGTATCAAGACTTACCGTGCCCGTAAGGGTAGTCTCAACACCGGCATCAACCACGCTGACGGTAATGACATTAGCTCCTTCCACAAGCCCGCTAATCTCGGCGCTCCAATCGGTGCCCGCTACGGTAACTGGGCCTACCGTGGCTGCACTGTTAACCGAAACTGTCGGGGTTAATCCGTCCGTCACTGTGCCGGAGATGGTCTGATTCCCCTGGTTAGTCAGAGTCGTGACCGGATTAAGGGTGAGGGACGGCGAAGGAGCGGCGGCGCCATTGGCATCCCTGGCTGGAATGCGGAGCAACAAATCAGGAGTGTCACCGCTGGGAACAAGCAGTTCCGGATGGTCGAAGGGGGCTGACTCATTCTTCACGCGCGGGTCAGTGAGCGACTTCATAAAGGCGACCAGCGAGTCTTTCGCAGCCTTATTCCCCTGTAGTAACGGAAGTCCCTGGCCGACAACAGGGTCAAGGTCGGCGGCATTTTCCTTGGGGAAATTGCCGCCGCGGACGTAGAAATCAACCACGTCCTCCAGAGTCATTATGCCGCCGTTATGGAAATACGGCGCAGTCAGCTCGACATTACGCAGGCCTGGGACCTTGAAAAGTCCGTTGGAGTTATCTCGTATGGTCAGGGGAATAAATGGGTCGAGAATCGGCGACAGGAAGGGCAGCAGGTTTTTCGCCTGCAGTAACGCCCTGGCTGTAAAGGAAAGCGGGATCGGCTGATTGGTCAGCGGATTGGTGAAAGGCGTATTGCCTCCTCTACCGACATCATCCGTGGTCAAGGTCACACCGGTATTATTGAAGCCGTCGTCGTAGATGGCACGGGTGCCGTCAGCCACAAACATCAGCTCGATGAGGGCGTTGTCAGTGTTATTCAGGAACGCGGCGTTGGTTGCCGAAGAGGCGGTGAACTCGATGCCGGTATGGCAGGCTGCGCATCCCCCGTTACCATCGAAGACATCGAACCCCACCTTCTGCTGGTCGGTCAGGGCATTCAGGTCACCACCCAGCCAGCGGTCGAAGGGCGCCTGGTCTGAGACCAGAGTCGCCACGTACATCTGGATAGCAAGTCCCCAGTATAGCGAGAAGTTAGCCTCCATGTGGGTATAGCCATCGGGCGTGAGCGCGGTGGCATTCCAAAGCTTGTCCTGGAAAGCGTCTTTTATCATCTGGGTATAGGTAGTGTTCAGCCCGTTGCCGAGGTACTTTCCGTTGGGCTGCAGCGTTGCCTTGGAGAGCGGGCCGAGTACGCTATCACCAGGGTGAACGAGCTGCTGCCCAAGCGGCGTCAGGCTGAGCATCTTCTTGCCCAGTTTCGGGAAGGTACGGCCACGGGCGGACATCTCGGTATGGTCCATCGGAGGACCCGTCGCCTGGGAGGCGAGGCTGGCAAACTGTATCGCCACCGACCGTTTCACCAGCCCCCCAACATCATTGAACCAGACGCCGGCGTTCAGGTCGGCCGGGCCGAACGGATTGTTGCCGTTGAAGATGAAGCTGGCCCGCCCGTCCCAGAAGTTGGTGAAGTTGAAGATGGCGTTGATGACGGTCGGCGTATTGCGTCCCGTCACTCGCCGTGTGTTCGCGCCGTTAGTATTGAAAACCGGGTCGGCCACCGGTGTCATATTATCAACAGGAGAGCCTTCGACGATGTCCACGAATTCGGTAAGGCGGACGCCCTGGGAGCCGACGACATCATCGGAGTTGCGAACAGTAGCCGAGAACTGCGAGTCCGCGGGGGCCGCCCGCTGGTGGAACGGAAAATCACCTGGCTGGAGGGTGCCGCCAGGGCCGACAACGTTAAAAGCGCCGTTCTTGCCCGGATTAGCGGTATTCTTCAAACGGTTATCGGCACCGGCGCTGAAATGGCAGCTGGCACAGGACTGGACGCCATCGCTGCCAACCTGCATGTCCCAAAAGAACGCTTTGCCCAGCCTGACCGCTGCTGGCTTACTCTTCACGAATTCGACGAGGTTGGGAGGCTCAGGCACCACTGTCTGGTTGAGCGGGTTCAGGTCCGGCGGTGGTAAAGGCTCCGTCGTAAACGTGGCGGTAATGGTGTGGTCTGCCGTTACATTGCTGAAGGTGTAGCTCCGCGGCGAGCCAACCGAAACACCATCCACCCTCACATCGAACACAATATTGCCGGCGTTCGGCGTGATAGCAAACTCCTGGCTGGCGCCGCTTTCTACAGTGACCGCGCCATTCGGACTAATTGTCCCGCCCACGCCAGCTGAGGCGTTAACGGTGAAGGTCACCACCGCCGAGACCGGGACGGCGAGAGGAATATTCAGACCCAAAATAGTTAATATGCCCAAGACGGTGAGAAATAGCTTTTTCATAGTAGCCTCCCTGTTCCTATCCAATGGTTGTGCTCTTGAAATCTGGACGTCGCTTTCACATTGTCTCTCCTTCCTTTCAAGACGGACTAACGGCCATTCCTTGGTCTCCTCCGGTAGAGAATCACCAGGCCGATGAGCAGGATAGCGGTCCCGCTAATCCCAATAATCAGACCTGAGTCTGTAGCTGGTGCCGGCTCTGGCGTTGGTGCTGACGTGGGTGCGGCAGTCAGCTCAGGTGTTGGCGACTCGATAGCCGGCGCTGGTGTTGGCACTGGGATGGGTGTGGCAGCAGGTGCGGGTGTCGGTACTGGTGTGGGCAGCGGTATGACCACCACGACCGTTGGCGAGGGCATAGCAGCCGGCGGCGCGGTGATTGGCGGCGCAGCAATGACAACAACGCCAATCTCAGGTGGCGAAGGAGGACTGGTCTCTGGTGGCGCTACGGGCGTGGGTGTAGGCGTGGGGACTGGTGTCGGCGTAGGTGTGGGCGTCGGCGCCGGAGCAGGCGTTGGTGTAGGCGTCGGCGTTGGTGTTGGCGTGGGAGCCGGCGTTGGCGTGGGTGGCGGCGCTGGTAGTTCGGCCAGTATGCCCACGACTGTGAAGTGGCTTATCTGGGCGGTAACGGTCCTGGTGGCCGTGTCAACTGTGCTGTTTAGCCTCGTCCAGTTTGCCCCATCCCAATAGGCAAGAGATAGCTTGCTTTCGATGGCCCCTGTGGGCAACTTCGGGTCATAGGTCATCGCTACTGTCAGGGGTGGATCGAATGTGGCGCCGTCCGGGCCGAAATCCTGGGCCAGGACCACAGAACTGTTCGGTGGTGGGCTAGGTGGCGGCCCCGCCAGCGGGGCCGCTGTCAGCTTCGTAAGCAGCTTTCCGTCCTTGGTCTGAAGCCTGGTCCCTTGGGCAATTCTCAGCGTGGCTTTGCCATCAGAGGTTGTCAGCCTGCGCTCGAAAGTTGCTTTCCCCGAGGCGTCAACGTTAAGTTCAGCATTTGCCGTGAGTCCGGTGATCACGACAGGCGTGCTTGCCACTGTCACCACACCGCCGCCGCTATCCACAGGCGGAACGCTAAGGATGGCCGGGACCACCACAGCCGCTACCAACTGCTGCGCATCGGTGGCACGCAGGAAAAGGAAGCCAGTCCGGACTCCGCTGACCGGAAGTGTCACGGTAGCTGTCCACAAGCCAGTGGTGACATTCAACCGCTGCATGGCTACCCAGAGTGCCGCCTCAGGGCCCGGCGGTCCAATAAACTTGTATTCAACGGTCACAGCGCTGCCCACATCAAGTCCCGATTGAAGGACTGCCGGCATATTCGGGTCGTTTACAACAAAGTTAGCGCCGCCGACGGTCCAGGTGGCAATGCCCATCGTCTCGACAATTCCATTGAAAAAGAAGGTGCCTGACACTGTTGCCGGCACTGGAATTCGTGGTGTTGGTGACAGGCGGACGATTTCTCTGGCCACAATGGGGCCGGGTGCCAACGTCCGGGTAGCATTGACCCTGACCTCGGTGCCCACCATCGGGGCGCCCTGAATAATAGTCGCCGCACTTTGATAAACGAAGACCGGCGGATTGCCGATGGCCCACTCACCGTTGGGATTCGCTGCGGAGACGATACCTTCAATAACCAACTGCTGCCATGAGCCAGCCGGAAGATTCATAGGCGCGGGCTTCGTACTGATTACCGGGTCAGGGTGCAGGACGCCGCTCACGGCGCTGGAGACCTGGGGGCTGAAGACCTCCAGAGCTATATTGGTATTGCTGGTCACGGGTAACTGGGGCGTAAATTGCACCGTAACCAGTGAGTTCAGTCCGGCGCCCGGACCAATACCGGGGTCAATGACCGCCGGAAAGTTCGCGTCGTCAATGCGGAAAGGCACTCCTCCGATATTCCAGACGGTGCCTCCCAGCTTGACGCCGGCCGATTGCATACCAACCTGGACGGATTGTATTGTGCCGTTAAAGAGGAAAGACCGCTCTACCATGGGGGCGGGTGCTGGCAGCATGCCGGCACCAAGCATGGTGATTGTCCTGGCGAGGATGGGACCGGGGGCCAGCGTGCGCATAGCGCGGACCCTGACCTCGCTACCAACCGTCGGGGCGCCCTGCACCGCCGTTGTGCCATCCTGTCTTTCATAGACGAAGACCGGTGGCGTACCGATTTGCCATTCCCCGGTGGTAGCATTCACCGCGGTGACTGTCCCAAACACAACGGTTGAGACGACAGCGCTAGTGGGAAGCCCGGCAGGGATTGCGGTAGTATCTGGTCTGGCGGTGGCACCTGCCTTGGCAATCCCGGGCGTGATGGGACTCTGGGCAAATATTCTCAAGGCCGGGTGAGTACCTGCGGGGTCACCAAACCAGAGCTGGAACTCTGCCGAGGTTATGCTGGACTCCGTGGAGATGGCACTGATGCTGACGCGGTTCAGCATGCCGCCTATGAACTGAGCGGGAGGCGGCGTTGGCTGGACCAGGGTTATTACCGGGCCCGCTGCCCTGATTGTGGAAGGTAACAGCAATGCCAGGAGTAAGAACAGTGCCGTGACAAACGCCAACCTATTTTTCATAGTGATTGCCCCTTTCTCATGGAGACAGCAGTAACAACAGCCCCCTGCGTCATGTGGCTCTCCCTCTGAAGAACTGCCCGGTCTGGTCAGCCCCGACTATAGTTGCCTCCCTTTCCCGCGGGAAGAACTGGAATCCGGCCAGGTTTGGTATGATGGTATAGCGCCCGTTAGCCAGACCGGCAAAGCTGTAGTTGCCTGAGGCATCGGTAACCACTGTCTGGCGGCCGGTGTCGCTGGTCAGGACCATGGTTACGCCAGGGAGCGGCTCTCCGGCGCGGCTGCCGAACACTGACCCTGAGATTGAGGAAACGGTCGGGGCAGCCCAAACGATATTGATGGGAATCTCGGCGGTTACCGCTACAGGAGCGGTGCCGGCCTGGCCGCCGTGGCGAGCGCTCAGGAATTTGACCGTGGCGACGCCATTGACTTCAGAGTCAGACCTGATGAGAGCATCGAAGCGCCGCGCGACGCTCAGGTGGATAGGTGTGCCGGCCGGGACCATGTAGGGATGATTGAAGCCGAAAGGCGGCACCCCCAGGGCACGGCCATCCCAGGCAATCACCGTGACATCTAGCGGGAATGTGACATCAATGACGTCATAAGCACCGTTAAGACACCGCACCAGAATGGTCTGGCCTACTTTGGCGCTAATCGCCACCTGTGTCCCGGAGATGCCGCTGTTGAGCGCCGGGGGAATTAACCCGTCTGGCAGACCACCACCTGCGGGTGGTGCACCAGCAGGGTCAACGGTCCCGGTGCCTCCCCGGTGGGCCTTTACCGGCACACCGGTTACGAACCAGTAATCTGGGTTGAACTGGTTGAAGGCGAAGAAGCCGTCCCTGCCCGGTTTGCGCGCGAAGTCATCATCAATACCGGGGTGCGGGCCGTGCGCCGGGAAGGTGGTCCGCGCGTCCTCTGCCAGGTCACTCCAGACAGAATCGCGGTCGGCCAGCACCCAGATTGCCTCCACGTCATAGGGGACTGTCATGGCGTGGGGATTGGTCGGAAATTGACGTAATGGGTCAGGGTCAGTCAGTAGCCCACCAATGAAACCGGGATACGGGTTCGCGATTAGGGCGCCCTCAAATCCGGACCCGCTGCCGGCAACCATAGGTACCGCGCCACCGGTAGGACCACGGATAATGCTAAGATTGGCCGCCGTCCGGAACTTGCCGTCACGGCAGGCGCCGATGGGAATGGCCGGGTTATCCAGCGTAGCAAAGTAGGCGTCCGGCGGCATGATGGGCAGCAGCCCATAGAGACCGAAGTTGAAGTGCTGCACTGTGTTGCGGTGGCAGTGGTAGAAATAGGTGCCGATGAAGTTGGGCTGCCATTGGTAGGTGTAATCACCGATTTCCATCGAGCAGTGCCCCACCCCATCGTTGATAGGTGTCGGCTCAATCCCGTGCCAATGAATGGTATGCGGGGGTGGGCCGCTCCCCTGGGTGTGGCCATGAAAAATGGCCCCGCGGGGTACCCGCGTGGTCGGCGCGGGATAGACCCCGCCGGAAGCCGTCGGGTTGGTTGGGTCGCGAAAAACGAAGAACACGAGTTCCTTTGCTCCATCCCACGTGGGCATTTTCATCCCATGCATCAACTGGCGCTCCAGGGTATGGGCGGGGCTGGGCACAGCCTGCATCCCGGTGGCTGCCATAACCTCCGGGACGGGGTTGGTCGGGGTTACCATGTCTGGCGTAGGCGGGTCAGCCTTGGGCGGATCAAACATCTTGACCCATTCATTCTCCATACCCACGACCGATTGCCGAGGTATGGTCCCAAAAACCGGATTATTGACAGACATCTTGTTTCTCCTTCTTTGTTTGTCCTACTCCTACATGCTATGCGGTTCCGCTGATGCCCGAGCGGTATTCGGCGGGACATGGTCCGGGTCATTCGGGAACTCCGTGACTCCGCCTGGCAGGTTGCGGTCTCCGGTAATGTTCATCCCGGCTATCAGCCCCAGGTTGTAGTTGCCGCCCTGGGCGGTCTGACTTGGCTCGGAATGGTCGTGCATAGGGTAACACAGCGGCGATAGCTGGACGCCCAGGTCGATGGCGTTTCCGGCGGCATCCAGGGCCGTCAGACCGCCAACACCGGGGATGGTCACGCCTATCTTGCTGGGTATGGAAAAGTCGAGCTCTTCGCTCGGCGGCCACACGGGATGTGGCACGGAACCCGGAATCAGCGCATTACCCGGCGACTGAAGCACGGTGTCCGGCCGGCCGATTCCCCTGGCATTGGGCACATCCGGCGGCCTCATGTAAGGTATGACATAGTCCACCCGGTCCAGCGGATGAATATTGAAGACATCTAGCCACAATGGGTTGGTCTGCACCATGCCGTTGATGCTGGTCACGTAAAAATGGTTGGCATGAAGGTGCATAGAATGCATCCATAGCCCGGCGTTCAGGATGTGAACCACACAGGGCTCGCCCACCTTCAACATGGGCGTGATGTGCGGGTTGTTGTGGGAAAAGTGCCCGGACTGCCCGTTGACAGTAAAGTACTGGGCGCCTTTGAAGTTGCTGCTGTTGGTCGCATCGAAAGGGCTATTGAGAAAAATGTCCACAAACTGGGCCGCGGGGTAGTCTTCTCCGGGGGTGAAATTACCCACTTCAGCAAACAGGTTGGGACTCGCCTGATGGTCAAGCCAGATATAAGTCCGGAAGGCTGGCGTGGGTGGGTGGGGTGCCGGGTTGTCGCCTCCCTCCCCCCAAGCCAGGCCGGGCCAGATATCGGGGTTGCCGAAGGCGTTAAAAAGGGCCTGGACATTCGCCGTCGGGTTATGGTAAGGTGTCCATTTGTTGCCGGCACCGCCGGGTGGCGGTGCGGTAAAGTCCGGCATGATGATAAAGGCGCCGTGAAGCCCCATCATCCGGTTCACCGGCTCGTTAAGATTGTCATAATACAGCAAGGCGCCCGAAACAGTGGCCGGGACTTTGAAAGACTTGGTCCAGACATTGTTGGGCGCATTCTGGACAGGCGGGATGGGACCGCTAGCGACGACTCCCGGAATGAAGAAGGCATGGGGCTCGTCGAGCAGGTTAGTTACCGTGATATTAACCGTGTCGCCCTGTGTCGCAAAGATGGTCGGGCCGGGGACCTCCGCGTTCGGGTTAATTACCGGCTGGGCGCATTTGTACACCCAGAAATAACACTCAGCGTTATGTATGCTATTGTGAGTCACCATCTGTTTGATGGCATCACCAATCTCAAGCTCTATGGTATGTGTCTGCACCGCGGCATAGGCCGGGGTCTGCATCAGCCAGCCTAACTTGCTCCCCACAACGATGGCGGCCAGGCCACCCACCGAATACTTGAGGAAATCACGCCTGCTTAGCTGACATCGGTCCAGTCCTGTTTTCATTGCTCTGCCTCCTGCACATTCATGCCGACTGCCAAGAGTCCTATTATTCCTTGTTTCGTCGTAAATTCAGCCGGTTTCGGGTCACTTCTCACGAAAACTGACTCCTTACTTAAAGCCTAGCAAAGGAGGTCAATCATGTCTGCCATTTGTTTCTGGATTTTGCGTCAGCAATGAATCGAATATTGCCGTGACACAAATAGATGAAAATAATTACGTAGCTAAAACCAACGAAGATACGTAAATCTACGGATTCATTTCTTTAGATGGAGATAGTAGAATGACAGGGCAAGAGCAGGTTGGGGGTGCTATATGGCAATCGCGACGGGTGAGCTACTCGTCCCCAAAACGCAAAAGGCGAAGCGGTACGCGTATTGGGGAATGAAGGGGCGGGCCTTATGGCCCAGTCAGAAAATAATAGCTGATTGTTTTCGTCTGGCCGCGTTCAGCGCCGCCATTCTCCAGATAGTAGCCTTTCCGAATGGCCCGGGTTATAGTGCTTTCCCCGATTTCTTTATTGGATGGAGCAAAATCCATCCATCGGTCTCTGGCTATCAGGTTTCATGGATGCTTGTTTTGGTCGTGGCGGCAGGTCTTTACTCGGTTCTGAAGATAGCGCAGCCATTCCGGTGGCAACAGATTCGGACTGTCAACATTTCACTTTTGCTTGTGGATATGGCGGTCTGTGTGTTGCTCGTTAACTTGAGCGGCGGGATACACAGCCCCTTTATCCTTTATACCTTGCTGCCGGTGCTGACCGCGGCCTTGTTGAGAGATTACACGGTGACCATTTTTGTATCGGTCGTCACCGCTGTCTATGTGCTTGCCGGAAACATCTACAACGCTGCCTCTAACTATATACTTACTCTCCAGGCAGTTAATGACTTCTTTGTATACGTGATTGCACTTGGTCTGGTGGCAGCCCTTCCTTATACGTTCAATTTGGAGCTGGGCAAGCGGTTACAGTCCATGGCTACTATGGTGGAACGGCGGCGAATAGCGCATGAACTGCACGATAGCGTCTGCCAGACGCTTTGTGGACTGCGCTGGCAAATCCAGCGCCTTTCGCAGCGTATGCCCGTTGATGACCGGCTGTCCGCTGAACTCAAGAGGATAGAGGCGTCCGTCATTACTGCCGAAAATGACGCGCGGTCCCTGCTGGAAGTGCTTGGTATGTTTGGCGCCAGTGACGGATTCCTGGCTACCATAAAGTATGATCTGGAACAGCTGCGGCATTGTGCCGGAATAAACTACCAGCTAAAGTGCAAGGCTACCGACTTTGAACTACCGGAATCTGTTGGATATGAGCTTCTGATGATATGCAAGGAAGCGCTGGCAAACATCAAGAAGCACGCCGAAGCCAGGAACGTCTTGTTCTTTGTCAGGAGGACCAACGGTCATCTTCAGATTAGGCTGACCGATGATGGCCGTGGTTTCAATGCTTCCGGTGAATCGCCCCCAAATCATGGGCTGTCCATAATGCGGGAGCGCAGCGAGGCGATAGGGGCGACTATGCGAATCACCAGTGCCGTCGGCAAAGGGACGGAAATAGAAGTGGAGCTTCCCGGGTAAGATAATGTCTGAGGTGCCATTGTCAAAGGCGCTAAAGGTGATGGTCGTTGATGACCATCCTGTGGTGCGTGATGGCCTGCGGCTGTCGCTAATGGACAAGCCTGACATGACGCTCGCCGGAGAGGCCAGAGATGGCCTTGAGGCTGAGGAAATGGCGTCGGAAGTCAAGCCGGATGTCATTTTGATGGACATTGCCATGCCCCGGCGCAACGGTCTGGAGACACTGCTGTCAATCAAGCAAAAACTCCCCGGTGTCAAGATTCTAATCCTGACTGTCTCAGAGCAAGACGAAGACCTTCTGCAAGCGATGCGGCTCGGGGCAGATGGTTACATTTCGAAGAAAGTAAATGTAGGGGACGTTATCGCGGCAATCAGGCGGGCTGCTGCCGGTGAAATCGTCATATCGCCGGAGATGACGGCTAAACTGGTGGGTGAGCTGAAAGAGGAAGGAAAGAAGCCACTACTCAGCGAGAGAGAAGAGGAAGTCCTGGACTTACTCGGTGAGGGGCTCACCACAGTTGAAATAGCCAGCCGGATGTATCTTGGCGAAGGGACGGTCAGCACCTACGCCCGCCGGCTCCTGGATAAGCTTCACCTCAAGAACCGGGCGGAGGCGATTGCCTACGCGGCCCGCCGCAAGCCAAAGAAGGCCTAGTGCTTGTGCATGACTCTCATGTGTCGCCACATCACTTTATTATCCTGTGCTGGCGACCCAAACGCGTGGATTGTGACATAATGAGAGCTAAGATTTTGCATGTGTAGATACCCATAGGCAAGCTGTGGCATTGCACAACTCAAGCCTCGCTTGACGCCTTTCGGGCGAGTGCCTATCCACCCACGACAAGCACGTATTCCAATGTCCCGTCTTCCCCAATTTGCATTCCCTCCTCACCCTGCGCTTAAATCTAATAAGTAGTGATGGTTAGTGTGAGGGGGTAAGAATGGCCAACATGGGTAATTTGGAACATGCCTTGCTGCCTTACGAGAAGAAGCTGAGGGCACAGGAGAGGCGCCGCAAAATGCTCGGCGTGAGGAAAGTGGCGCGTCCCACCTATGAGCGGTACATTACCGGTCCGGTGGAGCGCTTCGACCGTGGGAAGGAGGCCTTCGAGCTGCTCAAGCCGGACAACCCGTTCGGTGAGGAGGTCCGGCAGCGTTTCAAAGCGCGCACCGGGTATACTTCCAGAGACCCACTTCCTTACAGCGAGCTTGGACCGGAAGACCGCATCGGACAGAGCCTGCGGGATGCAACCTACCGGCTGGCCAACGAGTACCGTCCGACGACTCAGTCCGTAACTTCTCCCTCGGGCCGGCTGGATGTTGCGGATAAAGCATGGCTCACCCGCCTAGTCAAGAAAGTGGCCCTCTTTTTCGGTGCGGAGATGGCCTTCGTCACCAGGGTTGACCAGCGCTGGGTCTATAAAGGCATAGCTGTCCCCCACCAGTATGCCATCATAGCCGTCATCTCGCACGCTCCCAGCCTGTTTGACACCTCCCCATCGCATTTCTCCGGGCTAATATCGCCCATCGCCTACTCGCGCCTCAAGCTCATCACTAGCCAGCTAGCCGACTTCATCTGTGGATTGGGCTATGACGCTGCCTATCATGAAGTAGTGGGGGCAAACACTCACCTGCTCATGGTGCCAATGGCCATAGATGCCGGAGTGGGGGAGTTCACCCGCAATGGCCGGGTGCTGTCCCCCGAGTTTGGCATTAATATGCGCCTTATGGCGGTGACCACTGACCTGCCCCTCGAGGTTGACAGTCCTATCGCCTTTGGCGTCCACGAGTTCTGCTCAGTATGCGAAAACTGTGCCACATATTGCCCGGCCAATGCCATTCCCTCCGGGCCGCCAACCGAGGGGCCGCTGGGTATCTACAACAACCCGGGCTTCCGCAAGTGGTATGAGAATGCGGAGCGCTGCATAACCTTCTGGTCAATCAACAAGAAGAAATGGACGAGCTGTGGCGGTAAGTGTATCGCAGTGTGCCCCTGGAGCAAGCCGACCAATCCCCTCCATGACACGGTCCGCTGGACAGCTATCCATTCACCAGCCCTGGTCAGAAAATGGCTCGTCTGGGGGGACCGGGTGCTCTACAGACGGACAAAGAAGATTAAGAAATAGCCGCTCCCTGCAAGTGAAGCGCTCTGCCCAGGGACAAGACGACTGCCGCCGGTGCTGATGCCAGTCTAGGGTGAGTAAGCCTCAATCTCGACCGCCCCGGTATTGCCACCCGAGCTGCGCGCAACTTCGAACCTGAGACGTTGTGCTTTCACCGGAAGGTCGAAATGGTAAACCGTTGCAGCATCCGGGAGGTCAAAAGGCCCGAACCTTTAAAAAACATATTGACAATGTCCCTTTGTTCTTCTGCCGAGCACAGCCGTGGTTTCTGTGTTTAGTTACGCCACAAGTCATATTGGTTCCCCTCGGCTTCGTCAGTGCCCGCGTCTGGCGCTGGCGAGCTTGCTGTCCTTTTCGGAGTGCATCCGTCTCCGGCCAACATCATGTCTCGGCTACTTTTTGCAGGCCTGCCCTATCCCGGATGACTATCTTCTTTTTATCCAGTGTCAGGAGTCCTTGCGACTGCAAGCGGTTAAGGACGTTTGTGACAGTTTCCCGGTACAGTCCGGTAGAATCAGCCAGTTCCTGATGGGTCACACCGACTAGCTCTGACGTTCCCTGAGCTAATCGTAAGATAGCTTTACACACACGGGCCGTGGCGTTCTGTAACGTGGCCTCTTCAAGCTTAGCCCGCGTCTCCACCAGCCGTTCACTCAGGCTGCTTACGAGCCTCAGGGCAACCTGTGGTTTCTGCAGGAGGAGCCGCTCCAGGTCGCCCCGGCTAAGCACGCAGAGGAGGGAGTCCTCGACAGCCTCGGCAAAAGCAAGGTGCATGCTTTGCGCCGTGAGGGGCATTTCCCCGAAAAATGTCCCCGGGGTCACAATCTCTACAATCAAACGCTTCCCTTCGGCGGTGAGCGCATAGACCTGTACCTTTCCTTTCTTGAGGAGAAACAGGACCTCAGCCTGTTCGTCAGGGCGGTAAAAAATATGCCCCTTCTTGCAAGTAATCATATGGGTCATGCCCTGAATGGCGCTAATTTCTTCCCGGCTCAGGTCACGGAAAATGTCCATACCGGAGAGAAGATGCAGCTTGAGCGCTGACCCCTCTGATGGAGCTAAGCCATTGGGGAATGCTTCAGGCACTTCCATTGTTTTCCCTTCTGTTCACCGGATGGGAAACTATTCGGGCAACCAGCTCATCGAGGTGCGGATTGCCCAGAAAAAGCAGTTTGCCGTCCAGGACGTAAGACGGTGTGGCGGGAACCTGCGGCATGTTGACCCCAGGTATCTCATCGAGCATGGTTACTTTGACTTTGACATTGGGCAGTTGCTGTCTCACTAGGCCAGCTATCCTTAAAGCCTCGGCAGTGCCGAAGCAATGTGTCGCTACATATATGTCCAGAACAGGTGTCACGAGTGCCTCTTAGCCTTCGCCAGTATTCCATGGTTATATTATGGCATAAATGCGGTCTCTGTTTGTAATCAGGATTACAGAAAAGGTCCCGCGAGTTCGCTAAACTTACCAACAAAGGCTTCTGGCACGAGGTTAATGAAGAGGAGGAGGAATGACCATGAGATTAGGGAGGCTGTTGGTGAGGAGAAAGGTCTTCGTGAGGGAAAGGAGGTGATACAATGGAAATCATCAACCTGTGCGACCAGCACTCATGCTGCCCGGTGGTGAAAATCACTGACGAGCATGTTGAGGTCGGTGAAAAGGGCAATCTCTGCGTCCTGACCAGGCAGGAATGGGAAGTTCTCAAGCAGAAGATACTGAATGGCGAAGGGTAAGAGCCTGGAGATAAACTTGAAGGGGGATAAGACGATGAGCTACCATTATTCACTGAAACAAGCACCGAAACCAGATGACCCGTGTCCCTGTGGCAGTGGCAAGCCCTACAAGGACTGCTGCGGCAAGGGGAAATAATATGGCGGTGGGCGATACTCCCCGAATAGTGGAGTATCGCCCGCCACATTAGTCAGGACTTATGAAGGGGGAGGAATTATGGTGTGCCTTATCATATCGTTGGTGAAGCGGCTTCTCATTAAACTGGGCTGGGTCAAGGCATCTGCCGCTGATGTCGGCTGTTCAGTGGCTACCAACAAAGCTGTTGCCTCTCTGGAGCGTGAAAGAACAGGTGACCAGGGCGGCCTCTATCCTCCGGCGGCAGGCTGACACTAGGACGAAGACGAAAGAGTCTCTTTCGCGCGCATCGCACATGACATAGCGGAGGACCTGATTTGTGGGGAGGGCAACGCTGCTGTCTCGAAACTGGGGGACTTGTCGCCTGGGGGTGACAAATTTGCCTATGTGGGCGATTAATGATATTAGCGGTATATTGAGGCTGGTCACAATCTCATCCGGGCTAACACACATGAAATAAGGGCACCCCTACTCTGGCGGCGAAGCGGCTATATGATAGAAATCGGCATTGACCCTATACTCCTGCGACTTGGCCCGCTGTCCTTATCCTGGCATAGCCTATTTGCCCTAATGGGCATAGTGGTCGGGGTATGGCTTCCTGCTCACCTGGCAGCGAAAGCGGGACTCCGCGCGCATACCATCTACGCCATGGCTGTATGGGCTGTCCCCGGAGGAATCGTTGGCGCACGACTGGTGCACGTCATTGACTACTGGAGCTATTACGCGGCCAATCCCGGAGCCATCCTTGCCGTATGGGAAGGCGGTGTCGCCCTCTGGGGAGCCATCCTGGGAGGCAGTATCGCGGCCTTCGTCTATGCAAGGATAATAGGCATCAAGCTGGCTCCTTATGCCGATTTGGCTGGTCTCGGTCTCATCCTGGCCCAAGCGATAGGGCGGATTGGCGATATTATTAACGGCGAACATCTAAGCCTGGCCACAGGCTTGCCCTGGGGTGTTGTCTATACCCACCCGGACAGTCTGGCCTACGGTCTGCCGCCGTCCCATCCGGCGGTAGCCTACGAGCTAATCATGGACCTACTAATCTTTGCTATGCTGTGGGCACTGTGCAACCGGATTCGTAGAGAGGGGAACCTTTTCCTTATCTATCTTGTTTCGTATTCCACCGTCCGTTTCTTTCTTTCCTTCCTGCGGTTGGACAGCCATACCGTCTTCATGTCGCTCAATCAAGCCCAGTGGATTTCTTTGATAGTCCTGGTA
>JACQTX010000060.1 GCA_016210585.1 Chloroflexota bacterium
CTATGAAGGGCTCAAGAATGACAGCCCCATTTTCGTCCTTCGTGGTGCCCATGTAAATGGGCATGGCTGATTCCCGCGAAACAGCCTTATAGATACGGATTTTGCCATAGAGAATAGATTTACACCAATTCTTTCTAGGAGTCTGTCCGAGTAATAGCTTCGGTCGGACAAGGAATTTCTGCATCCCTCGACCTTGCGGTCGGGGTATTCGATTTGAGGAGAGAATAAAGGAAAAGTGTGGAGAACTGGAATATGAGTAAAACATACTCAAATTGTTTGCCGCGTGGCGGAATGGATTACTCGGACAGCCTGGTTGGAGTGAAAAGCCTCTTTTAGCAGTAATATAAGGCATCCAGCCTACATCGTGATCAGGACAACTATACTCGGGAGTCCTGAACCGGGGAGCACAAAGTAATTTCCGGGACGCCTTTAAGCAAACGGCCCCGCTGTGGATGTAAACCAGCAGGTTCAGGACAGATTAGCCGGACAGACTCCTAGAGTACCGAAATAAAGGAATAGGCTCTAAACTTATCACGGAAAGTTTCAAATTGGCAAGAGAGATGGGATAGACATCCGTTTTTCTGGTCGGCGACCTTGCCTATTACCATAGGTTCGGTTTTAAATCTGCCATTGCTTTTGGCATCAGAAACGTAAACCGTATTCCTAATGAAAATGTAATGGCGTGCGAATTAACGCCGAAGGCATTGCATGATATTAGCGGGATAATTGATTTTGAACCGACCAAACACTAGATACACGCCATACTATTTTGACCGTTCTAGCGAGTTTCGCAGAAGCCTCGCGCTGGCTTCACTTTTCGCCCATTCTCGGCTATGATATAGTGTTGTGACGTCCCCAATCTGCAATGGTTTGTGTGGGTGGGGAATCCGTTTTTCCCGGAATAAGGAGGTCTCATGCCGCAGGCCAGAATCGGGGTAATTGGCGGGACTGGGCTTTACCATATCGAGGGGCTGACCGATATTGTCGAGGTTGGCATACCGACACCCTTTGGCAAGCCGAGTGATGTGTTTGTCATCGGCAAGCTGGATGGAGTGGGTATCGCCTTCTTGCCCCGGCATGGGCGGGGACACCGCATCATGCCTACTGAGCTGCCCTCGCGGGCCAATATTTATGCCTTCAAGACGCTGGGTGTAGAGCACATCATTGCCATTAACTCGGCGGGCAGCTTCCGAGAGGAAATCAGGCCGGGCAGCCTGGTGATACCCGACCAGGTGATTGACCGCACCCGTGGCCGGGCCAGCACCTTTTTCGGTGAGGGTATTGTGGCCCATGTCTCTTTTGCCGAACCCTTCTGCCCGGCACTCAGCCAGCTCCTCTATGTGGCAGCAAAGGAGTCAGGAGCGGTGGTGCGGCAGGGTGGCACCTTCGTGGTCATGGAGGGCCCCGCCTTCTCTACACGGGCCGAGTCAAACCTCTACCGGTCTTGGGGTGCCGATATCATTGGCATGACGGTGCTGCCTGAGGCCAAGCTCGCCCGCGAGGCGGAAATCTGCTACGCCACGGTGGCAACGGTAAGCGATTACGATTGCTGGATGGCACGCGAGGCGCCAGTAACGGCGGATGTTATTATTGAATGCCTGCGGCAGAATATTGATATGGCCAAGAAGATTATCAAGCTGGCTGTCAGCCGCATTCCGGCAAAGCGCGAGTGCAGCTGCGGCACCGCCCTGCGCACGGCCATTGTCACCGACCCCAAGGTGATGCCGCTGGAGCAGAAACGGAAGCTTGACGTGCTTATCGGTAAATACTTGCCCGGAAAGGGACTATAGACCAATGGCCTATACCGATTTCAACTGCCTGCCGACGGTGATTGGCAGTATGCCACAGACGGACGCGGCAGAGGCATGCGCCCTGGTGACCACCTATCTGCGGGATATCCCCGCCTGGCCCCAGCTACCCAAGCGCGACTACCGTGAGGACATGGTCGTCCAGTTCAGCGAGGGATTTCCCGGCGTAGTCATCAAAGACGGCCCTATCCGTGTTGAGCGCTCGCCAAACCTGGACAAGCGCCTGGAGGAGCTTTACGTGGCCTATCTCGACAGCAACATCGCCAAGTATGCGGTCAGCCCGCCCTACGCCGCCGGGCTGTACCATTTCCTCTCGCTGGCCGGGCTTCGACCGCTGGCCGTCAAGGGACAGGTCACCGGGCCAATTACCTGGGGACTGACCGTCAAGGACAGCGATGGGCGCTCCCTGCTGTATGATGACGTCCTCGGTGACGCCGTAGCCAAATTTCTCAAGCTGAAGGCATCCTGGCAGGAAAAGGAACTGCAAACGCTGGCGAGAAACACCATCATCTTCCTCGATGAGCCATATATGTCCGCCTTCGGCTCGGTGGGCATGTCCCTGTCTCGTGAAAAGATAATCAGCCTGCTGGAGGAGGTCTTCGGCGGCATCGAGGGCATCAAGGGGGTGCACTGCTGCGGCAACACGGACTGGTCGGTGCTGCTGGCTACCAGCACGAATATCATAAGCTTTGATACCTACAACTACGCCCAGTCGCTCACCCTTTACCCGGAAGAGGTGAAACGTTTTCTGGATAGAAAGGGCACCATAGCCTGGGGCATTGTCCCCAATAATGATGAGGTGCTCAGCAAAGAGACGGTAGCCAGCCTGAAAGACCGCCTGGAAGAGGCCATGGCGCCCTTCACCCGTAAGGGGATACCCTTCCGCCAGCTCCTGGCCCAAGGCCTACTCACACCAAGCTGCGGGCTGGCGCCCCTGCCGGATGGAGAGGCCACGGAACGGGCGTTGCAGATGCTGGTTGACCTTTCGGCAAAGATACGAGAGCGGCTCTGAGAAACGTAAACGCCCTGGGTGGCCAATGTGTAGCGAGGCTGTCCGAGAATGGCGGTTTCTTTGGTATTGTCATTACCCAGAAAATAGACAATCCACCCAAATCGTCATTCCAGCGTAGGCTGGAATCCAGGGGTGGGGCGAGACCAGCCTGGATTCTGGCCCCTGGCCTGTCGCCAGGGCAGGCTTCGCCAGAATGACCATATTATTATGGAACTATTAGTGATATTGGATACAAGATGAACAAAGCCAGAAGAGTAGCCACGCTGAAGCACCGGCGCCGGGCAAAGAAGCTGGAGGAGAAGCGGAAGGCCAAGATGAATGGCAAGGCGAAGAAGTAGCCCATGACCTATCCTGAAGTCGTCCAGGCTTTGCTCCAGCCGAAGCTATATCCGGACATGCCCGCCGAAGTGAAGCTGGTGCAGACCCAGATGTCCTTTGTCTTTCTGGCGGGCGACTACGTCTATAAGGTGAAGAAGCCCGTCAACCTGGGTTTCCTGGACTATACCACGCTGGATAAGCGCCGCTTCTTCTGCGAGCAGGAGGTCGCCCTCAACCGCCGGCTCTGCCCGGAAACCTACTTGGGCGTTGTGCCCGTTGTCCGGTGGGCCGGGCAAATCAGGCTGGGGGGCGATGGCAAGGTCATCGAGTATGCGGTCAGGATGCGCCGCCTGCCGCAGGAACGTATGCTGAACGTGCTGCTGGGCGGTGGTGAAGTACCGGCGGCAATGCTGGAGCGAGTTGCACAGAAGCTGGCTGATTTTCACAGCAAGGCCGCTACCAGCGCCGAAATCAGCGCCTTCGGTGACCTCGCCGCAATTAAGGTAAATACGGAAGAGAACTTCAGCCAGACCAAGCCATATATCGGCAGGACTATCTCCGCTACGGAATACCGGCGTATCCGAGATTTCACCAATGGCTTCCTGGCGGAAAATGCCGCTTTGTTCCGCCAGCGCGTCGCTGGGGGACGTATCAAGGACTGTCACGGCGACCTTCATGCGGCACACATCTGCTTCACGGATGGCATCTGCATCTACGACTGCATCGAGTTCAATGAGCGCTTCCGGTACTGCGATGTAGCCTCGGAGATTGCCTTCCTGGCAATGGACCTGGACCACTACGGCCGGGCCGACCTTTCCCGTGTCTTCGTTAAGGCCTATGTCGCTGACAGCGGGGATAGTGGACTGGTCAGCTTGCTGAAGTTCTATAAATGCTACCGGGCCTACGTGCGCGGCAAGGTGGAGGGCTTCAAGCTTGATGACCCCTATATCAGCGCTGAGGAGAAAAATCGGGTCCAGGCGATTGCCGCCGGCTACTTCGACCTGGCCCGGTCTTATGTAAGACCGAGGCCGCTGTTGTGTATTACTGTAGGACTGGTGGGCACGGGGAAGAGCACGGTGGCCCAGGCTCTAGCGCGGCGGCTGGGGCTGGTGGTCATCTCCTCCGATATTACCCGCAAACAGCTTGCCGACGTGCCAGTAACGGAGCGCCACTTCAATGAGTTTGATTCAGGGCTGTATTCTGCAGAGTCCACCCGTTTGACTTATGACAGGATGCTCAGCGAGGCACGGGACATACTGGCGGAAGGCGACTCAGTGATTCTTGACGCCTCTTTCTTAAGGAGGGAAGACCGTCTCAACGCTAAAAAGCTGGCGGAGGAGACCGGCGTGGACTTCTTCATTATTGAGTGTATCCTGGACGAAAAGACCACGAAGGAACGCCTGGATGAGCGGGTCCGGCAGGGGGCTATCTCGGATGGCCGCTGGGAAATCTACGGGCCGCAGAAAAAGCGGTTTGACCCGGTAGTGGAAGTCACGGAGGCTAATTATGTTATAATAGATACCGTATTACCTGTGGACGAGGGCATAGGCCAAATTCTAGATAAACTACAGGAGTAATCGGTGTCTAGTTCCACGTGGGAAATACTATAGTTTGACGGTAGTCAGTTTATAGGACCGTTTGAAATGCCAAGATAGGATTCAGGTAAGTGGGTGGAGGAGACCAACAATGAAAAGATTATGGCAATTCCATTTACAGGAGACCCTTTATTGGAAAGGTAAGGCATTGACCAAGTGGAGTGATAACCTCTCCCGGTTCTATCTGAACATGTGTCTCTGGTATGAGGTTAGAAGAGATAATTTGTTAAATATCGTGCTGAAATTAGTCCCACCTACTAGCGTGGTCTACGATATAGGCGCTTTTATTGGGATTTATTCACTTCTTTTGGCAAGAGGGAGAGAGAGAGAAAACGCTCCAATATCGCCAATATATTGTTTTGAACCCAATGTTGGCAGCTACGATGACCTGGTAAGAAATATCAATATAATGAAGCTGGGGAATCGGATTATCGCCAAGAACATTGCTCTCAGCAGTGACGTAACCCAACGAACGCTTTACCTTTCATCATATAGTGCAAGAAGCTCGTTATATGAGCGATGGGCGACATACAACAAGAACAAAGTTGTAAGTTCGGTATCTGTAGAGTGCTCAACTGTAGACAGCTTGGTTGACAATGGGACATGCAAACCACCAGGCGTATTGAAAATAGATACTGAGGGACACGAAGTCGAAGTACTCCTAGGAGCACGCAACACGATAAGTTCATATTCCCCTGCAATATTCATTGAGCCGCACGGAGGAAACCTAAGGCAGATTAAAGAATTTCTGAGCCAATTTGGCTACCAGTTCAAGGACTTCGGCTACCCTATCTGGTGCCACAAATAAAGAGTGATAACAGGATTAACAATGACTTCTCTCAAGAACTATGAAGTGAAAGACCCTTCGCTGGCGGAGGCGGGCCGCCGGCGTATCGAGTGGGCGGCACAGCAGATGCCGGTGGTCGGGCTGATCCGGGAGAGGTTTACCCGCGAGAAGCCGTTTGACGGCATCCGTGTCTCTGCCTGCCTGCACGTGACGAGCGAAACGGCCAACCTGGCCATGGCCTTAAAGGCGGGCGGTGCCAATCTGGTCCTGTGTGCCTCTAACCCCTTGAGCACCCAGGATGAGGTCGCCGCCGCCCTGGTCGAGCACGGTATCCCCACTAACGCCATCAAGGGCGAGGATGAGCAGACCTACTACCGGCACATCAACACGGCCCTGGATAACCATCCCCAGCTAACTGTGGATGATGGCGCTGACCTGGTGACAACTTTACATACCAGGCGAAGCGACTTGCTTGGGAACGTCATCGGCGGGACGGAAGAGACGACCACCGGAGTCATTCGCTTACGCAGCCTGGAGCGGGAAGGCAAGCTAAGATACCCACTCATCGCCGTCAACGATGCCCAGACCAAATACCTCTTCGATAACCGCTACGGCACCGGGCAGAGCACCATTGATGGTATCACCCGGGCCACCAATATCCTGTGGGCCGGGCGGAAAGTGGTGGTCTGTGGCTACGGCTGGTGCGGGCGGGGTATCGCCATGCGGGCCAGCGGCCTGGGCGCCCAGGTGATTGTCACCGAGGTCGAGCCACTGCGTGCCCTGGAAGCGGTCATGGATGGCTACCAGGTCATGCCATTGCTGGAGGCCGCACCGATAGGTGATGTCTTCGTTACAGCTACGGGCGATAAAAGTGTCATTGACAAAGCCCACTTCCAGGCTATGAAGGACGGTGCCATCATGGCCAATAGCGGGCACTTCAACGTGGAAATCAATATCCCGGCTCTCGAAAGCCTTTCGCACAATAAACGACCGGCCAGGCCCTTCGTGGATGAGTATACGCTGGGTGATGGGCGCCGCCTCTACCTGCTGGCAGACGGGCGGTTGGTCAACCTAGCGGCGGCAGAGGGACATCCGGCCAGCGTGATGGACATGAGCTTTGCTAACCAGGCCCTATGCCTGGAATACCTGGTCAAAAACAGGGGGAAGCTTCAGACCAGGGTCTATGCGGTGCCGGAGGACATTGATAAGCAAGTGGCCCGCTTGAAACTGAGCGCCATGAATATCACTATTGATACATTAACTGAAGAACAGCAGCAATACCTCACCAGTTGGGCAGAGGGCACGTAGAAAGGAGACAAATTGACCAATTGTTTTGAACAGTCAGACAAATACCTGTTTACCTCGGAGTCAGTCACCGAGGGGCACCCGGATAAAATCTGTGACCAGGTGGCCGATGCTATCCTGGACGGCATGCTTGCCGATGACCCCTACTCCAGGGTCGCCTGCGAGGTGGGGGTGACCAATGGCCTCATTATCATCATGGGCGAGATTACCACCGGCTGCTATGTCGAGATTCCTGATGTGGTGCGGGGCGTCATCCGCGATATTGGCTACACGCACCCGGAATATGGCTTTGAGTACCGCACCTGTGGGGTGCTGGTGACTCTCAACCGGCAATCGCCGGACATTGACCTGGGGGTAAGCCGCTCCTGGGAGGCCAAGCGCGGCTCCACCGATGAGCTGGACAAGGTTGGCGCCGGTGACCAGGGGATGATGGTGGGCTTTGCCTGCAATGAGACGCCGGAGCTGATGCCCATGCCCATCTCGCTGTCACACAAGCTGGCCCTGCGGCTGGCCAAGTGCCGGAAGGAAGACATCCTGCCTTACCTCCGGCCGGACGGCAAGTCACAGGTCACGGTGGAATACCACATGGGCATACCAAAGAGAGTGGACAGTGTCGTCATTGGCGCCCAGCATAACCCTGACGTCAGCCGTGAGCAGATCGAGCGCGATGCGATTGAGAAGGTCATCAGGCCGATTATTCCCGCCTCACTGCTGGACGACCGGACCAAATACTATGTCAACGCTACCGGGCAGTTCGTGGTAGGCGGGCCGGTATCGGATAGCGGCTTCACCGGGCGCAAAATCCTCGTTGATACCTACGGCGGCTTTGCCCGGCACGGCGGCGGCAGCTTCTCCGGCAAAGACCCGACCAAGGTTGACCGCTCGGCGGCCTACATGGCCCGCTA
>JACQTX010000061.1 GCA_016210585.1 Chloroflexota bacterium
AATATCTAAATACTAAACAATACCAAATAGCTGACTTCCAATACCCGAAATCCTTTGGACATTAGTATTTTGGTAATTTGAAGTTGTTTAGAATTTCGGCTTTAGGATTTCGGATTTCCAGTTTATCTGGTTAGGAGACAGCGTGGCAAAAAAGGTTAAGGCAATAGTCAAGCTACAGATTCCGGCAGGGAAGGCGACTCCGGCGCCACCTGTTGGCCCGGCGCTGGGCCAGCACGGGCTTAATATCATGGGCTTCTGCAAGGAGTATAACGAACGCACGGCCTCACAGGCGGGTGCCATTATCCCCGTGGAGATAACGGTCTTTGATGACCGCACCTTCACCTTTATCACCAAGACGCCACCCACGTCTGACCTCCTGAAGAAGGCCCTGGGCATTGAGAAGGGTGCCCATAATACCGGGCAGGAGAAGGTGGGGACGCTGCCCCGGGCCAAGCTTCGTGAGATAGCCCAGGTCAAGGCCAGGGATCTAAGTGCCAACTCCATCGAAGCGGCGGAGCGAATTGTCGAGGGCGCCGCCCGCAGCATGGGCATTGAGGTAGAGAAATAAGATGACAGAACATGGTAAGAAATACCAGTCCGCGGTAGCGCTGCTGGAAAAGGCGAAGACCTACACCCCCCAGGAGGCCATAGAGTTGGCCAAGAAGGCGGCCTACGCCGGGTTTGATGAGACTGTTGAGCTTCACCTGCGCATGGGGGTTGACCCACGTAACGCGGCACAGCAGGTGCGCGGTATCGCCCTCCTGCCCCACGGGCTGGGCAAGAAGGTGCGCGTCCTGGTCTTCGCCCAGGGTGAGGCGGAGCAAATTGCCAAGGAAGCCGGTGCCGACTATATCGGTGCTGATGACGTCATCAAGAAGATTGAAGGTGGATGGCTGGACTTTGATATCACCATGGCGACTCCGGACCTGATGGGTAAGGTGAGCAAACTGGGTAAAATTCTGGGTAAGCGTGGCCTTATGCCTAACCCCAAGGCCGGCACAGTGGTGCCGGCGGCTGACCTGCCGCGGGTCATCGGGGACGCCCGTAAGGGCCGCGTGGAGTTCAAGCTGGATAGGACGGCTATCATCCATGTCACTGTAGGCAAGATTGGCTTCGATAGCCAGAAGTTGCTGGAGAACCTCACCGCCATACTTGAGGCCATTGCCAAGGCCAAACCGGCCGGCCTTAAGGGCCAGTATGTCAAGTCAGCTACCCTGACCACGACAATGGGCCCCGGGATAAGGCTTGACCTTAAGTCCAGCCTTGCCTTGAAGCTGGAATAGATTTCTTTTCAATTTAATATACCTGAGACAGCAGGTGTCCGCCGCAGGCGGACTTAATGGTGTGCCTGCCGAGGAGCTAAGGGTCGGAAGAGACCTGTTAAGTCCTTGTGCGCTGGCACAGGGACTTTTTTGTATAAAACTTGAGAGGTGATAGATGCTGAAAGAGAAAAAAGCGTCCATTATCGAGGCGTTGCAGCAGGAGTTTGCCAGCAGCAATATCAGCCTGCTGACCGACTATCGCGGCATGACGGCGGCTGAGCTAAATGAGCTACGCCGTAAGCTGAGGGCGGCCAAAGCCGAACTTAAGGTAACCAAGAATACCCTGGCCCGCTTTGCTGCCCAAAAAGCTGGCAAGGGGAATGTGGCTTCCCTGCTGGAAGGGCCGGTAGCCATTGCCTTTGGTCGGGGGGACGCCGCGGAGCTGGCCAAGCTTCTGACCGATTACATTCGCGGCGCCAAGACTAACCTCAGTATCAAGGGGGGCATGCTGGGTAGCCGCGTGCTAACGCCGGAGGATGTCTCGGCACTTTCCACACTGCCGTCAAGAGAAGTGCTTATCGCCCAGGTGCTGGGCAGCATACAGGCACCCATTGCCGCCTTGCTGGCACAGTTGGCTGCGCCGCTGAGCGGACTAAGGGGTGTTCTGGAAGCAAGAATCAAACAGTTAGAAGGAGGAGCTAGCTAATGACAGAGGAAGCCAAGAAAGGTGCAGTTGCTGAGGTAATCTCGCAGATAAAGGCCATGACCGTGCTGGATTTGGCCGAGCTGGTGAAGGCCCTGGAAACCGAGTTCGGTGTCAAGGCCGCCGCGCCTGTTGCGATAGCCGCCGCACCGGCCGCCGGGGCAGCCGCCGCTGCCGCCGCACCGGCCGCTGAGGAGAAGACCGAGTTCACTGTCATTCTCAAAGAGATCGGGCCGAACAAAATCAATGTCATCAAAGCCGTGCGGGAGCTGACCTCCCTGGGGCTGAAGGAGTCCAAGGACCTGGTGGAGGGTGCCCCGAAACCGGTGAAGGAAGGCATCAGCAAGGATGAGGCCGCCGCGGCCAAGCAGAAGCTGGAAGCCGCCGGCGGCGTTGTCGAAGTGAAGTAGTTCAGGTCGTTTGTTAAGCTGCTCGTGGTAGCATAAATGCTACCACGAGCAGCGCTAATTCTACTTAGGCGCCCTAACTATCAGCAGCGGGACATCACTGGCCTGCAAGACTTTGTGGGTAATGCTGCCCACTGCCCAGGTTTCTAGCCCCGAATGCCCGTGACTGGCCATGGCGATGAGATGGCAATGGCACTCGCCTGCGAATTTGATTATTTCCTGGGCAGCATCCCCGGCCCGGACCTCATATATCGTCTTCGCATTGCTACCGGCGAATCTGGTGGCCACGTCTTGCAGGTAGCTTTGTGCCCTTGTCCTTGTCGCCGCCATGTCCCGGTCTTTGAAGGGCAAAAAGTCCACGCCCCTAACGGAGTGGACATAGCGCCCTGATTCGATAACCTGCAATAGAATGACCTCAGACTCGAACTGCCGAGCCAATGCCACGATGTAAGGTAGCGCTGCCTCCCCCCTTTTTGAGCCATCCAGAGGGACCAGAATGCAGCCGAAAAGCCGCTCCGGCAAGGCTGGCGGCTCCCGCGCCCTGATGACCAGCAACGGAATGCCCACACGGCTGACCAGCTTTTCCGCAGAGCTACCCAGCAACCAGGGCCGCATCAGACCGGAGCGCCCGTGGGTGGATATTACGATGAGGCTCACGTCATTTGTTTCGGCGTAATGCATGATTTCGTAAGCCGCCCTACCCTCCAGGACGACCGAAGTAACCCGGGCCGCCGAGCCAGCTAATACCTCTTTCAGCTCTTCCGCTTTGCTATTGACATAGAGGCGGCACGCCCGGCCGCTCTCTTTTTCCTCCGGCTCGCAGACCTCAAGCAAGACCACCCCAGAGCCAAAGGCCCTGGCTAGCTCTATGACATAGGGCAAGGCCTGCTCCGCCAGCTTTGAGCCGTCTAGCGGCGCCAGAATTCGCTCAAACATGCTCGCCTCCTTTCCGCGCTGGTGCCTGGCTGCACAGAAAGCCTTATCATTATCCGCTCATGGTGAGCCTGTCGAACCATGAGACCTCGCCCTTCGACGGGCTCAGGGTGAGCGGTGTAGAATATCAGTCTGACAGATGTTCGGCTAAACGCTAGCCCTACAGGTATCTCAGCGTCAGGTACAGCCAGCTTAGACCGATGACGATAATCATGGCGGGCAAAGCCGGCTTGAGGAACCGCCCCCAGCTAATGGGATAGCCCTCCCTGTCAGCAATGGCCGTGCCCACCACGTTGGCGGAAGCCCCGATTGGCGTGGCGTTGCCCCCGATGTCTGTCCCCAGGGCCAGCGCCCAGCTCAGCGTAGTCAAAGGAATGCCCTGCGCCTGAGCAAGACTGGCGATTACCGGCACCATCGTGGCGGCAAAGGGGATGTTGTCCACTATCGCAGACAGGAATGCGGACGCCCACAGGATGATGGTCACCACGATGAAAGCATTCCCCCCGGCCACGCTGCCGATATAGTCGGCCAGTAGCTTCAGCGCTCCGGTCTCTTCCAGGCCACCCACGGCGATAAACAGCCCGATGAAGAAGAGCAGCGTGCGCCAGTCCACTCTCTTAATAAGGTGCAGTGCCTTGCGGCGCGCCGTCAGCAGGGTAAGAATGGCCACAATAACGCCGATTAAGGCCACCGATAAGCCGGTCTGGGCATGGGTAACCAATAGGACTATCATGAGCAAGAAGATAGCCGTGTTTATCTTGAAAAGGCCCGGGCTGGTAATCGCTTCCCGGGGCTGGGGATACTGGTTGACATCTGTGTTCCGGTTGTTCTCGGCGGCAGCGAGACTCTTACGGAAGACCAGGTAGAAGAATCCCACGGTTACCGCCATACCTATCCAGGCGATAAGCCCTGTGTTTAGAACGAAATCCGTGAAGGTATAGCCAAAAGCTGTGCCGATAATGATGTTGGGGGGGTCGCCGGACATGGTCGCACTGCCGCCTGTGTTGGCCGCAAAAATCTCGGCGATGATTACCGGCACCGGGTCGAACTTGAGCAGACGGGCCAGCTCAATAGTCACCGCAGCCAGGAACAGCAGGACGGTGATGCTATCTATAAACATGGCCAGGAAGCCGGCGAGGAGCATGAAAGCGACAAAGATGATGGTCACCCGGTAGTGGACCGTCTTGGCAACGTAAAGGCAGAGCCAGCGGAAGAAACCGACTTCGCTCAGCCCCTCGACCATCGTCATCATGCCGGCGATAAAGATGATGGTCTGCCAGTTTATGCCGTGGGAAATGACTTCCTCATCCGCGGGCACCCAGAAAGCCGCCTCGGTAAGCTGTTTCAGGTTCAGCGTGTTCATGACCGCTTCCGGGCTGCGCATAACCAGCAGAAAAACGATGGCGATGGTGAGGCCAGCGCCGATGAGGGCCGGGATGAAGCGGTGCACCTTGCCCATGATGATGACGGCGAACATGACCATAAAAATTAGCAGGGCAAGGACCTGACTCAGTACTTCCATTACACCGCCTAGTTTGCGTAAGGTTACGCTATTATAGCAAAAAGCGGACGGGAAAGAAAAACACGCTTTTCGGAAGGCAGCAGTCCGTGGCTTGTCTACTCTGTTCCGCCTCAGCGACCCGGCAATCCACCTGAGAGTTTGTGAATTCTTGTGGTGAACTGATGGGTCTCCTCTCCCCTCGTGGAAGAGGATTAAAGCTTGTCCTGAGCTTGTCGGAGGAGTGAGGGGGTATGGCTTAAAGGATCACCCTCACCCATTCACTTCACTCAGGGCAGGCTCTAGCCTTTCCCATCAAGGGAGACGGAACAAGTAGTAGCATTTCTGCACAAACTCTAAGGCGGACGGACTCGGACGAGGTCGCTTCACCCTCGGTCTGAAGCCTTCCGCCCTTCAGCCAAAGACCCATCTTATCCCGCCGTAGCTTCAGCTTTATTGCGTGACATCTCAGCGATCTGTTGCTCGAGACGTGCCAGCCTCGCCTCCAGCTCCCGGTACTGTGA
Organism: Chloroflexota bacterium; assembly: GCA_016210585.1. Classification (GTDB taxonomy): domain Bacteria; phylum Chloroflexota; class Dehalococcoidia; order Dehalococcoidales; family JAFGLR01; genus JACQTX01. Next base: position 5,328 of record JACQTX010000061.1, read on the forward strand.
CTCCGGAGCGGCTTGCGGTGTCCGCTTGTTTCCCATCTCCACCAGAGGCTCGTAAGTCTCCTCTCTCAGGTTGAGGCTGAGGAGGTCCCACCGGCTGTAGATGCCGCTCAGATTGACCCCATCACGGCTCCTGTCCGTATCCCCCAGGTCTATGTCAGCATACACTATCGTCTCTTTGTCATAGACTGGCCCGGCGATATACTCACCGAAAGGACTGACAATGCCACTGCCACCGCGCCAGCCATTGCTGGCGCTAAACAGGCTGTTACGGTAGAAATTCTTCGGCCTATCAGGCTCCGCAATATAGGTGGCCGCCAGGATGCCAAAAGCGCCCGCCGTATAGCAGGCCGCCCGCGTCTCTATGTCAGTGATTGTTTCCAGGCCGGCGCTGCCCGGCCATAGCGAGCAGTGTATCTGCATCCCCTGCATAATCCAGCTATAAAGCTGGGTGAGCTGAGCGTGCTCCCCGCAGATTGAGCCACCGATATTGCCCAGCCCTGTCCGGAACACGGTTCTGAGGTTAGCGCCGCCATCGCCAGGTGTATGGAAAAACCGCTCTTGAAATGTAATAGATATCTTGCGGTGCATCCCCAGAAGTTCACCAGTGGGGCCGATATATAGGATAGTGTTATACATCCGGCCCCGGTATTTCGGGTCGCGCTCGTTTATGCCCATGACGATGCAGGCATTAGCCCTCTTCGCCGCTCGGCACAGTGCTTCCGTCTCCGGGCCGGGCACCTCGACCGAGCTCCACAGGAGCTTGGCCCATATCTTACGGAAGGTGGGGCGGTCTGCCATGTCCAGAGACCAATAGGGGTAGCAGGGGAGCCAGCACTCCGGGAAGACAATCAGCTTGGCCCCATTGGCTGCCGCCTCCTGGACAAGGCGAATGGCCTTGTCCAGCGTTGCCTCGGTGTCAAACCACTCCGGCGCGTCCCGCACCACCTGGCCCGCCTGGACTGCCGCCGCCCGGAATGATGGTAAATTGTAAAGAGCACTCATCTCCGCCTCCTTCGCCTATTAGATTTAAGATTTTTGATTTATGATTGTTGATTTATGAAACAGTCCCACGCGTCTTACTAATAGTTTCAAAATAAAACGGACTCGAAAAGCGTAACCTCTCCCTTTGAAAAAGGGAGAATGAGAGGGATTTGAAATGCAAAATCCCCCTCAATCCC
>JACQTX010000062.1 GCA_016210585.1 Chloroflexota bacterium
CACGTAATCTGGTCCGGGAACTGTGCGGAAAATCCGGCCCTTTTGGCCAAGCGGAAGTGCTGCATTCTGAACAGGGTTCCCGGCTTTTCCGTACCCTGGCCGTTCAGTCCCTAACGCATGTCCTGAAAGCAAACCACTTTTCCCGTATTGGTGGTGCGGAACTCCAAGGCAGCGGACCGATCCTGGAGGACTGGAGACCGCGCATCTGGAAGGAGACGTTCGACTACTGGCGTGAGGCCTTTGATCGCTTAACGACCGTGGCGCTGGGCAAAGACGATCTGGCCATGCAGGCAAGAGACGGGATTGCCGACAGCATCCGCGGCCTGGTCCGTACGGGCGCATGGAAGATCTGGAACAAGCAATCACCCGCGTCGTTGAGCGGCATGGCCCATACTGGCCAAAGGCGCTGGAAAAGGTAGGGTATTGGCAGAGGAATGTGCTCGCGATCTGCCATCCTGGCTCGAACATCTGCCCATCTTATTTCAAGGCGAACAACGCAAGGCCTACGCTTTCGGCTTGCGCCTCGGTCAGTGTCTCGAAGACCCCGGACCCTTCATCGACTTGGCCCTGAAGGTGCTGGCTGGCCTGCCAAAAGAAAAAACCAATCCCAGGGTGCTGGCTGCCTTTCTGCGAGGAGCCAAAGCGCTCAACCCTGACAGAGTGCAAAGGACGCTGGAAGCCGTAGCGGCAGACGAAATCCTGTGCCGCTACCTTGTTGAACTGACCCAGCTGGCCAACCCGTCATTATCTGATCTGGAATGCATGCTCCGATTGGTGCTCACAGGCCGTATACCAATTACTGAACTGAAATTGTTTGCCTCTGGTAGTGTGCTAGATCATCTACCTCCAGATGACCTCATTGCCTTCACCAATGGATTACTGATGTGTGGCAGCATGGGAGCTTGGACTGCTTTTGACATCCTGTTCATGTACCAGCATGGCAAGCCCGAGCATTGGGAGGCCTGTCAACCTCAGTTTCACAAACTCCTGATGCATCCGGAACTGAACCTGGTCGAGCAACACGAGGCGATCGATCTCTATTCTTGGCAGGAAACGGCAAGCAAACTGCTCGAAGGGAAGGACCCGGAGCTGGCCCTGGATCTCACCCAAAAGATATTGGCATCCTGCGCAACCGACCGTTCCCGTTTGGATTTCGACGATGCCCTCCAACCGGTGCTGAGAGCGATGCTGGAATGCTATCGGGATACGGTCTGGCCCTTGCTCAGCGATGCCCTGTTGTCCAACGATGCGCGCGCTATCGACAACTTAACCGGCCTGCTTGGCTCACGCTTCGAGGAAAATGGAGAAGAGCCCGGCGTACTGTTTGCCCTGCCGGATGACTTTTTGTTGGAATGGTGTGAAGCTTGCCCAACAAATGCCCCTCCTGCGCTTGCCAGGATGATGCCGCTGTTTCGCCACCAAGGGGACAATTGGGTATGGAGGTCCTTGGCACGGGCTATCATCGACCGCTACGGTGAACAGCGGGCAGTGTTATCGGCAATTGCCTCGTACTTAGGCCCCCCTTCGATGTGGGGCTCCCTGGTCCCCTATTACGAAAGGCTGGTCTACACGTTAGAACAACTCCGTCACCACCCCATCCCCGAAGTGCGCTGCTGGGCGATAGAGCTGTTACGTTATGTCCAAGAGGAAATTGAGTGCGAAAGCATTCGCGACAATAATGAGTACGATGGGGACCTTTCCTAAACGAGGAAATATCCCCTGGTAAGGCCTTTCAACCTTATCCGCGAGAGTCCTGGGATAACGCGCTGATATGAGTGAAGACCAGTTCCCCATCGGTCAAAGAATCTCGCTCCCCGGCCACTTTCCCGAGCCGGTGGTGTTGGAATCGGTGCGTCCGATCGGCAGTGGCTACGAATGCCGGGTTCGCCTGCCCGATGGGACCCCGGACGAGACCATCCTCTCGCCGGAGGAGGCCGAAGCGCTCCTCGGGTGCCGGGACGATGCACCCACGACAATCGTTCCGGCCGACGCCGAAAAGGTGCGCCTGCTTGTCGAGTCCGCTCGCATTCGCCTGGCCTACGCCCATGACCGCCACTTCGCCGTAAGCCTCTCGGGCATCCGGACCCTCCCCCATCAGATCGAGGCGGTCTACCTCCGGATGCTCCCCCAGCCGCGCCTGCGGTTCCTGCTGGCCGACGACCCGGGGGCCGGCAAGACCATCATGGCGGG
>JACQTX010000083.1 GCA_016210585.1 Chloroflexota bacterium
GGGATTGAGGGGGATTTTGCATTTCAAATCCCTCTCATTCTCCCTTTTCCAAAGGGAGAGGTTATGCTTTTCGAGTCCGTTTTATTTTGAAACTATTAGTAATTCTGTGCTTTTCTGCAATGCGCGTCGCCACTCAGTTCTCCGTCACCGCGTTTTCAATTATCTCCAGGCGCAAGAGTTTCCCCACGGGGCTAAGCTCGATGGCCACAACATCAACGCGCCACTGTTGGGGCGAGTCCGGGTGGCTTTGCCGGTAGCGGTAAGCCAGCTTTTGCAGCCTCTGCGCTTTAGGCACCGTGATGGACTCCGCCGGCCCGCCGAAGGCCAGGCTTTTCTTCGTCCTGACCTCGATGAAGACGAGCTCATCCCGGTGCCGGGCGATAAGGTCAATCTCCCCCTCCGGCCCGCGGTAGTTCGCCTCCAGGATATGGTAGCCGCACTTCTTGAGGAAGTCCCGGGCGAGCTTTTCCCCCAGCATACCAGTCTCACGGCGGCTCATATGAACAGTGGGAACATCTCCTTCAAAGGACTGAAGGTGCGGCGATGGATGAGCGATGGGCCTAAACGGCGCAGGCAGGCGATATGCTCCTCAGTGCCGTAGCCTTTGTGCCCGGCAAACCCGTAGCCGGGATATTGCTCCGCCAGCTCGACCATGAGCTGGTCCCGGGCGACCTTGGCGATGATGGAGGCACAGGCAATGGAGAAACAGCAGCTATCCCCGTCCACGACGCCTTTCTGGGGGATGGACACGCCGGGCAGCTGCAGGTAATCAATGAGCAGAAACTGAGGCATGGGCGATAGCGCAGCTATCGCCTTTTTCATGGCCGTCCGCGTGGCGTGGGCGATACCCTGTGCGTCTATTGTTGCGGCGTCAACCACGCCAATGCCAAAGGCGGCAGCAGCCTTCCTGATGTGCCCGGCGAGAAGCTCGCGCCTGGACGGAGTAAGCTCTTTGCTGTCCCTTACCTCTTTTGTCCATGCCGCTCTCAGTCTTGCGGGTAGTATGACCGCACCGGCGCACACCGGTCCGGCGATACAGCCCCGTCCGACCTCGTCAATGCCGGCGACAAGGTGGTAGCCCTGTGCCGCCAATAGCTTCTCTTCGATCAAAGATGGTATTGACATAGCCGGACGCCGCCAATAGTCTGCTACTTCGCTTTGAAGGTAGGCTTCCGCTTTTCCACAAAGGCGGTGGTGCCCTCTACATAGTCCTCGGTATGGAGAAGGCAGGTCTCCAGGGACATCTCCAGGCGAATACCCTCTTCCAGAGTCGTATCGCTGCCGCGATACATGGCTTCCTTGGCGGCCCTGACCGCCAGCGGGCCGGCCTGGCAGATGGTCTCCGCTATCTCGCGGGCTGTTGCCAGGACCTTGTCCGGCGGCACCACCCGGTTCACCAGGCCGATGCGGAGGGCCTCCTGAGCATCAATGAGCCTTCCGGTGAAGAGCAACTCGGCGGCGCGGCACCAGGGCACCATGCGCGGCAGCCGTTGCGTGCCACCCCACCCCGGTATGATACCCAGCGTCACCTCGGGCAAGCCCAGACGGGCATTCTCCGAGGCTATCCTGATATCGCAGGCCAGGACAATCTCCAGCCCGCCCCCCAAAGCGTGCCCGTTGATTGCGGCAATGAGCGGCTTCCACACTTCCAGGCCACGCATGTGGGTAGTCGCCGGAATATTGGAGAAATCATCACCGTGGTCCCTCATATAGGGGAGCAGGTCCTTGATGTCAGCACCGGCACAGAAGGCCCTATCACCGGCACCGGTGATGATGCCTACCCACGCTTCCGCGTCGTCCCGGAAGTCCACCAGCGCCTGGTGAAGCTCCCGCACACCCTCCACATTCATAGCATTGAGGGCCTGTGGCCGGTTAATGGTGAAGGTCGCTATCCTGCCTTCCTTCTTGTAGTCAATCACCATCCGAACCTCCTGCATTCATTATGAAATCGCTTTTGCGCCGCCAGAGCCGTGATCGAGAGAGAAATCACTAGGTCAGGGCTAGAATCAGCCGGATTGCCGTTAGCATTGTAGTGGAGGGCTTCTATAGATGTCAATGTTCGGGCACGAGAGAGAAGACGGTCAAAGCGGTCTTAACAGATGCAAAGCGAGCAAAAACAAAAACACCCAGCCTTCTTTGGCTGGGCGTTGTGCAAATTCCACTTGGTAGCGGGGGTTGGGTTCGAACCAACGACCTTCGGGTTATGAGCCCGACGAGCTACCACTGCTCCACCCCGCGATCCACTATAAATATAACCCCCCGCTGTGTGGAATGTCAAGAGCTTGGGTCACACCCGCCTATCTCGCGCAGCGCCTTGACCAGGGCGTCGGTGTGCTCCGGCTTGCCCACGCTTATGCGGACGCAGTTCTGCAATAAGGGCTGGTCGAAATAGCGGACGAGTATGCCTCTTTTTTCTAAGTCTTGCTTCAGCGCTACTGCGGTACCTTTCCGGACAGAGCAAAGGACAAAGTTGGCACGGGAGGGGAAGACCTTAAGCCAGTGAGATTCCCGCAACTTGACATAAAGTCGCTCACGTTCAGCGATAATCAGGTTCACGTTCCCCATCAGGTAGTCAATGTTCTTCAATGACTCCTCCACGGCCACCACGGCGGCAACATTCACGTTATAGGGTATCTTGATCCTCAGCAGCCAGTCGGCGATGGCGGGCGGAAAGAGGCCATAGCCTACCCTCAGGCCGGCCAGCCCGGCCCACTTGCTGAAGGTGCGCAGCAC
>JACQTX010000064.1 GCA_016210585.1 Chloroflexota bacterium
CAGCGATTCATTCTGTAGGTCGGGTTTCCTAACCCGACTTGAAGTGGCGGGCAGGTTGGGAAACCTGCCCTACGGTGGCCAATCGCTGATTTTGGGTCTATATTCATAAGTTACAGTGTCCTTCCTGAAATGACATGATAAGTTGAGCGGAGCCCTTCTTAGAAGAGCGATGTGGCAATCTCGACCGCTTGCAGGAGTATGACCAAAACCAAAGCAGAATGGCACGTAATGGCGGACAAATAGATTAAAGGATAACGATGAAGCTGACGGATAACCTCTATTTCTACCCGGAGCAGGGCATGCTGGACTGCAACACCTATGTCATCATGGACGGCGCGGGCATGCTCATTGATGCCGGCTTCGTCCAGTTCCTGCCCGCCCTCGTCAAGGACATGCGGCAAGATGGCCTCAAGCCGGAGAATATCAGCATTATCACCAACACCCACCTGCACGTTGACCACTATTGGGCCAACCAGGCATTCAAGGAAATCTCCGGTGCCAACATTCTGGCCCACCCGCTGCAGCGTAAGTTCTACGACGTGACTGTCATCCAGACCTCCGAGTTCTTCGGTCTCAAGGCCATTGACTTCACAGAAGACGGCTACCTGGATGATGTCAAGCTAAAGGTCGGCGGAGTGGAGATTGAGCTTATCTCAGCACCGGGACACTCGCCGGACAGCGTTTGCTTCTACGCTAAAGAGCAGAAGGCCCTCGTGTGCGGTGATGTCCTCTTTGACGGCAACACCGGACGGGCTGACCTGCCCGGCGGCAACGCTGACGCGCTGAAAAAGTCCATCGAGTCTCTATCGCAACTGGACATTAACTACCTGCTTCCCGGCCACATGGGCATTCTGCGCGATGCCAGCCAGGTGAAGCGCAATTTTGACCTCATCAGAGAAAACGTTTTCCGCTGGCTATAGAATGCTGTCATACTCTTTTGAGATTGGACCAATCCGGCCGCCCAGCGAGGCACACTCCCTGCTCATCAGGGCTACGCGGAACTGTCCCTGGAACCGCTGCAAGTTCTGCCATACATACAAGGACGAAAGATTCCAGCTACGCCCTGTGGCCGAGATTAAGCAGGACATCAGCACGGCGAAAGCCATCCAGGACGTTATCAAGGAGCTCGCCTGGCGCAACGGCTATGGGACCGACCTGACCCAGGTGGCCGGGGCCGTTATGAGCAACCCGCCGAACGAGTCGGTGTTCAACGTGGCCCTGTGGTTGCACTCCGGAGGTGAAAACACCTTTCTCCAGGACGCCAATACCCTGATAATGCGGACGCCCGAGCTGTGCGAGGTAATCAGGTTCTTGAAGGAGACCTTCCCCGGTATCAAGCGGGTGACCAGCTATGGCCGCTCGCACACTGCTATGAAAAAGAGCCTGGAGGAACTGGTAGCCCTGCGCGAGGCCGGGCTTTCCCGCCTGCACATCGGCCTGGAGTCAGGCTATGACCCTATCCTCGACTACATGGACAAAGGGGTAACTGCCGCCGCGCATATTGCCGGCGGGCGCAAGGTGGTCGAGTCCGGCATCTCCCTCTGCGAATATGTCATCCTGGGGCTGGGTGGCAAGGAGAAGTGGCGGGAGCATGCTACCGAGACCGCCCGCGTGCTCAGCGCTATTGACCCCGCTTTCATCCGGGTGCGGACCCTGGCCGTGAGGCCGCGCATGCCGCTCAAAGAGCAGATAGAGAGCGGCGAGTTTGTCCAGGCCGTGGACGAGGAAATCCTGCGGGAAGAAAGGCTGTTCATAGAGCAGCTTGACTGCCACTCCAGCTATGTCAGCGACCATATCACCAACCTGCTCCAGGAGGTAGAGGGCCGGTTGCCGCAGGACCAGGCGAAGATGCTCGCCGCCATTGACCGGTTCCTGGCACTTAGCCGGGAAGAGAAGGCACACTTCATCCTGGGACGCCGGCTGGGCATCTACGGTACCCTGGACGATACCCTTGACGCCCGCAAGCGGGAGATTGTCGGGCAGGCCTGGCTCAACCTGGTCCATGACGGCGAGATAGACCAGAAGACCATCAACTCGCTGATGAGCCGGTTTATCTAGATATGACAGACCTGGCACAAGTGGTCGGCAATCTGCTGCACCGGAAGGGTCTGACGGCGGGCACCGTCGAATCTGCCACCGGCGGCTTGATCGCGCATCTCATTACTAATGTCTCCGGCAGCTCCTGCTACTATCAGGGCTCCGTTATTGCCTACAGCAACGAGATAAAGATGAGGGTTGTCGGTGTGAAAGAAACGACCCTCAACCAGCACGGTGCCGTCAGTGCCCAGGTCGCTGAGGAGATGGCGGAAGGCGGGCGGAAGGTGCTGGACGTGGACATCTGCATAGCTGATACTGGCATTGCCGGGCCGGCTGGGGCCACGCCGGACAAGACGGTCGGGCTGTTCTACCTGGGACTTTCCCACCGGGGCAGCACCTTCAACCGCAAGCATATCTTCACCGGTGACCGTACCGAAAACAAGCGGCTGGCCGCCGAAGCGGCTCTTAGCTGGCTCAAGGAATACCTGCTGGGCCTGAAATAGGAAGTAGCAGTTGCTTTCTATCCTATCCCTACCGCGATAGGCTCGGCGTCCCCAGGGTGTAGCCATCCCTATCGGTAGGGAAGAGATCCTTCAGAAGAAGCGTTTGGCCGGTCTGAATGGCAGTGAAGCCGTATTTCTCCCGGATGCGGTCAATGGCTTTGTTAAGCTTTTCCTGGCGCAGCCCGGTAGCGTCCATCATGCTGAGCTGCCGGCCTGGCTCCGTCAGATTGGTCACGCCAATCCCAATAAGCCGGACCGCCTGCCTTTCCAGTGCCAATGCTTTTCTCAGCAGCTGCAGGCCGGTGGTGAAGATAGCCTGGTCAGCGTCACTGGGCTGGGGCAAGGTCTGCTGGCGGGTGATGGTAGTGAAATCGGCGTATCTCAGCTTCAGGGTGACACACCGTGCCTGTTTGCTCTGCCGGCGCAGCTCACTGCCGACTCGCTCGCTGAGATAGCGCAGCGTCCCATTCAGGAAGGCGCGGTCCCGGGTGTCCATGCCAAAGGTGGTCTCCCGGCTGATGGACTTGGCGGCACCGGGCGGCTCGACCTTGCGGTCATCAATGCCATTAGCGAAGCTGTGAATAGTCCCGGCGAAAGCGCCGAAGTAGCTTTTCAACGTGGGCAACGGCAGAGCCGCAACCTGGCCGATGGTCCGCATACCCAGGCCACCCAGCACTTTCTCCGCCTTCTTGCCCACGCCGGGCAGATCGCCCGCCGGCAGAGGCGCCAGGAAAGCACGCTCTGCCCCTTCAGCGACCTCTAGCAGACCGTCCGGCTTGGACTTCTCAGCAGCTACCTTGGCCACAACCTTGCTGGAGGCGATGCCCACCGAGGCGGTGATGCCCAGCTCATCCCGGATGCGCTGTTTTATCTTCACCGCCATCTGGTGGATAGAGCCATGCAGGGACCCGAAGCCGGTCACGTCCAGGTAAGCCTCGTCAAGGCCCATCGGCTCCAGGTCAGGCGAAAAGTCCGCCAGAATGGCTATGAACTTGTGCGAGGCGTCACGGTACTTGGCGTAGTTGCCCTCGATAAAGATAGCCTGAGGACAAAGGCGGACGGCAGTGCTCAGCGGCATGCCGGCGTGCAGGCCGAACTTGCGGGCCTCGTAGGAGGCCGAGGCGACCACGCCGCGCTGGTCAGGCTTGCCACCCACTACCACCGGCTTGCCCTTGAGCTGCGGATTATCCACCTGCTCCACAGCGACGAAGAAGGCGTCCAGGTCAATATGCATGATGCGTCTGCCCATCACTTACCCCGGTTCACAAATGCTTTGACCCGGCGTTCAAAAACCCCACGCTCGATTAGCACACGGTGCTGGCACTTCAGGCATTTGATACCAATGTCCGCCCCCAGCCTGTCCACCAGCCACTCGTCACCGCCGCAGGGATGCTTCTTCCTGAGGCGGACAACGTCCCCCAGCTTTATCTCCAGCACCATGCTAGTAGCCCAGGCCTACCTTCTTCCTGATCTCCGCTTCATCCAGGGCACGGGCTAGCCCTTTCAAGAAGGGCGCTGAAGCATTCTCCAGCAGCCAAACCCCGAAGGCGAAGCCTTCGCCTTCCAGGCTCTTATCACCAGGCCGGGAGACAATCATTAGCTCCAGCCGTTCCTCGTCACCTTCGGCAATGACAAAGCTTTTCATCATGGCAAGCCTCATCAACGATGAATAAAATATCCATAGCCCAGTGGGGACTGTGGTCAGTTACCCCTTTGCCTTGCGGAGTCCTTCAATCTGTTCCCTGAGCGCGGCGGCGGCTCGCCGGACCGCGCCGGCAAAGTCCTTTCCCCTCGAAGCATAGATGACCTGGCGGGAGGAGTTGATGATAGCCCCCTCACCGTGAACATCCACACCGTAGCGGACGGTCAAAGCCAGGTCGCCGCCCTGAGCACCGATACCGGGTATCAGCAGCGGCATGTCAGGACAGATCTCCCGGACGCGCTTCAACTCTTCCGGATAGGTGGCCCCTACCACTAGCCCTATATTGCCGTGCGTGTTCCACTGGTTGGCCTTGAGCGCCACGATTTCAAAGAGCGGCCGTATACTTGTGTCAAACTGGCACATGAGAGACTGGAAGTCGCGAGCGCCGGCGTTCGAGGTGCGGCACAGGATGAAAATCCCTTTGCTCTGATACTGCAGGAAAGGCTCGATGGCATCAAAGCCCAGGTAGGGATTCACCGTGGCGGCGTCAAAGCCGAGGTCATCGAAAATGGCCCTGGCGTAGGCCCGGCTGGTATTGCCGATGTCACCACGCTTGGCATCGCCGATTACGGGGACATGCGGCGGGATGGACTTCACTGTCTGTCTTAGCGCTTCCATCCCCTCACGCCCCAGGGCCTCGTAGAAGGCGAAATTGGGCTTATAGGCGCAGACCAGGTCAGCCGTAGCCTCGATGATGGCCCGGTTGAACGCCAGGACAGACAGCCCTTCCGGCATGAGACCCGGGTCCGGGTCCAGCCCGACACAGAGCAGGCTCCTGTGCTCTTGAATCGCTCTGGTAAGCTTTTCCCTGAAGTCCATCGCACGTTGATATTAGCAGTGACAGCGCCACACGTCAAGTGAGATTCCAATACTGACTTGACACCTTACGGCCAGTTGCTATAATTCTTTCGGTCAGTCAAAATAGCGGGAAACACCACAAGGAAGGAGAAGATAGATAGATGGAAAGACGCTACTTCAACCGACAGATTGAGACAGGGTCTCGGGAGGCGCTCCTGGCCTACCAGTGGAAGCTCCTTAAGGAGCAACTTGAATACACCTACACCCATAGCGGACTGTGCCAGCGCCAGTTCCGCGCCGCCAGGATAACCCCGGACGATATCAAGTCCCTGGCCGATTTCACCAACAAGGTACCCTTCACTACCAAGAAGGACCTGCTGGCGGACCAGCAGGAGCAACCGCCCTACGGCACCCGCCTGGCTATTCCGGAGAATGAAATCAGGATTACCTACCTCACCAGCGGCACATCGGGCAGGGGGCAAGAAGTGCACGCCGGGACCATGCAGGACTGGGAAAACTACTTTGAAGGGCTTTACATGATGTATACCTGGGTGGGCTGGAAACCGGGCGACCGGGTAATGCAGCCCTTGCCCTATAGCACGGCGGCCGGCGGCTTCGGCCATACCCTGGGCATGCTGCGCTACGGGTTGAATGCCTTCAACCTGGGCATGTATGATACCAAGACCAAACTTGACTACATGAGGCGGTTCCAGATAAACGGTATTTTCATCAGCGCCTCCTACCTCGAAAATGTCACCGCCGAGATTGAGAAGATGGGGCAAGACCCGGCCCGCGACTATGCCGTGAAGACCATCCTGATGGCAGGGCAGGCCTACCCCCTGTCCTTTGTCCACCGCATGGAGGCCAAATGGCAAGCCAAAATCTTCGATTACTACGGGTCAACGCAGCTTGCCCTGGGCGCCACCTGCGAGAATGGCGCTGATTGGAGTGGGCGGCGCGGCTACTACCATATGCTGGAGCACCAGGCCCTGCATGAGGTCATCAATCCGGAGACGCTCCAACCGGTGGCACCTGGCGAGGAGGGTGAGGTGGTAGTCACCCCCTTCCGGAAGCGTGGTTCTCCCTACCTCCGCTTCCGCCAGGGAGACAAGGCCAAATTCTTCCCTTATGGCTCTTGCGATTGTGGCCGGCCCTTCAACATGCTGGAAGCGGGGACTGTGGCCCGCTACGATGACATGATGAAGATTAAGGGGATGAATATCTGGCCGGAGGCCGTCGAGGACATCATACTATCCCGGGACGAAGCCGCCGAGTATAAGGGCCGGGTCTTTATGACGCCGGACGGGAAAGAGGTGGTGGAGGTTGCCATTGAGTTCCGGCCCGGTGTGGCCCCGGAAATGAAGAAGCGGGTGATAGGCCGCATCGAAAATGACCTGCGCGACCGGACGGGCATCGGCTTTGCCATCAAGGAAGCGGACGGGGAGCTGCCCCGCTACGTTTTCAAGGCCACATCCCTGCGCTGGACGGACGAGAGGGTCAAGGGCCTGGACCGGAAGCGGATGGACAAAGGATAGAAGGAGATCTAAGATTTATGAG
>JACQTX010000065.1 GCA_016210585.1 Chloroflexota bacterium
CATTGTGCAGACAATTAGGCTAAGGCGAGCACTAGGGCAACTACGGACGCGTCGCTAAAGTATAGAATAATGCCTAGAACAATCAACGCCCACGCGCCCGCGAATACGATTTTTATTTTGAATTATTGTAGCACAGCGGACAGTTGAGACGCTATCAACCAAAAGGAAGGAGAACCCGGCATCCCGCGTAATTGACCTTGACGGCTGTCATAGGCTATAATCAAGGTGCGGGTCAGGCAAATTGTGTTAGAAACAAGTGGTCTGCACGAATCTTGTGGCGTCTTCGGCGTTTACGCTCCCCATGAAGATGTAGCTCGTATCACATTCTTCGCCCTCTTTGCCCTGCAGCACCGCGGCCAGGAAAGTGCCGGCATCGCCACCGCCGATCATGGCCGCATCCAGGTCTTCGCCCGGATGGGCTTGGTCTCCCAGGTCTTCACCGAGGAGTCATTGTGCAATCTCCACGGCGATATAGCCATCGGGCACAACCGCTACTCAACCACCGGGTCCAGTCGTATTGACAATGCCCAGCCCATCATGGTGGGCAACGATGGGGACACCCTGGCCCTTGCCCACAACGGCAATATCGTAAATGCCGAACACCTTTGTCAGGAGCTTGGCGACCGTGGTTATGAATTCCGCACCTCGACGGACTCGGAGGTGATCGCCAACCTGATTGTTTCCGCACCGGCGCACACCTGGGTTGACCGGATAAGACACGCCATGCGCCGTCTGCAGGGGGCCTATTCCCTGGTAATGATGACCAACCACAGCCTCTTTGCCGTGCGTGACCCCCTTGGGGTGCGTCCCTTGTGCCTGGGGACTATTGAAGGTGGCTGGGTCGTTGCCTCGGAAAGCTGTGCCCTGGACCACATCGGGGCAACCTTTGTCCGGGAAGTCGAGCCGGGTGAAATCATCCGCATCTCGGGGAAGGGGCTGGAAAGCTACCGGGAGCCAGTGACGCGCAAGGCGCTGTGCATCTTTGAGTATATCTACTTTGCCCGTCCCGATAGTGTCATCAACAACCGTCTGCTCTATTCGGCACGCCTGGCGATGGGTGAGCAATTGGCAGGGGAATACCCGGTTGACGCTGACCTGGTCATGGGCGTCCCGGACTCCGCTACGGCAGCAGGCATCGGTTACGCCCACCGGTCAAACATCCCGCTGGGGGAAGGGCTGCTCAAGAACCGCTACGTGGGACGCACCTTTATCCAGCCGGACCAGCGTATCAGGGACCTGGGTGTCAAGCTGAAGTTCAATCCTCTCCCACAGCTCCTCACTGACAAGCGGCTCATAGTGGTAGATGATAGCATCGTCCGCGGCACAACCACTCCCAGCGTGGTCAAGCTACTCAGGCGTGCCGGTGCCAAAGAGGTGCACATGCGTATCTGCGCCCCACCTATCCGCTATCCCTGCTTCTTCGGCGTGGACATGGCCACCCGCTGGGAGCTGATTGCTGCCCGCAAGAGCGTTCCCGAAATCAAGGACTTCATCGGTGCTGACTCCCTGGGCTATCTGAGTATCGAGGGGCTAATCAAGGCAATCGCCCTGCCGGCGGATACCTTCTGCACGGCCTGCTTCACGGGTGAATATCCCATACCGGTGCAGCTTGAGATGGACAAGCTGGCCCTGGAGTACCAGCCCAAGCAGCCCAGTCCCCTCGGCACCAAAGAGCGGTAAAAGACATAGCCACTTTCTGTCATTCATCATGATCCAAGTGTCTCTATTATTCCGTAAACCCGTGGATTTGTGACCAGGAAGTCGAATCCGTCATTGCGAGCGCATCCTTCGGCTCCGCTCAGGGCAGGTTCGCCGAAGGCGAAGCCGAAGCAATCTCCGAATTGTGTGCCAGCGGGAGCGAATCGCAGATTACTTAGCCCCTTCGGCTCCGCTCAGGGCAGGCTTCCTTCTACGAAGGAATGGTCTCGCCATGACGTTTGGTGAGTCCTGAATATCGCACCCACGATGTGGTTGGTTTGCATCTGAATACACGAATTAGGGTTTATTATCCCTCCCAAAATCAGCGATTGACCCCCGTAGGGCAAGTTAGGAAACCCGACCTACAGATTGAATCGCTGATTTCAGGTCCCTTGGCCCTGTTGCTAAACTCAGTCCCGCCCACCTATAATACTCGGCAGGGGTCTGGAAAATAACGATGCCTCAGATAAAAATCGTGGTGGCCAGGCAAGAAGTAAGGGGCCGGCTGAATGATACCGTTACGGCAGGCAAAGTCTGGGATATTCTCCCGATTACCACAACCATCAACCTCTGGGGTGAGGAGATATATTTCTCCATCCCATTGGCAGCACCGCCGGAGAAAGCAGTGGAGACTGTGGCCGCTGGCGACATAGCCTATTGGTCAGAAGGCCAGGCCATGTGCCTTTTCCTCGGCAAAACGCCCATCAGCCGCGGCACTGAAATCAGGGCGGCCAGCCCGGTGAATATCATTGGGCGTATTGAAGCGACAAAGGAACTGCTGAAGCAGGTAAAGGACGGGGATGAGATCGTGGTGAGGAGATAGCCCAATGGACGTGCTGGAAGCTATCAGGACAAGGCGAAGCATCAGGAGATATAAGAAAGAGCCAGTGCCTCCAGAGTTGGTGGCCCAAATCCTGGAAGCGGGCCGTTGGGCGCCCTCTGCCGATAATTCACAGCCCTGGAGGTTCATTGTTCTGGAAGACGCCCTTATCAGGGAAAAGTGTGCCCGTCTGCTTTACTGGGGCCGGTTCCTGGCCCGGGCACCGCTGGGCATAGCCATTACTGTGGACCCGCAGGCTACCAGCTGTCCCATTCAGGACGGTGCGCTGGCTGCCGGAAACATACTCCTGGCCTGCCATGCCCTCGGCCTGGGCGCTTGCTGGCTGGACCCAACGCCGACCGAGGAGGCTCTGGTGGATCTGCTGGCCATCCCCAAAGGGCAGGTACTGGTCACTGTTATCTCTATCGGCTATCCTGACGCATCACCGATGAAGCACCGCAAGAAGCTGTGTGACCTCACCTACCGCAATCAGTACGGAAACAAGTGGGCGCCGCAGACCTGACGAACAGTAGGTGGACCGTTTGGCAAGCTGGATTGTCTGAACTAGGAAAATGAGGACACGTAACATTTTGTCATGGCGAGACAATTCCGACGCAGGCGGTAAGCTAAGTGTTTATGACAACTTCTATTTGACTTGCTCAATATCAAACTCAATATCAAGATTACGAATACTTATATTTGTTAAGTCCACGACAACATTAGCGCTCTCCACCATCTTCCCACCAACCCCATCCACGCGGAGGGGAATACTTCCCCTGTGTCACTCACCTGGGACCTCTTCCGCTCCGCTACGACCAGGCCAGAACCGTACTTCTACTTGAACAGTGCTGCGAAAATCTCCCACTGTTGCTTGCGGTTCTGCGCCGGGAGATGCACTAGGTGGCACTTCAGGCAGCTCTCGTTGCCGATGCCGCCCATAAGCTCCTCTATTTTCTGAGGATTGGGCGTGCCTTGAATCTGCTGTCCCAAGGCATCCACCATGTCCATCACACTCTTGTCCACGAAGTAGGTCCGCGGCGTGGTGTGGCAGTTCACACAGCCCGCCGGTAGCATCTTGAAGCGAGCGCTCAGGTCCTGGAAGTTCTGGCGGGCCTTATCAAGTTTGCCCGCTTGCAGGTCAACCTGCACCGCTCCAAAAGACCCTGACAGCGCCAGCATGTAGTCGCGCCAGGCGAGCGATTGCTTGCTTACCGGGTCGGTCACCTTGACCTCCGCGAAGCTTTTCCAGTGGTACTTCTGCTGCGCCTTTACCAGGTTGACCACGTGGCAGGAGCCACAGGCCTGGCCAACCTGGCCCATCGCTTGCCCCACCTTCGCCGGGTCGCCACTGTCCAGTGCCTGGCCCAGGGAGTTCACCGGCTCCATCGGGAAGCGTGATTTCCATTCCGGGACCATATCAGACATCTTGGTCCACTGTGCCTTAAAAGCCTCATAGCTCTTCTTGGCGGCCGGCATGTCGCCCTCCTGCAAATTAACGGCAATACCGCCAAAAGCCCCTTCCAGGGTGAACATCTCAAGCAGCCATACGGGGGCCGGGGCCTGTGGCGGGAAATACTTGTCCAGAGACGCCGGCAGCGGCCCGGCAATGTCCTTAAGCTGCTGGTTCTGGCTCTTGAGCTGCTGGTTCTCCTTCTCCAGCTCGGTTACCTTTGCTTTGCTGCCATCGCAGGCCACGAGCAAGACTAAAAGCGAAAGACCGATGAGTGCAAACACGGCTACCAGGATTGTCTTCATAGTTTGCCTCCCTCCTGTAATGGCTCCTGAAACAAAGTGCCGTCCAAGCGGCTATATTCCCTATGCTAACGCCTGCGACATGCCGTGTAAATACCCTCTTGCTGTAATGTGGTTACATCAAACTGTGTATAGCGCTCTACCATACCTCATGTAGAGGCCTCTTAGAAACGCTAGATGACCTGAGGGGAATTTCGTCCTGGGGAGAAAACGCAAGTTCGAATTTCGCAGCACTAAACAGATTCCGAATTATGTAAGAAAATACCCTATTGTCATTCTGGAGTCCTGCTGGGAAGGATGAAGAATCTGGTGGTGAGGGTTAGTATCCCTCCCAGCCAGATGCTTCGCGGAGTTTATCCTGAATAGCATGAAGGGCTCCAGCATGACAGTTTCGCGGAAGGCTTTCAAGAAGACTGCGCCTGACAAGAGGTGGCCCCATCTTTCATGGTGATGTGCGCTTTATTAGCTCAACCAGGGCATTAATCTCCGCGGCACTGAGGCGTCCTTCAAACCCCAGCATGGCCGTACCGGGTCTGCCCTTCAGTATGACGTTCCTGACTTCGTCGTCGGTCAGCTTGGCCAGGCTTTCTGGTGTCAAAGCTGGGGCCAGACCCGGCATCCCCTGCCTCTGTGTCCCGTGGCACATCATACAGGTACGGGCATATATCTCCGCGCCATTTGTCGCCGGTGCCGGTGAAGCTGTGGGCGTCAACGTGGGCGATGGCGAGGGTGAAGGCGTCGGCGTCGCCACTGGTGATGGACTGGGCGTAGGCGTGGGCGTGGGCGTGGCTGTCGGTGTCGGCGTCAATGTGGGTGACGGGGCCGGCGAAGGTGAGTGGGTCGCCAGGGGTGTGCTCTTGATTAGCTCGACCAGGGCATCAATTTCGGCAGCGCTGAGTCGCCCCTCAAATCCGGCCATCGCTGTGCCGGGTCTGCCTTTCAGTATAGTGTCTCTGATTTCGGCATCGGTTAGCCTGGCCAGGCTTTCTGGTGTCAGTGCCGGGGCCAGGCCGGGGACCCCCTGCCGATGCGTCCCGTGGCAGGCAGCGCAGGCACGGGCATATATCTCCGCGCCACCTGTCGCCTGCGTTGCCGTCACCAGAGGTGTCGGAGATAGTGGCGGCGTAGGCGCAGGCGCAGATGCAGGGGCAGGGGCAGGTGTTGGTGTCGCCGGCAGGTTGGCTGACTGGAAAAATGCTACTCGGAATAGCATCGAGACTGTGAAAAGTCCGCCCCAGAGGAGCACAATCAGCCCGACCAGATAGCCGGTGCCCAGTAAGGCCAGGCGCGGGTTACGTGGCTTGCCCAGAAACCATGCCAGCAGGACGCCATAGACAGGCACCAGGACAATACCGAAGATTAGCCACGTTCCCACATACGGCACATACATCTTGCTACCTCAGCCCTATTCCTCAGCCTTCATTTCAATAACCGGTATGACCTTGGCCATCACCATCAGAAGGAGCACCAGCAGGGCAACGCCGTAAAGAATAGCGGAGTTTTCTACCCACGTGGTCGAATACTGCCCGGGGACGGCCTGGTAGAGACGGAAGGCAGGATACTCAAGGCCCTCCACCACGAAAAGCGCCTTCTCGATGAAAACCGCCAGCACAGAGGCCAGCCCCGCGACGACAGTGCGGCTTACGCTAAACAATGGGCGGTACAAGAGCTGTGCCCCGAGGTAGAGAAGGGAAGCGCCGACGAGGCCGATGGCCGTCCAGTAAAAAGGTGACTCGACCTTGGCCTCCGTGACCTTCGCCACGCCGAGAGACGGGGCGTAGGAACCCCAGATAATTTGCTGGAGCTGCAACCACAGGAAGAGCAGCGCAAAAAACGCCAACGCCCCGCCGAGGACGAAGAATGTCCTATCCGGAAGGAGTTCCTTCCAGCCATAGACCCGCCGGAAAACATAGGCGATTACCAGCACGGCACCCATGGCCGAAGTAAGCGCGATGCTGAGAAAGGTTGGCCCCTGGATAGCACTAAAGTATCCCGGCATCGAGGGGAGAAGCTGAAAGAGCCACGGAATTACACCGCCGTGCAGGAGCAACGGGGCCAGAATGATGAGGCCCAGCGCCAGGAACCAGACCATCTGCTCGACCTTTTTATCTTCGCTCTGATGATAGCCGATATGCATCCGCCGGTACAGAGGGGCCAGGAAGGGTGGCAGGCGCCGGCGCATGGCATAGACTTCGCTGCGGCGTTCCGGCGGCAAGCGGGTGCCTGTCATAATGTCATACAGCATGTGCGTATCCCGGCGTAGCGTCAGCAGCAGGTAGGTCCCGGTCATGACAAAGTAAAGGGTGATGACGGTCACATCCCAGATGAGCGGCGAGTGGTTGATGCTCAACGGAAAGGCGCGGATGACGCTCGTGACCACCCGGTCCGGGCGGCCCAGGTCGATGATGATAAAAGAGGCGGCTATCGTCAGCGCCGCGATGGTCATCAGCTCGGCGAGACGGGCGACCGGTGCGAGGGACTTTATCTTAAATAACCTGACGGATGCCGATATGATGATGCCGCCGTGAGCGATACCGACCCACCAGATAAACGAGCCAATATAGACCCCCCATGGGACGCCGCCGCCGCTTCCCCAATCAGCCAGGCCGGTGACAATCAAGCCATACCTGAGCTGGAAAGGCCAGGCGTAGAAAAGGAACCAGGCCACGGCGGCCCCGGCGAGAACCAGCAGCACATAAAAACGGCCAGAAGGCCTGGCCAGCGGCTTGAGAATGCCCATCATTCTTGCTTGATTGTCCACTAGTCACCTCGAAAAGCGTTCTTAAACCATAGCCACGAGTCTGGCCCTTGCAGGACGTCCGATCGTTTGCTCACCAGACCCACATCTTCATAGGTGATAGGCGGTGTCACTGGTCTAGCCTTTGCCGACGGTTGATTCCCAATGTAGAGGTTGCTTGGTCTTGTCCCCCACTCTTCGAGGAGACGGAAGGTTGAGATGTATCCCCCCTTCTCCTCTCGCTTCTTCTTGAGGTACTGGTTGGGCACACTGTTCGGGTCATTCATGTCACCGAACTGAAGGACCTGGCGGGGACAGATCGCCGCGCATATGACGCGGCCACTTGTTGCCTTGTCATCCTGCCACATGGGGTGGAAGGTGCACTTGCCCATCACCCCCCGTGGCGGACGGGCTTCCACCCACCGGTCACGGGCTTTCACCGGGAACCCGGGCTCCGGGCCAGGCTCCCCCCACTGGAAGTAGTTTACGCCGTAGGGACAGGCAACCTCGCAGTAGCGACAACCGATGCAGAGGTTGTAGTCAATAAGGACGATGCCGTCATCGGGTCGCTTGAACCTTGCCCGCACCGGGCACACCTTAAGGCAGGGTGGGTTGGAGCAGTGCTGGCAGGTCCGCGGCAAAAACTGCACAGCATCCTGGTTTTCATCCTTAAATGAAAAGACATATATCCAGTGCACGCCCGGCGATGTCAAATTGTATGCCGAGCAGCCCTGGGTGCAGCGGGCGAAGGTGCCTAGCCCAATGCAGCCATCGCAGCGCTCCAGGTCAACCACCATACCATACTGCTTGGTCGTGACCGGCGGCGGCTCTTCTTCGGCACCGGCCACGCCGGGAAGGCCGCCTTGAGCGGCCCCGGCGACTGTTCCCGCTGCCCTGCTCCCTAGCCAGGACCAATAGCCGAGGAGCAGCCCCAGCGCCCCACCCCCAGCCATCTTGAGCAGCGTGCGCCGGGACACATAGCCACCCTGGAGTGATTCTGTTAAAGCTTTTTCAAGGCGCTCATCAGAAATTACCGGTCGCTTGTCAGTACCGAACTCCTTGACATAGGCCCCGTGGTGCCTTTCGAAAAATTCAGCCTCGGAAAGCTCACCCCCGACCAAGCGCAGGGCATCTTTGGCGACCTGCTTCCCCAGGTCGGAGTCATAGTGCGCTGTCCGCAGGAGGTCACTTGCCCGTTTCTCCCAGTCAGCACCGAATCTGTCCGCATTGCTACCCCCTGCTGCCATTGTTTGCTCTTCCATTAGCTTCTTTCTCAATTAGTCCTGTAGTCTTCCTGTGGCTATCTGGGACGCTCCGGTATCACCATCCGTTCGCTGGCCAGGACATTCCGGGTCTCCTCCAACCGGGAAGCCACTACTTTGATGAGCTCCTTCATTACCTCGTAGCCAATTCGGGGTTCATTGCGCATCACTTGCCTTAGCTCCGCCCCATTTATGTAAAGCGCTTTCGTTTTTTGCAGACAGACCACGCCGAGGGCGTAGATATAAGGCTCGACCACCGCCGACCAGCCGACCACCTCGTTCGGGTTCACAATGTCAACGGTCACCCGCCGCTGCACTCCCGGTAGTATTCCCGGCAGCGTCGCTTGCACGGCTACCTTCCCTTCCTGGAGGACCAGTAGCCCGGTGGCGCTGTCCCCTTTCTGATGGACAGTCGCGCCCGCCTCGTATTCCCGCACCTCTACCAGGCTGGCCACCCTTTTCAGCTCGGCAGGACCCAGTGCCGAAAAGACCGTGCATTCTTTCAGTGCCTGCTCTATTGTCATGCTATCACCCTCACTGGACTACTTCTGTTGCCATAGGCTCTTGTATCATTCAAAGCCGCGCTGATAAGAGATTCAGGGGTGGGTGTAGCGAAGCGAAACCCACCAATATTAGTCGAAAACAATCGCTGGCGGGTTACGCCTCGACTTTGTCAAGGCTACACCCACCCTACGCTATTCAATTTAGCGTCTTGGGCAGCGGTGAGATTAGACCTAAGAACGCAATAGTATCCCCTAACCCGCATAAAGCGGAAACTCTAAATTCTAAATCCGAAA
>JACQTX010000069.1 GCA_016210585.1 Chloroflexota bacterium
ATCGTCGCTATCCCCCCACCAGATTCTTCGTCCTTCAGGGAGTAAAGGAGAGAAGGACTCCAGAATGACAGTTCGGTTGTTATTTTTGTGAGAATCACATTTGTCAGTTGGACACAATTTTCGTAACTATTACATTTCTTCCAATATTTATTGACATTCCCGCCGAAAAGACCTATTCTCTCTACAAGCCATGTGAAGGGAGGTTACGATGACCTGGGTTGACATAATCGTAGCGCTCATCCTTTTCTTTAGCTTTGTCGGTGGTGTGAAGGACGGTGCCGTAAAGCAGGTCTTCTCCCTGTTGGCCATCCTTATTGCCTTACCGCTGGCCAGTCTGACCTATCACTGGCTGAGGGACCTTCTGGCTTTCCTACCGGGTGGGGACTGGGAGAACTTCCTGGGCTTTCTGATCACCTCAGGTGTCATCAGTGCCATATTGAATCTCATCTTCTTCCTGCCCAGAAAGGCGATCCAGGTAGTCTGGAACAAAGGGTTCCTTTTTCGCCTGATTGGCGGTATCCTTATTCTGATTAACGTCAGCGTCGGCCTGGTGGTCTTTGTTCTGGTCCTGCGGGCTTTCCCTGTCTGGGACTGGCTGGCTGAGAATATTGCTCGCTCTGACCTGCTCACATGGCTGGTTGACCACCTGGTATTCGTCCGGGCGCTGCTGCCCGGTGTCTTTAGCAGCGGCGCTGCCACAAGTATTAAGACTATGTTTGACCTGACGTCCGGCGTTTGACAAGCTGCCAGACTTGATATAGTCTAGTATATAATCTTCCCCTGATGCGGCACTCCACTACTACAAGCCTATCCGCGCCTTCAATCCAGAAAAGGGAGCTGAAGATGAAAGAAGTCAGTCCCGATAAGCTGGCAACATCGGAGTCTGGGGATGAAACGGGTAAGTGTGATAACGAGCTTCAGACGTTAAGCCGGGTCTCGGCGGCACTCAGCGGGCTGTGGGACCTTGAAGCCATTCTCCGTGTGGCCCTGGACAACGTGTTGAGCATCGTGAATGGCACTATCGGTGGCATTCTCCTGCTTGATGAAGATGCCCGGACCCTTTCTTACCGGGTGCATCGTGGGCTGAGCCAGAGCTACGTGGAGAAGGTTACCATCAATCTGGGTGAAGGTATTGCGGGACGCGTTGCCCAGAGTGGCAAAGCGCTACTGGTGGAAGACATCTCCACCGATCCCCGCGCCGCCAACCGGGACCTGCTGACCACCGAGGGCCTGAAGGCCTTCATCAGTGTGCCTTTGCGGGCTAAGGACAGGGTGCTCGGCGTCATCAACGTCGCCAGCCGCACCCCGCGCCATTTTCATATCAGCGACCTGCATCTGCTGCATTCGATCGGTGACCAGCTTGGGGTAGCCATCGAGCAGGCGCGACTTTACGAGCGGCTACGGCGGGCGCGGGAGAGGTATCAGCAGCTGGCCCGGCAGACCCTGGTGGCACAGGAGGAAGAGCGGAAGCGGATTGCCCGCGAGCTGCATGATGAGACGAGCCAGGCGCTTTCCGGGCTGGCACTGCAGTTGCAGGCGCTGGTAGCTATGGCAGAGATGAGTGGCCGGGATAGCGAGTTCGTTAGCCGGCTGAAAAAGGCGCAAGCCCTGTCTGTGCAGATACACAGCGAGATAAGCCGCCTGATGGCCGACCTGCGGCCGGCCCTGCTCGATACCCTGGGGCTGCTGCCTGCCATCCGCCAGTATGCCGAGGCAAACCTCCGCCCGCTCGGCATTAACGTATCAGTGGAGTGTAAAGGAATAGACAGGCGCCTGCCGCCCGAGGTCGAGGCCGGGCTTTTCCGATTTGTCCAGGGGGCCGTTGGCAACATTGCCCACCATTCAAAAGCAAAGAATGCCATAATCCAAATTAGGGACGAGGACGGCGAGCTAGAGCTGAAGATAAGCGATGATGGTGTTGGTTTTGACGTCTCTAGGATTACCGATATCGAAGCAAGCGGGCGGGGCCGCGGCGTCTTCAGCATGAAGGAGCGGGTAGGTCTCCTGGGTGGCGCCTGTCACATAGATTCCAGGCCCGGGTTGGGCACCGTGGTCCAGGCACAGGTCCCCATAAGCTGGAGCAGTGAGGATGCCAAAAATAAAGGTCCTGGTAGTAGATGACCACGCCATTGTGCGGGATGGCATCTCCGCTCTCCTGGCACTGGTGCCTGATATTGAGGTTATCGGTGAGGCGTCCAATGGTGTGGAAGCGTTGAAGCTCGTCCAGGAGCGGCGACCACACGTGGTCTTAATGGAC
Source organism: Chloroflexota bacterium (assembly GCA_016210585.1). GTDB lineage: Bacteria > Chloroflexota > Dehalococcoidia > Dehalococcoidales > JAFGLR01 > JACQTX01. The sequence goes on from JACQTX010000069.1 coordinate 2,258, forward strand.
ATTGCCATGCCGGTCATGGGCGGGCTGGAGGCTACCCGCCGCATAAGCAAAGACTTTTCGGAAACAAAGGTGCTGATTCTCACCCAGTATGACGATAAGGAGTATGTCTTTCCGGTCATCGAGGCCGGAGCCTGCGGTTTCATCAGCAAGGTGGGCGCCTCCTCCGAGCTTGTCACAGGGATCCGCGCCGTCTTCCAGGGTGACTCCTATCTGTCACCCATAATCGCCAGGCTGCTGGTGGAAGACTATCAGCGGCATGGTGTCCGCGCCCGTGACCCTTACGACCAGCTTACGGACCGGGAGCGGGAAATACTCAAGCTGGTAGCGGAGGGCTACACCACTCAGGAAATCGCGGGCAAGCTGGTCATCACCCCCAAGACCGTGGAAGGGCACAAGACCAACCTCATGGCCAAGCTCGGCCTGCACAACCGCATTGAGCTGGTCAAATACGCTCTGCGCAAGGGCATTATCACCGTCTGACGGGTTCGAATTGTCATTCTGAGGAGTCCTTTATCAACAGTGGTGAAGGGCGACGAAGAATCTGGTGGGAATGGGCAACTTACGAGATTCTGCGCGGAGTTTATCCTGAATATCATGAAGGACTCAGAATGACATAAGCGTGATACTCTTGATACAGCACCCTCTTTATGGGAAGGGCATCCTGTCGTGGAAACTCTGTCTCGTAGCTACATCCCCGCCGCGGCCAGGATGTCCGGGACCAGCACGAAGTCGGGTTCGTTGTCCACAATCAGAATTCTCGGGCTTGTCATGGCTAACCTCCTTCTCCCACCCACTTGAGCATCACGAGTGGAACTGCATTTGCTATCAATATAAAACAGTATTGGGGCTGGCGAAAGAGGTGCTTACCCTGCGAAGGGCTGGATAAACCCCTGACTTTTCAGGGAAATCCCCCTTGTCTATAGTGTAAGAAAGGGACATCCGGGGCTTCGCTTTTCAGGCAGAATGGTATTTATGACTGCGTATCGTCGCTGAGAATACGGGGCTTCGGGAGCTTAGCATTAGTGTTGTGCCAGGTCAATCACCGTGACAATAGCATTGAGGCGCGTCTCCCCCTTTGCCAAAGGGGGATTAAGGGGGATTTCGAAATTCAAATCCCTCTCAGTCTCCTTTTTCTACAGGGAGAAGGCCATGTCCCGCTACCTGAAGGAGACCAGGCCTAGCATTCCGCTGGCGTGGCAAGGTCTTCCAGACCGAGCTCTGCCAGCTTCTTCCTGGTAGGCACTCCCTCTCTGTCCCAGTCATTGAAAGAATAATACTCGTCAAGCATTTCCTCATAGTGAGCACGGTTGATGCCAACCGGGCCGGAGATGGCGGGACCGTCCGAGACCCCTTCCACGAAGAACCTCTCCGGAGGCATATCGTCTTTTCGTCCAAAGCCCTCTCGGACGTTAAACAGGCGCTCCACGTTGCAGATGCGCTCGCCAGCCTTCATTAGGTCGTCACCGCTCATGTCAATGCCGGTAGCCGTGGAGAAAAGCTCGGCAAGGTCATATTCATCGAGGAGGGCATGTTTCGCGCCATAAACGGCGGTGGCGCGGGTGCATAACCCCAGGCTATGCACCGCCCCGGCGAAGTAGTTAGAGAGAGCGATGTTCACGCCCTGGCCCTTGTAGTTCTGCGGGTCGAGCAGGGCCTGGGCGCCCGCCTCGCCCAGTATCTTGACCAGCCTCGGATTACCCTTGCCGTAGCCGCCCGACCCTCTCAGGTGGTCCGGGCCTCTGGTGGCGGTGCTATACGCCAGCTGCCAGTCCCGGCCCTCGCCTGGCCCAGGATACATGTGACTGACGTCCATGCCCTTAATCTGCACCAGGCAAACATCGGAGCCGGGAATCTGCTCCGCCGCCTTCTTCGAGCCGTCAGCCAGGACGGCCCCGAACCCTTGCCGGTAGGCAATCCGAGGTAGCAGCTTTATGACGGCCTCTGCATTGCCCCAGGACAGGTCAAGCCCATCCGTGTCCTCAGAAGTGAGCAGGCCTCTCTGCCAGGCTTCCATGGCAAAGGAGATAACGGCACCGCAGAGATGCGTGTCCATCCCGAGGTCATCACAGATTGTGGTTGCCTTCAGGGCGAACTCCAGATTGTCAATGCCGAGCTTGGCGGTAAAGGGGTAAACAGTGCCATACTGGGGGTTGCTGCCGGAGGTAGCATAGGGGCCATCTTTCACCCGGAAATAGGAGGTACACTGTATCGGGCAGGCAAAACAGGTCAGGGGCTTGAACATGTAGCGCTTTAGATAGACCTCGGCGGTCAGATTTTCCCAGCCTTCAAAGTAGCCAGCCTGCATGTTCCGTGTTGGCATACAGCCCCTGGCAATCTCGCCGCGCGTCCAGTTCAGGCTGCCGCCTTCTCGCATCATCTTACGGAACGGTGAGGCGGCCACCTTCCGATGGGCCCGTTTGGCCGCGGCGAGGAAGTCGGCGGGCCGGGCTACCTCTATCGATTTTGTTGTCCGCGTTACCACTATCGCCTTGAGCTTCTTGGAGCCGGCCACCGCGCCCATGCCGCCCTTCCCACCGGCCCTGGTGTTGCAGAACATCTTGGTGATGAGAGCCAGGTTCTCCCCCGCCGGCCCGATGGCCAGGTAAGAGATTTGCGGGCTTTCCAGCTCCTTGACCAGCAGATCACGCATCTCGCTGAGTGTCTTTCCCCAGAGGTGGGAGGCATCTTTCAGGGCTACACGGTCACCATCAATAAGGAGATACACCGGTTTTGGCGACTGTCCGTAGAAGATAACCTGGTCGTAGCCGGCGAACTTGAGGGCGGCACCGAAATCGCCACCACCGTTCCCATCGCCAAAGCCATTGGTTAGCGGCGACCTGGCGCTTACCGTCCACCTGGCCGCGGCCGGGGTCAGTGTGCCGACGAGTGTGCCGGTGGCCACGGCCAACACGCTGTCCGGGCCCAGCGGGTCAGCATGGGGCGGCACCTCCTCCAGAAGGGCCTGGGAGTTGAGCCCGCGGCCGCCGAGGTAGCTTCTACCCAGTTCCTCGGATAGTGCCTCTTTGACAATCTTACCCTCAGTGAGATAGACCCTTAGCCGTTGTCCTGCCCAGCCGAACATTTTTCACCCCTTTTCCCGAAGTCAGCCGCCATGCAGACGTTCTCTGCGATAATTATGCGACATAACCAGCCCATAAGTCTATCCAGAGCGTAGACCGTGGTCCTCCAAAGGTGTCATTGCGAGACCCTTCACGGCAAAGCCGTGGATGACGAAGCAATCTCGTCCGACTCATAAGAGCGCTACGTCATCCTTTCACACGGAGGGCTTCCTGCAATACCAGATGTGTCTTTTCAGTCGCTGGCCTCACGGATTCACTGGTTTCTTGCCTGCGCTGGGGCGTTAGCGTAAAATATGATTAGATGAAGATAGGTCTGATTTCCGATACCCACATCCCGGTGAACGCGCAGGAGCTACCGATACAGCTAGCTAAGGCCTTTGCCGGTGTTGAGCTAATCTTGCACGCCGGTGACATTTATCTCCCTTCTGTCCTCGATGAGCTGTCCAGGCTGGCGCCGGTCTATGCCGCCTATGGGGATGGTGATGCCCGCCTGGGCATAAAGCTGAATACTGACTCACGGTTGAGAGAGGTCCATGTCCTCAGCGTTGACGGCCTCCGCCTGGGACTGACGCATACCCTGAGACAGCGCGGGGCCGCTATAGCTAGAGTCTTCGAGACGCCGGTAGATATCGCTGTCTGCGGGCATACGCACGAGTCAAACGTGGAGCGGGATAATGGCGTTCTCATTATCAATCCGGGCAGTGCCACTTTGCCCCATCACCAGCTTAACCGCCTCGGCACTGTTGCCATTCTCAACGTCGCCAACGGCAAAGCGGACGTCAACATCATCCAGCTCACGAGGGAAGCCTAGCCCAGCAAATAACTCTTTCCGTGTGTCATTGCGAGCGGCTGAAAGCCAGCGAAGCAATCTCACACGCTTTGAGCACGAACCAGCGTCCGCCCGAAACGCATTCGACATGTTATGAGATTGCTTCGCCTTCACGGCTTTGCCGCAAATGGTTTCGCAATGACACTTACTCAGCGCGCCTGTTGACACCACGCTGAAATCAGCCTATCATGTCTCGTGTCCGCCCGTTTCGTTAGCCAGAGGAGTCGCCCATGAAAACCGGCAAAGCCCTGGTCTATATGCTCATGGCGGCCATCCTGGTATCCGGGCTGCTCGGTGTCCAGACAGCGGGACTGGCCGGCGATGACATCGGTCAGCCGCCTTCCTTGCCAGAAGAGGTCAAAGGACACCCCAAGCTGGAATCGCCGCTCGACCAGCTTGTCGCCGCGCCAAAAGAGACCCGTGCTGCCATGCTCCTGCCACTGCAGGACCCGCCGGCCGGTGCGGACATGGTGCGGGTGGTGCTTGAGGCCGTGCCGGGCAGTGAAGCAAAAGTGGCTGACAAGGCGCAGGCGTTCGGCGGCAAGGTAGAGGCTACCTATGATTACCTGCTACAGGCACTGATGCCAGTCACGCAATTGGAAGCCCTGGCTAATGAGGAGAGTGTCCGGCTGGTGCGCTTGCCCTATACTCCAGAGTCAGAAGGAATTGGCGAAGGCGTAAGCGTCATCAATGCCAGCTCCTGGCAGAATGCCGGCTTCCGCGGCAAGGGCACCAAGGTGGGCATCCTGGATGTCGGTTTTGCTGGCTACGAGTCCCTGCTGGGCACCGAGCTGCCCGCTAACCCCATCATCTACTGGTCATCAACCATTGGCGGCCCCGGGGTCAGCAAGCACGGCACGGGCATAGCCGAAATCATCTATGACGTGGCCCCGGAAGCCCAGGTCTATCTGGTCAACTTCTACAGTGAAGTGGAGTGGTCCGGTGCCGTGGACTGGCTCATCGGCCAGGGTGTCAACGTCATATCATCATCAATCATCTTCCCCAACTCCGGACCGGGCAATGGCACCGGCTTCATTAACGATGCCGTTCTCCGCGCCAGAAATGCCGGCGTGCTCTTTGTCCAGGCCGCCGGCAACTATGCCGATGGGCACTGGTCCGGCACGTGGCTGGACGGCGATGGTGACAGCTTTCAGGACTTCATTGCCAGCCCGCGCGACGAGTTTCTGACCGTGTCTGCTGTAGCTGGTGAGGAAATAAGGGTCTATCTGCGGTGGAATGACCCCTGGGGCGGCTCTGCCAATGACTACGACCTGCATCTATACTGGAAGAGCACCGGAGCCTTCCTGGCAACCTCTGGTTCTGTCCAGAATGGTAATGACTACCCCAGGGAAGCAGTGAGCTACATAGCCCCGTGGACAGGCGACTACGGTATCGCTATAAAACGCTACGCAGGTGGTGGCGTAGCCTCTTTCCATGTTTTGTCCTCCACACACGAGTTTAACTACCTGGTAGCTTCGGGCAGCCTGGGTGGGTCGCCAGCGGACTCAAGGGACGCCCTCACCGTTGGAGCGGTGCCCTGGAGTAACCCGCAAAAACTGGAACCTTTCAGCTCGCAGGGGCCTACCGATGATGGTCGTGTCAAGCCGGACCTGGTCGCCCCCGATGGTGTCACCAGCGTGGCCTACGGCCGCAGCTTCTATGGGACGTCCGCAGCCACGCCTCACACCGCTGCTGCTGCCTTGCTGGTCAAGGGCCGCTTCCCGCAATACACCCCAGCCCAGGTGCAGGCTTACCTCGAAGGGAGGGCCGTTGACCTGGGCGCAGCGGGCAAAGACACCGCCTACGGTACCGGGCTGGTCCACCTGCCTGTTCCCGATATCACATCTACGTGGAGCAAGACCTTCGGTGACACAGCTGCGGATATCAGCAGTTCCGTGAGACCGACCGCCGATGGTGGCTATATTATCACTGGTTACACCTACGGGTCAGGGAATCCGGATGTGTGGCTAGTCAAGACGGATGCCAGTGGCAATAAGGCCTGGGACAAGACCTTCGGTAGCACGGCTTCCGATTACGGGCGTGCCGTTCTCCAGACTGCTGATGGCGGCTATGTTGTCGCTGGCTACACTTACTCCTACGGTGCTGGCAAGGCTGACGTCTGGCTCATCAAGACTGACATTAATGGTAACAAGCTATGGGACAAGACTTTCGGTGGGGCAGGTAGTGACTATGGCTTGGCCGTCTGTGCTGCCCCAGGAGGCGGGTATGTTGTTGCTGGCTACACGGACTCCTCTGGCAGTGGCGGCACCGACATTTGGCTTATCAAAACTGACGCCAGTGGTAATAAGGTATGGGACAAGACCTTCGGCAGTGCCAGGAACGACTATGGCTACGCTGTTTCGCCGACACTAGACGGCGGCTATATCATTGCGGGGGCCGGTGACTCAAGCCAGGGAGACGGCGATGCCTGGCTGGTCAAAACGGATGCCACAGGCAACAAGCTATGGGAGAGGACCCTCGGCGGTGTTGATGACCAGGTGGCCCTGTCAGTGTATCCTGCTTCGGACGGCGGCTATGTCCTTGCGGGCTATACGGACTCCTATTCCGGTATTGAGTATGATGCGTGGCTCGTGAAGACAGATGCCGCTGGCACCAAGCTATGGGAAAGGGGTTATGGTGGCCCGTTGGTGGACTACGGACGGTCTGTTGTCCAGACACCAGACGGCGGCTACGCCATTGCCGGTGAAACTGCCAGCTACGGTGCCGGTGACTATGATGCGTGGCTGATACGGACTGATGGCAACGGCAACGAGCGGTGGCACGAGACCTTCGGCGGCTCAAAAAATGAATCGGGGTATTCCATTGACAAAACGGCAGACGGCGGCTTTGTCATGGCTGGCTACACCGAATCTTACGGCGCGGGAGGAGCCGATGTCTGGCTGATAAAGGTCAATGTTACCGCCATCCAGTACAAGCTCACCGTCAATATTGTCGGCAGTGGCGCAACCACGCCGGTCGCCGGTGCCGTCAGCTATGACGGTGGCACTACGGTCAATATCATCGCTACCCCGGCGGCAGGGTGGAAGTTTGCCGGGTGGAGCGGCGCCGTCACCAGCAACCAGACTTCGGCCTCAGTATTCATGGACGCGGATAAGGTGGTCACCGCCACCTTCCAGCCGCTCGTGGACATCAATAATGACGGCAAGCTGGACGTGCTGGACTTAACGATGCTGGAGAGGGTCATCGGTGGCCTGGAGACAGCGCCCCCTACCGCTGACGTCAACAATGACGGCAAGGTGAACGCTCTGGACATCACCAAGCTGGAACGGTTAATTGCGGGGCTGGACTGAGCGCGGGCTAATTCCTTTCAGCGACGGGAAAGGCCTCACCCTGCATTCAAAAGGCGGGCGGTTTGTAGTAAAATGGAATGAAAACGCATGGAAAGCAAGTTCCGCCATCTGCCTAGCGTGGACAAGGTGCTGGCCGACCCACGCCTCCAGCCGCTCGCGGCAGCCTATCCTCATGATTTCCTCTTAGACCTGGCCCGCCACCAGCTTGGACAGAGTCGGCAAGCCATTACCGCGGGCCAACCCTCGCCCTCTCTTGACGAGATAGTTGAAGCTGTCAAGCAGCAGGCTATGGCCCTGGAGAAGCCCAGCCTGCGCCCGGTCATCAATGCCAGCGGCGTGATTCTCCATACCAACCTGGGGCGTGCCCCGCTCAGCAGGGAGGCCATTGCCGCCATGTCCGCCATTACGCCGGGATACTGCAATCTGGAGTTTGACCTGGCGAGTGGCATACGCGGCACCCGCCATACTCACATCGAGCCGCTCCTGTGCCAGCTAACCGGAGCGGAGGCGGCCTTCGTGGTGAACAACAATGCCGCCGCCGTGCTGCTGTCCCTCACCGCCCTGGCCAAGCGCAAAGAGGTCATTGTCTCCCGTGGCCAGGCCGTAGAAATCGGTGGTGGCTTCCGCGTGCCGGACGTTATGCGGCAGAGCGGGGCCAAGCTGGTGGAGGTAGGCACCACCAACTGCACCTATCTCGCCGACTACGAAGCCGCTATCACCCCGCGCACCGCTGCCCTGCTCCGCGTCCATTCCAGCAACTTCCGCGTAGTCGGCTTCACCCAATCGGTCGCCATCGAGGAGCTGGCGAACATGGCCAAGCAGCACAACCTGCCGGTGCTGGATGACATTGGCAGTGGCTGTCTGCTGGACGCGACCAAATTCGGCCTTGCCGCTGAGCCAATGCCGCAGCAGAGTATTGCCGCTGGCTCCGGGCTAGTCCTTTTCTCCGGCGATAAGCTCCTGGGCGGCCCCCAGGCAGGTATCATTGCCGGCAAAAAAGCTCTCGTTGACCAGCTAAAGAAGCACCCGCTGGCGCGGGCGGTGCGCATTGACAAAGTCAGCCTGGCCGGCCTGATCGCCACGCTCGTCCACTACTTGAAAGGCGAAGCTGTCAGTAAGATTCCGGTCTGGCAGATGATTGCGGCACCGCTGGAGGATATTGAGCGGCGGGCCCGGGACTGGGCACAGGTGATTGGCGGCGCGGCTAAGGTAATCGAGGGGGAGACGGAAATCGGCGGCGGCAGCCTGCCCGGTAGCACCCTCCCCACCAGGCCCGTCGCCATTACCCTGAGAGGCGCTACGCCGATGGCGCTGGCACAGAAATTGCGTCAGCGGGACATTCCTGTTATCGGGCGCATCAGCAGCAATGCCCTGCTCCTCGACCCGCGCACCGTTCTCCCGGAAGAAGACCAGGTTGTCAGCGAGACGCTACAGAGAATATTGTCTTAATAGGGAGTTTGATAGATATATCCAAATCCTGCATATGAAGATCACACTAAATATTGACCAGGATATGCTAAAGCGGGCTTCTGAATTGACCGGCGTCAAACGAAAGACTACCCTGGTCAACCTGGGCCTGGAGCCTTGATTGCTCGAGAGAGCCGCAAGAAGCTGGCCCAGCTCGGCGGCACGGAAGGGGACTTGAACCCAATTCGGCGAAGAAGGACAGCCCCCAAAAAGCAGGCTCATAGGTAGCTTGTATCGTCCGCGCTGCTATCGGAAGAGGCGTTAGGAGAGTGCTGAAAAGTGAATCTCCCCCTTTTTCAAAGGGGGAACAAGGGGGATTTCTGGC
>JACQTX010000073.1 GCA_016210585.1 Chloroflexota bacterium
GGGATTGAGGGGGATTTTGCATTTCAAATCCCTCTCATTCTCCCTTTTCCAAAGGGAGAGGTTACGCTTTTCGAGTCCGTTTTATTTTGAAACTATTAGTAATATATAGCTGATGGCTGAAGGCTGATAGGTGAATGCTGCTCATGAAAGTGAGAAGATTGGCATGAAGGTAGTCATCATAGGTGGCGGCGCCGGCGGTTTCAGTGCGGCCACTGTGGCCAGGGCAACAGGGGCAGACGTTACCCTTATCGAAAGGACGGACATGCTTGGCGGCATTGCCCTGGTGGCCGGCGTGGCTATGCTGAATGGCATGCACAGCGCCATCGCGGAGGAGAGGGCTCTGGGCGGCGCCGTCATCTATGATCTCTTTGACTCAATCATCGTGCGGCGTGACCTGCCCGTGCCGGGACTGGGCGACAAAGCCTCCTTCTACAATGTGTCCCGTCTGGATGCTGCCATGCAGAGGGAGCTAAGACGAAGACAAATCGAGTTCATGCTGGGCAGAAGAGCTGTGAATGTGGATGCATCCGGAAGCAGGGTGGAGGCTGTGGTCCTGGAAGACGGGACAAGGGTGAAAGGCGATGCCTTCATTGATGCTACCGGCTCTACCGATTCACCGAGCTCCTGCCACAAGTGGGGGTGGGGCTGTGTGGAGTGCATTCTGAGATGTCCCGCTTTTGGGCCCACCGGTGGCATAGTGGAGAAGATGACACAGACCTACGCCGTCACCGATGATGACGGTCGTCCCGGCAAAATAGGGGCTTCCGTGCTGATTGCCAAGGAGAGCCTCTCCGCAGAGCTTCAGAATGAGATAAGAGCGAAGGGCTTTGCCGTGATACCGGTGCCCCAGGACGCCGAGCCTGACCTGGAGCGGGCCAGCCGGATGCCCGCCAACCGCCCGGGCAGCGGTGGCCACGTGCTGGCCGGACAGGTGTTCAAAGAGAACCTCATCATAACGGACATCGGCGCCTTCGTCAAGATCATAGGCGTCGCCTCGCCACTGTATGCGGGCTCACTCAGGAAGTTCCACGGGCTGGAGGACGCTACCATCGTGCAGCCCGCCGCCGGCGCCAGGGGACACTTGGTCTCACTGGTGACTATGGCGCCCAGGGACAATACTATGAAGGTGGACGGCTTCCCCAATCTGTTCTGTGCCGGTGTGAAAGCCGGGCCGGGATTCTCTATCGGGGATGCTGTGGTCACCGGTGACCTGGCAGGCTATAACGCGGCACGTTGCTCCCGGGGACAGGACTTCCTGGAGCTACCCAAGAACCTGATGGCAGGTGCCTACATTGACCTTCTCCGCCGTAACCTGAAAGCGGCCCATGAGATCACCCATATCCACGAGATTAAGGTCTTGCAGGAACTGGGCGTCTACCGTGTCGGTGACGAGGTGGTCAAAGAGGTCCAGAGAACGGGCCTGCCGGGTGTATTCAAAGCCAGACAGGTCAGCTAACTAATAGGAATGCTCAAGGTAGTGATACGTAATCACATAGTCAAAATCCCTCTCAATCTCCCCTTCGGCAGGCTCAGGGCAGGCCCTTTCGTAAAGGGAGAGGTCTCCCCCTTTGGAAAAGGGGGATTAAGGGGGATTTCGATACAGATACCATGTAGGCTGACGTTGCGTTTTGCTGGACATGAGCCAGAAAGATGGTATGGACTAAAGGCGCTTACACGGCCAGAGTCGAAGAATAACAGTTGAAGGAGGTTTTTATGAAACGTTCAATCAAAGTTCTAGCTAACGTCCTGTGCTTGGTCGTGGTAGGGAGTGTGCTTGGTGCCTGTGCCCAATCTACGACAACGCCTGCCCCTGCACCGACGGTGACCGTGACGGCGCCGGCGGCGACGGTGACGGTCACAGCCACCGCCAAACCTACAGCTACACCCACACCTACACCAACGCCCACGCCAACTCAGACGCCGACCCCCACGCCTACCCCCACAGCAACTACTCCTGTGAAGACTTATGAGCTTACCGTTGCCTCTGCCTGGGATAAGACGCACGGTGCGAACGGGGCTCTGATGAACCTCATTGACCTGGTAAACAAAAAGGGTGAAGCCAAGGACGGCAAGATTGTGCTGAAGTGGATAGGCGGCCCGGAAGCTTTTAAGCCAGCCGACCTCACCACGGCGGTCAAGGCAGGGAGCGTTGACCTCATTCACACCTCCCTGTCCTATGTGCAGGGTGAAATCCCTGAAGCCAATGGCCTGGTCGGTGCGCTCGGTATCTGGACACTCAAGAACTGGGATACTATCCTCTACGCCGGTGCCGACAAGATGTTCGATAACATATTCCTGGCCAAAGGTCTTCATTTCCTCACTATAGGCGCTCCCGCGACCTTCGATTGGTACTTCGTCAAGCCCTTCACGACACTGGCTGACCTCAAGGGGAGGACAATCCGAGGCTTCGGCCGGCCCTCAACAGACCTGATCAAAGCCATGGGGGGGACGCCTACCTCTTTGGCGACTTCGGAGATGTATATGGCCATGCAGAGAGGCGTAGTTGACGGCGGAACATCGGCCACAACCAGCTATACGGGCTTCAAATACTGGGAGGTGGCACCCAACGTGCTGGACTGGACGTATGAGCAGATGAGCGGCGTCTTCCTGGTCAGCAAGGCCAAGTTCGAGGCTCTGCCGGCCAGCGTGCAACAAAAGCTGCAGGAAATAGTCCGCGAAAATGACGCCTTTACGAAGGACTACTGGATAAAAGATGGCGAAATTGGCCTGAATACAAAGAAGGCCAATAAAGTCACCTTTGTGAAGGTGCCGCAGGCGGATACAGCCGCGGTGATGAGCAATGCTATGAAAGCCTATGTGGCCGAGGTCATCAATGCCGACCCGAAGATGGCTGATACCTACAAGGCTTTTTCGACTAATATCCTGGATAAACTGGGCATCGCTCACCCGTAGGCCATTTCGTTCACCTGACCGTAGGGGCACGGCATGCCGTGCCCCTACGGATGGGTCTGTCCGCTATAGAACAGCCCTGTTGGCAAGAGCCTTTCCATCCGGTCTCAAGGGGTGACACCTGGTGAAAACCGGAGAGTCCTGAATAGCCTTGGATGAAGGGCTTTTGCTAGAGGTGTATAGTGTTAAGTAGATTAAACATCGTTACGGCTGGCATATCCGCAGCACTCATCTTTGGCCTGGGGATATACACGTTTCTAAGCGTATTTGCCCGGTATCTCTTCCACAAGCCCTTCCCTGATACGGTTGAGTGGTCAGGATATGTGCTGGTGCCCATTGTGTTCCTTGGGCTGGCTTACACTCTTGAGCAGCGCCGGCACATCACCATACAGTTTCTGACAACGCGTTTGGGCAAGCGGGTACGCCTGGCGCTCTACATCATTAGTATCATTTTCATTACTATCGTAGCCCTGGTTTTCCTCTGGAAAGGCATTGAGCTGGCCGGAGCCAAATTGCACGTTCGCTCCATGGAGGGGAGTATCCGGCTATTCCCGTTCTATGTGGGTGTTCCCGTGGGCGGTCTGCTCTTGCTTATCCAGTGCCTGCGCTTGTTTTACGCGTCCGCCAGGGGTCCTGCTGAGTCCGGAGGTGGGACGCAACCGGAGGCGAAAGCTGAGAGCATGGGCTCCGACAAAGAAATAGGCACCATGTGAGCCGGGCGGGTGGGTCCTCTTTAATCGTCCTGTTTACTGGACTGATACTAACGTGAGGTAGGCGTACCATGGAATGGTGGCAGACTGGTATTATACTCTTTGCCGGACTTTTCCTTCTGCTGGTCATCGGGGTGCCGGTAGGCTTCTCCCTCTGCACCATGGCCGTGGCCTACGCCCTGCTCAAGTGGGGCTTCGGCGGCCTGATAACCTTTACGGCCAATAGCTTCAGCACGGTAACCAACTACCTGCTCATCGCGGCACCTTTGTTTATCCTGATGGGGGAGCTCATATCGGCAAGCGGACTGGCAACCCGGGCCTTCAAGACCCTTGACCATTGGCTGGGTTTCATACCCGGCCGGCTGGCCGTAGTCACCGTCCTGACGCAGACCGTGCTGGCCGCGGCTACCGGGTTTGGCTCGACGGGTATCGTCGCCATCGGCCCGATGGTCCTGCCAGAGATGCTCCGGAGAAAGTATGACCAGAGGTTAGCCATTGGGGCCCTTGCCGGCGGCTCGGCTCTCGGTGTGCTGATTCCCCCCAGTGTGCCCTTCATCGTCTACGCTTTTTTCGCCAATGAGTCCGTAGCCGCTCTGTTCTTCGCTGGTATAATTCCAGGCATTTTGGCTTCGTTGCTGTTCGTCCTCTACATTGTCTTGCGGGCCGTTCGCAATCCCAGCCTGGCCCCGGCAGTGCCCAGCGTAAGCTGGTCGGAAAGGCTGCGTAATACGCCGCAGGTCCTGCCTTTGCTTTTTCTCATCATGGCTATTCTGGGCGTTATCTGGTTTGGGATAGCCACCCCCACCGAGGCGGCAGGCGTGGGTGCCGTTGTGGCAATGGTACTCCTGATTGCTTTTGTTGGCACTATAAAGTGGTCTCTGGTTAGAGATGTGCTGCTGCGCACGGTGCAATCAACAACGATGGTCTATATCATCATCATCGGCGCCTTCGGGTTCACCCAGGCATTGACCACGAGCGGCTTCATCACCAATTTTGCGGAGATGATGACCAGTTTCGCGGTGCCGATATGGGTGATAGTGGCCCTGATGATGCTCGTGAACCTCGTCCTGGGCTGTTTCCTGGACTCGATGGGTGTCCTGGCACTATCTCTGCCTATCTACGTTCCCATCGTCAAGGCGCTGGGGCTTGATATGGTGTGGTTTGGCGTCCTGATTGTCGTCAATACGGAGATTGGCAGCCTCACGCCCCCCGTTGGCGTGGCCACCTATTTCCTGAAAAGCATAGCCCCCGACTATATTACTCTGGAGGAATGTTTCCGAGGCACAATGCCCTACTGGTTCCTGTATCTTTTCGTGATAGTACTGGTGGCCATATTTCCCTCCATTGCCCTATGGCTGCCTTCGCTTATGGGCAAATAGCGGACTTCTTACCGCTTCGGGATGGGAATCCCCGGATGCGGTAGCGTTGCCTACCTGCAAACTGCCCACCCTCGGCAGTCTTCTGTAGCCCATCAGTCTGGCTCCCACACAAATGATTACCCCTGCGCAGACGACTGTGCTATAATAGCGGTAAATCGTAAGGATGAACGGAGATGGTCCAGACCGATACCACCGCCGTTGAGCGGAAAATAATCGCGATTCTCAAGGTGCTGAGCGAGTCTTCCGAGCCGCTGGGGTCTATCACTATCGCCCGAGAGCTGGAGCACCACGGCGTCTTTCTCAGCGAGAGGGCCGTGCGCTATCACCTGCGTATAACCGATGAGCGTGGCTACACGCAGCCGATGGGACGGGACGGCCGGATGATAACGCCCCAGGGGCTGGAGGAGCTCAAAATGGCCCTGGCCCCGGAGCAGGTGGGCTTCGTCCTGGAAAAGCTCGAGGTCATGGCTTTTGAGACCACCTTTGACCCGCAGAAACGGACGGGCCAGGTGCCCATCAACACCTCGGTTATTGACAAGGGTAAGTTCAAGAAGGCCCTCATCGCCATGCGGGACGCTTTCAAGGCCGAGCTTTGCATTAGTGACATGGTAGCCGTAGCCTCCGAGGGCGAGAAGCTCGGCTCGGTAATCATTCCCAAAGGGAAGATGGGGCTGGCGACGCTTTGCAGTGTAGCTGTCACCGGGGTGTTTCTCAAAGCGGGTGTGCCCACGGAATACCGGTTTGGCGGTGTGCTCGAGGTCAGGAACCTGAAGCCGCGCCGTTTCGTGGCGATTATCAACTACGCGGGCACCTCTCTCGACCCTTCCGAGCAGTTCATCCGGGCCAAGATGACCAGCGTCACCGAGGCGGCTAGGACGGGTAACGGCAAACTCCTGTCTGTTTTTCGTGCCATCCCGGCACCGGCTAAGCCCATCGTGGAGGAAAAGATTGCCCAGCTTCAGGAGGCCGGCATTAAAGGCGTCCTTGCCGTAGGTAATATCAGTGAACCATTGTGCCAGCTTCCCGTTGGCTTGAATCGAATTGGAATGATTCTGCTCGGCGGGCTGAACCCACTGGCCACGGTAGTGGAGGCCGGCATTGAGGTGGACAATGTCGCCGAAAGCGGCCTGATTGACTTTCAGCACCTGAGCAGCTTCTGGAAGCTTTAGACGGCTGCTATTTTCTGCTCATGGTCCGAATGGCTCACCATGAGCGGCTCCCTTGAAATCGTGGTAACCCACTCCCCGGAACAGTCGGGCAGCCCTACTCCTCAGCTAGCTGAGCCACCGGTCTGGCCTTTACCCACCGTGTCCTGACCAGCAAGGGCAGGGTGATAGCCAGGATAATCAGGCTGACCACCTGTGCCTGGTGCAGGCCAAAGAGGAAGGGTGTTCCCTCCCGCAGAAAATCAATGCCTACCCGCCATAGGGCATAAAGGCTGAGATAGACAAGGAAGACCGAGCCATCCGGTTTGAGGCGTCCCCGTAGCATAACCAGGATGCCAAAAACAATGAGGTTATAAAAAATCTCATACACTTGTGTGGGATGAACGGCTATCCAGAGCGGGGCGTAGCTCTCCGGGTGGGTATAGATGACGCCCCAGGGCAGAGTGGTCGGGACGCCGTAGCAGCACCCATTGACGGTGCAGCCGACCCGGCCAATAGCCTGGGCCAGGATAATGCCCGGCGCGGCTACATCGGCAAAATAGCCAAACTGGAAGCGGCTGAAACGGCTATAGACCCAGATGCCCAGCGCCGCCCCCAGCACGGCACCATAGGCCGACAGGCCGCCGCCATTG
The DNA here is from genome assembly GCA_016210585.1 of Chloroflexota bacterium. Taxonomy (GTDB): domain Bacteria; phylum Chloroflexota; class Dehalococcoidia; order Dehalococcoidales; family JAFGLR01; genus JACQTX01. The sequence continues at coordinate 6,798 of JACQTX010000073.1, forward strand.
AAAATCAGCCCCGGCTCCTGCGTGTAGTCAATAACACTGCCGGCGGTTACCAGCTCCGGGTAGAGCTTGGCGGCGACGATATTGTCAACGACGTGTAGCAGCTTTGAAATGACAATACCGGATGGGATGCCAACTGTGGCGGCCATGATAACAGTGTCCGCCGGAATCTTGGCCGCCCCGCGCCTGATTCGCCAGAGCATCCATAGGACGAGCGCGGCCACTCCCAGGGCAATCATGACACCGTACCACCGGACAGTCAGAAAGGCTACCGGGCTGATGCCAATGTCAATCAATTTATCCTCAGTGACCTGACATAGACAAGATTGAACCAGGCCAGCCTTCAGCTATCAGCTTTCAGCTACTAATACAGACGTATTAATAATGTTGTATCGTTTTTGTCATTGCGAGACCATCCCGCCTCTGGCGAGAGGCGAAGCGATCTCGTTCGCCAATCAAGAAAAAGGGCACGAGATTGCCACGACGTCCTTCGGCTGAAGGACTCCTCGCAATAACAGCTATGCGACACTACTTGGGTCGTTTGTATTAGCTGAGCCCTGGCTGCTGAATGCTGTCAGCTATTTCTTCTTTTTCCTCTTGGCGACTAATCAAACAGGGCGTCCACAAAGCTCTCCGCATCAAAGGGCGCGATGTCCTCCACTTTCTCGCCCACCCCGATGAACCTGACGGGTATCTTCAGCTCATCGCAGATGGCAAGCACGATGCCGCCCTTGGCGGTACCATCCAGCTTGGCCAGAAAAACACCGGTTACGCCCACCGCCTCAGTGAAATACCTGGCCTGGGCCAGCCCATTCTGGCCGGTGGTAGCATCGAGCACCAGCAGCACCTCGTGCGGGGCGGCGCTATCTATCTTGGCGGCCACGCGCCTGACCTTTTTCAGCTCTTCCATGAGGTTGAACTTGGTATGCAGGCGCCCGGCGGTATCAATAATGACCTTCTGGACCTGGCGGCTGCGCGCCGCCTGCAAAGCATCGAAGACTACTGCTCCCGGGTCAGCCCCTGGCTGATGAGCGATAACCTCCACGCCAATCCGTTCGCCCCAGAGCTTGAGTTGGTCAATAGCCGCTGCACGGAAGGTGTCCGCCGCCGCCAGCAACACGCTCTTGCCTTCATTCTTGGCATTATAGGCCAGCTTGGCTATAGAAGTGGTCTTGCCGCTCCCGTTTACGCCCACGACAAGGACAACATCGGGCAGTGACGTGGTCTGAGGCTGGCGGGAATCGAGCCTGAGGATACCGGTCATAGCCTGTTTCAGGGCGGCACGGACCTGGGCAGGCTGATCTAGCTTATCCTTCTCCACCCGCTCCTTGACCTGGGCGATGAGCTTTTCTGTGGTGGTCACGCCAACATCGGCACCGATGAGGGCTTCCTCAAGCTCCGTCCAGACGCTTTCATCTATGGTGGCCCGGTCAAAGAGGCCCATGACCCGGCCAAACCAGGTCTCCCGGCTGCGTTTCAGCCCTTTCTTGAAGAGGTTATTGAACAAAATGCCGCCTTAGCTCACTATGCAACTGGGGTGAAATCCCGAAAGTCATTGGCCTATCCCTTTACGATACTACCACCCCGTGCGTCAGTTTAGCAACCTAGGATAGGGAGAACACATAACCGAAATTCGCGGATTACGGCACCAGGCCGTCCATGCCAAAGCTCGTCCGACCCACATGGCCAGCCTGCCTGTGGCCGTCAATCTCCAGTGCCACAGTGCCCGCCATGCCGAGACCATCCGGTAGCCAGCCTTCACACGGGACTCATGGTCGAAAAGACACAGCCAGGTTTTCTAGGCGGACTTGATGAAGTTGATAACAGCAGCGTTAAAAGCCCCCGGCTGCTCCCGGAAGCAGTAGTGTCCTGCCCGGTTGAGGATATGCATCTCTGAGCGCGGCACCGCGTTGAAAATCAGCCGTAAGGCGGCAATTCCAGACGGGAAGAGCTTGGCCGAAGGGTCATTAAACCCCCACATTATAAGAGTCGGCGCCTTGAGCCGACCAGCTCGAATCCAGCGATGAGTCTCTCGGCGCTTGATTAGCAGGTCATGCTCGAATGGTATTTTGAGCCGGGCACTCATCTTCTCTGCCGCCTCCAGAGACTTGGGTAGCAGTGATACCTTTGTCATCAGCTCAAGAAACTCTTCCGTAACATGCCTGGCTGAGAAGGAGTTGGCTGTAACGATGTAGCGGTTCTTCTCTTTGATGTCTTTGATATTGGCCAGCTGTTTGTCCCACTCTTCATAAACAGTGATTGCCGAAGTCATCAGTGTGCCGCTATCAACAATTATTAGTGTCTTGACTGACTCAGGATGCTCCAGGGACAGACGGCACACGGTATAGCCGCCTCTAGAATGCCCGGCGGCATGAGCGCTCTTGATGCCAAGAGTTTTCAAGAAGTTATGCGCGTGGTCAACTGTGGTGCCAATCACATATTCCTTGTCTGTGCCGGGATTATCGGTGAAGCCGCATCCGACCTTGTCTATGGCGAGAACGTGGAAATACCGGGCCAGGTCTGCAATATTCGTATCCCAGTCGTTTCCACTGCAGTACCTGCCAAAGTCCCCACCGTGAACAAGCAATAGCGGTTCTCCGGAGCCTGCTTCAAGATAGCGCGTTCTTATACCGTTAACAGCAACATATTTTGTTTCCATCGCATATCTCCTCGTTAAATATTTTACCTGATTCTGTGTCGGAAGCGTCTCTCGCAAGGGCGCTATGGCAATAGTAAGACCTTTCCCGGTAACCGTCAATAGGGATTCTTCTCGTGGGATTCGTGGATTCAGATTCAAACAGGTTACCTCTTTTGTTCTAACGATAGGCTCACGAATGTGCCAAACTGTCATTGGGGGCGGTCCTTCCGCCGAAGGACGATCGCTCCCGCTGGCACACAATTCGGAGATTGCCTCGGCTTCGCCCTTCGGCAAGCCTGTCCTGAGCAAAGCCGAAGGGCTCACGGTGGATGCGCTCACAATGACAGCTGGGACAGTCTTGTGGGAAAGCCCACGGTTTGTGGTTCTTCCGCAAGCCGTGGACCTTACCCACCTTGTCTCCCCCTAACTACCCTTGACAAATCTCGCAATAATATGGTATTGATAGGCCAATCCACGCAAAACTCCCGATAAGTGCTGCGGTAAAATACTATCTCGGAGGTGCACGGTGAGGCGCTGGGAGGCAATCTACACCGAGGCAGACCGTATTGTGGCCGAGAAGGGTGGCTTTGGTCGCCGCCAGGCCTTCGGGCAGAGGCCAGCTTTCCTTATTATTGACGTCATCCGGAGCTTCATCGGTTCCACCCCTGAGCCAGTCGTCAAGTCCGTAGATGAGTATGGCACTAGCTGTGGCGAGGTCGGCTGGCAGGCTGTCGGGAACATTCGCAAGCTTCTGGATGTCTGCCGGGCTAACGATGTGCCGACAGTCTATACGGTGCTTGACCTGGCTGCTTGCCGCTGGAGCGGCCTCTCGGCGACAAAACAGGGCATCCCTGCATACCTCCTTGAAGAAAGGGCAAACCAGGTCCCAGATGCCATCGCACCATTACCATCTGAGCTGGTCGTCCCCAAGGTGAGGGCCAGCGGCTTTTACGCTACGCCCCTGGACATCTGCCTGCGCGCCAGAGGGATTGACAGCCTGCTCATAGCTGGCACAACCACATCGGGATGCGTGCGTGCTACCGTGGTAGACGCCCTCTCCTGCGGCTACAAATGCTTTTTGGTTGAAGAGTGCACCTTCGACCGGTTCGAGCTATCACACCTGGTCAATCTATTTGACATAAATGCAAAGTATGCTGATGTCATCACGCTCGATGAGGCAATTAAGTATGTGACGGAAGCCCGGCAACCCTAGAAACAGCCGGCCAAGACTCTATCCGGAAAAGAGTAATGTAAATTGAATGAGGAGGTGTGCGATGTGAGTGATGACGGGCCAGTAGAGCGGATTACATAGTCCATCATAAGAAGGAGGCAGAGATGAAAAGAAAAGGTTTATTGGTTATCTGTATTGTCCTGGCCACGGCGCTATTATTAGGGGCCTGTGCCAAGCCAGCACCAGCACCTACAGTAACGACCACAGCAACAGCAACGGCGACGGCGACCACAACGGCGACAGCAACGGTAACGGCTACACCAGCACCAGCACCGACAATCACCGCAACCGCAACCGTAACGGCGACACCGGCACCTAAAGCAAAGACGAAGATAACCTTGTATGGCGGCAGACCAGGCGATTCCTTTACCGTCTTGACCTATGCCCTGGCGAACTTCATCAACGAGGCGTCTGATAAGCTGTCGGCGGAGGTGGTGGCCACCAGCGGCGTGGCTGATGCCACCAGAATCCCCGCCTCGAAGCCGGAGATAAGGTCCTATAGTGTGGGCCTTGACTCCACCGTCCTGTCCTACACTAACGCAGAACAGCTGAAGTGGCGGCCGCTCTTCATTGCCCGCCAGTCCAAGCCTCTCCAGGGCTTCGTTACCTATGACCCCAACATAAAGACCGTGGCGGACATCCCCGCCGGGCCAACCGGTGTAGTCAGGGCGGTATACCCCTACTGGGACGTGTTCAAGGGTGTCCTAGAGCAGGCCGGGGTCCTGGACAAGATTAAGCCAGTCCACGGTGGTCTGGACGACAACCTCAAGGTCCTGGTTGACGGCACGGGCAAGGTCACCTTCTCCCTGTTCGATGTCACGTACCCCAAGATTCTACCCAGCGCCTACATGCAGCAGATGGAGATTAAGGGTAAGCTCTATGCCATTGACCTGGGCAAAGACCGGATTAATAGCTCCGCTGCCAAAGTAAATCTGCCCCCCTTCGCTACTGAGCTTCCGGTCGGGACACCCTATGTGGGTGACAAGCCGATTTACTGGTACGGTGCCAGCTACTACTGGGTCGCCGGCGCGGAGATGCCCGAGGATGTTGTCTATGAGATTGCCCGCATAGCCTACCTGTATGCGGAGAAGAAGGCATTTACCAATTTCCATGCCGGTGGCAGCTTCATTGTCCCGGAGAATATTGGCTACGCTGAATGGGTAACCCCAGAGGACATCAAGCTGTGGTATCACCCCGGCGCGCTGAAGTTTTACCGCGAGAAAGGCATCAAGGGACTCTAATCGAAGGAGGACGCTGGCTGCCGTTCGCCACAATTGGCGAACGGCAGCCACGCTCCCCGTTGTTTGAGGATATCATCTGATGAAGCTAACACTGCGTGACACCAATAGCTGGCTGACCATATTGGTCTTCCTGATGATTTTCTACCAGCTCTTGTATACGCAGTACTTTCTGTATGCCGGCGATATTCACCGCATCGTCCATCTGGGTTTCGCCCTCTGCGTGGTCCTTTTGGCGATTGCGGCGAGGGCGAAGCGCCTGCCGCGCCGGCTGGTCTCCTTCTTTCTCATCATCGTCTCTATCGGGATCACCGTAGAGCTTGTCCTGCTCTACCCCCTTATGCTGGGCGTCTTTGTGCTGCCGCCTGTGCCCATCATGATTGGTGGCAGCGTTGCCCTGGCTATCGCCTTTGCCCTGTGCTGGTGGCGCACAGGCTGGCTATTTCCCATCCTGCTGCTACTGGCCTATGCCTATGCTTTCCTGGGTCCCTATTTCCTGCCCGCGGGAATCAGGCCACCCGATGTCGGTGCCGGGCGGATACTGGCCTGGACGGCGGCTGACCTTCTGTCACCATGGGGTATATATGGCGAGCTGCTCAGCCTCATGGCCGACTATGTGTGGATGTTTATGATATACGGTGCCTTCTTGCAGGCTTCCGGCGGCCTGAGATTCATCCAGGGGGTCGGCGAGTGGTTTGCCTCGAAAGTGGCCAGCGGCCCGGCCATGCTTTCCGTGGTGACTAGCTCCATGGTAGGCATGGTCACCGGCAGCACGGCGGCCAATATCACTATCACCGGAGCGTTTACCATCCCCATGATGAAGTCCAGGGGCTATACTCCGGAGCAGGCCGGAGCCGTGGAGCTGGCGTCTTCCAACGGTGGACAGATAATGCCGCCCATCATGGGCGTGGTGGCCTTCCTGCTGGCCGCCTTTATCGGCATACCCTATGCCAAGGTAATGATATTCGCTATACCGTCCGCCCTGTTCTACTACCTCGGTGTGGGACTATATGTCGAAATACAGGCCAGGAAGCAGCGGCTCGGCCGCCTGGAGACCAGGCCGAGCGGACGGCAGTTGCTTCTTGACGCTCCCCTCTTTGTTATCCCGCTTTTTGTGCTGGTCATCCCGCTGCTCATGGGCTTTTCCCTGCCCTACGTCGGCTTCTGGAGTATAATATCTATCATCGTCACCGGTGTCATCAGTCACTTTCTGAGACGCGATGCCCGGATAGACTGGCAGGCTGCCAAGGAGTCTATCGTTTCGGGTGCGGTATCGGCTTCTGAGCTGACCATTCTGGCCGGCGTGCTCGGTGCCATGACTGCTATTATCGAGATGTCCGGGCTGGGGTTCAATCTTGGCGAGTACCTGATAAGTATAAGCGGCGGCAATCTCCTGCTGCTCCTTTTCTTTGCCGCCCTGGTCTGCCTCATCCTGGGGACCGGCGTGCCCAGCATTGCCGCCTACTTGATTACGGCCACCGTCCTGGCCGCGCCGATAACCAAGCTGGGTGTTCCCCCGCTGCTGGTGCATTTCTTTATCTTCTACTTCTCCGCATTTTCTCACCTGACACCGCCGGTGGGCATTGGCTTAATTGTGGCGCAGCGGCTCGCCAAGGCTAACTACTGGGGCACCGCCGCGGAAGCCATGCGGGCCTCCTTTACCGCTTTCATCCTGCCGTTTTTCTTCGTCTATAATCCAGTCCTGCTGCTCCAGTTCCAGGGAGTCCCAGCCTTGGAAGTAGCCAGGCAGTTTGCCGCCGTAACCATAATGATTTTGTCCCTGTCTCCCATCTTCATAAATTACGGGCTGGCCCGGCTCGGTCCCCCGGAAAGGGTGCTCCTGAGCATTGCGGCGCTGACATCGCTACTCTCTATCGTTTTATCCACGCAGGAAAACGTGCTGACCCTTATTGCGCTGGTGACCTGCGTCATTGGCGTCGTCATCAACTACCGGAGAAGCCGCGCCCGTACGGCTGCCTCCTGACACGGGCAAGAAAAAGCCAATTCCCCAGAACGGGCCATTCCCAAGCAAGGATTCAGCATTCAGCCTGTAATTTATAGCTGAGTGCTGTTAGCTGAAAGCCACTTCTGGCGTGTTGACCCTCTCAATCAGGTAAAGTATAATCCTGGGTGGAATCCCTCTGCGGGCTCGTAGCTCAGTGGTAGAGCGGTCGGCTCATAACCGATTGGCCGTAGGTTCGATCCCTACCGAGCCCATTTCGCTTTTCGTAACCCGTGTTCTCCTCCGCAAAACCGCACCACCTTTAGGCAAACCGTGAAAGTAGCTTCAAAATATCAGATGACATAACATATATAGTGCGAACTAACGCGGTTAAGCAAAAAGACAGGTTGACATAAAAATAGGGGATTGCTAGATATTTTATCTTGATGTAGATTATGGGTGATGGGAGCCGAGCTGAGACGGGTGAATGACATGGTAGTCCTCTGGACGGACGACCGGGCTATTGTGGAGCGGTTTCGCCAGTGGCCGCAGCCCCGGCGCCGTGTGCCTTACCGCCAGGGCCATAAGCTGGTGGCCATGGACCTCTACTTTGACCTGGGGCTGGAAAACACCGTAAAGAGCATCGTCAACGGACAGCTTGTTTTGGACTTAGAGTATCAAACTACATGAGAGAATTTTCATGCTGTCAAATTTTGATTACAGAGCGTTTTTTCGCCGCCTAGAAATAGAAAATCAGGAGTGTCCCCGCCAGCGTCACCACTAACCCCATGATGACCCTCAGGTTGAATACTTCAATACTCCGGTTCAGCAGCCAGGAAAAGAAGAACCCGAAAATGACATTGGTGCCGATAAGCCCGGCCACTATGCCTGCCGGACTATACTTGAGGGCGGTGTAGTTGAGCAGGTGTCCCATGGCGATCAAGAAGCCGCCCGCTACCAGATAGCCCAGCGCCGGCGAAAACCGCAGACGGGCCAACTGCTTTCTATATTGTTTGTTAAAGAGAAAGAAGGCAAAAACTACCGAGGCGGCAATATAGGAGATAAGCGCGCCCACATGGGGAGAGCCAACTTCTATTACACCCGGCCTGATTAATATCGGTGATATGCCCCAGGAGAGACCACCCCCCAGCCCGGCCAGTACCCCTCTGAACTCTATGCCCGAGTACCACTTCGCCTTCCGCTCACTGGCGTTACTACGCTGGACGCTAACCAGCACGGCGCCGGTGACAATGCACAGCACACCAAGAATAATCGCCGCCGTGAGCGACTCGTTCAAGAAGATGAGGGCAAAGATTACGGCGTAAACCGGGCTGGTATTTATCAGCGGGTTGGTCTTGTTTACCCCGATGATGCGGTAAGCACTGTAGCTCAGAAACCGTCCGACTATGAAATGAACTATGCCGGCCGCACCAAGCAGTATGAATCCTTTCAGGGAGAGTATGCCAAGCCGGTACCATTCGCCGCTGAAGGAGACGGAGGCGGAAAACATAGGCACGCCTATGAAGATCGAGATGAGGACAGAGGTGAAAGACTCTCCTGTCAGGGCTGACCCCCTGCGGATGAAGACCACGCCGCCGGCGAGCACCGCCGCGGCTAGGATGGCGAAAAGCAGGCCTTTTTCCATAGAAGTTACCACATTATAGTGGGAATCAAGCCCAAAGTAAAATCAGCCCACTGGCACAAGAGGAAAGAACTTACTGTGGCAACTTCTTCAGGGGATGCGTCATAACAAGTCCTATCGTCTTCTCGTTTACCAGGTCGACCGTAACGTCTACCAATAATCTCCCTGAAGGCTAGCCGGGCTCAACCTCTCCAAAGTGAAGTATAATATTCACCTGACGCTCCGTGATCGCGGATCCCTCCATGACCATTGCCGCCCACTGAAACTCTGCTCGATATGTGGGATAGTGTTCAAATGCCTCTTTGCTTCGGGCGTAGCGAGTGCTATCTACATGGCTTTCGCCTTTTCTGCATCCGTGAGGTTTTCCAGACCCCGCGGTGTTGTCTGATTTGGAGATGGTGTCGTCTGAGATGGCGTCGCCGTTTGACTTCCCGTCGAGGTTGGCCCGGGTAGCGCTTCGAACAAGGAGCATGAAATAGATGACAGCATTAGCCATGCGGCCGTCAGCAGTAGGGGAATCGCCATCTTAGTGTCATCAAAATCTTCTTGATGGTCGATCAAACTGTGGACATCCCCCGCCGCTTGGGCGCTTTTGTTAGATTGAGTAATTCAATTATCCCAGTGACACAGGCGTCCCTGCCTGTGAAACGGCATGCAGGCACAGAGGCCTGCCAGTTAGGGAGAGTATTAATTGAACTTATTTCAAAGACGGGATACTAGCTTTGTTGTTCTACGAGAAACACAGCAGATGCCGCAACGCGCTTTCCCTGATATATCCTCAACTGGTACTTTCCTGGTTGAGCGGGAACAAGCCACGGATTCTGAAGGGCCACAAGGTTCGTCTGCCCGGGTCCCCAAGTCTGAAAATCTTGTGGTGAGCCTACTTCTACCTCTTGTCTCGTCTCTTCGTTGAAAAAGGTGTACAGGGAGAAGGTCACGTTGCTCTCGAGATCGTCCCTCATGCTGAGAATGATGAACATCCTATCGCCGGGATTGAAGGTCATTTGCACTCCCGTGGGATGAGCATCTCCCGTTCCTGCAAACGGTCCGGTCGGTGGCAACAGGACCTGGCCGAGACGTGCTTTGAACAGAAATATTCCGTCAACCGGGCTAGGTGGTGCTGCACAACCGACCACTAAGGAAGCAAACAGCAGGCTCAACACTGCAATGCAAACGGTCTTTTTCATGTGGCTTTGAACAATCCTTACCGCCTATGTCCATCCACTTCTCTACCAACGGCAATCCAGGCTACACATAATACTAACACAAGCGGCCGGTTGCCGCAAAGCGAAAACTACTGTACACCGTTGTCTGGTACAAGGTCTGAGGTTCGGCGAGCAGCCATTCATTATCATCAATGCTTGTGGACATAGAAATCGTAATACTGCGTCGTATAGTGGGTATCGTAAGGTGAATCATTGTAGGTGTTAGTCGAGTAGCTCGTATCCCACCAATCCCATTGACCGCTAACGTATAACAGACCATAGTCAGTGTAGGTTGACGGAAAGTCAGGATGGGTACCATCATAAGTGAACACTTCACTACAATTATAGCCGTTTTCGGCTACCGAAATGCCGATGTCTTGATATGCCACCTCGTACCAGTTACCGCCACTTTGATATTCAGCATACCATTTTGTAGTACCCGGGTCTCGTAGGACGGCTACTTCCAGAGTCGTTCCTGTTGGAAGTGAATAGAGATACCATTCGTTACGAGCAGTGTCGTATTCGTACATATAGCGGGTATCGTCTCGCCACGATACTTCAGCCCATCCTACCTCAATCCACTTCATATAGCCGCCGATCAAACTCGTGGCCATGACCCTGTCAGCAACAAATTCTAGATTTGGTGAGATATTATGGCGGACGCCTGGGTCTACGACAGTGAAGCGCCCCCAGACACCCTCGTTATCTTGCGATGTATTCGGGCCCGCGTAGTGATATCCTGTGCTGTCAAGGATTCCTTCCTGCGGTGGAGGTTGTTTCGGTGGCGCAGATAGACTAATGATTCCCTCCAGCCTGTAGCGCTTCCCCTCCGTATTCTGCCCTGATGTATCTGATTCCCGGTACGGCTCATAGTTTCGAGCTGATGGAGGAATCAAATCAAAAATGACAGGCGTGCCTGCTGGATTCAGTATTTGCGAGTCGTATACTGTGAATAAGTAGCCCTTGGGATCGCGGAAGTACTTTTCGGCTGCTTCCAATAGCAACAGGTAATTATCATCAGGAAGAACAGCACTTATCTCGACTATTATGGGGTGCCCGTGGCCGTCCACGCTTTTCTGAACAAGTGATCCCTTGTCCGCGGCAAGCGTGTCAGATGATAGTGTTAGCGTCGCCACGTCCCCTTCTTCCAGGCCGTTGATAGTCACTGTAATCTGAATGTCACTGGGAGAAAGCACTTCAGTATTGCCCTGTGTCGCTACTGTGCCACTCAAAGTCGCTAAGACAATTAGCAGAAAACTGATAATACGTATTACACGCGTGTTTTTCACCTTCAATCTCCTCCATTTAAATTCTTTCGTTGGTGGATTAGCTGCCCCACACTTTTTTTCGGGTGAGGCCCTAACTATCTACCTGCCAGACTCCGTAGAGCAAATAAAGTTTCATTCGTTCACCTCATGCTTTAGCACTGTAACACAAGACTTCTGAAAAAGTGTTGAAAACACCCTGAAAAATATCTGAAAACTTGAGGACGATGGCTCATAGACTTCACCATGGTCTCCTTGAGATTGATTTATGCATCGATAATGCTTGACAATGCCCAGTCGAAGTTGTATAAAATGAGATACTAAGGTCGTAACCGCCAAGTCGCTGGTACCCGCTTGTAGGGGTGAAATGCGCCAGAATACCGCTATCTTGGTAGTGGATGATGACCCCTCCATTAACCAATTACTTCAGGCGTGTCTGGAGGGCGAAGGCTGGAAAGCGCGTGCAGTGCTCAGCGGAGAGCAGGCTCTCAGAGCCGTTGATGAAGACCCACCCGACCTGATCATCTTGGATATCATGCTGCCAGGAATCAGTGGCATTGAGGTCTGCCGGCGCATTTCTGATGCTTACTTAATGCCGATAATTATGCTGAGCGCGCGATGTGATGTCAGAGACAAAGTCACCTGTTTGAACGCAGGTGCCGACGACTACATCGCAAAGCCATTTTCGATAGATGAATTGACGGCCCGCGTGAAGGCAGTCCTGCGCCGCAGACGTGGAGAAAGGACGACGGCATCGCCTGGAATTTTCCCAAATGCAGGCCTCGAGATCGATTTCAATACCGAAATCGTTAAGCTACATGGCCGTGAGCTGTACCTGACACGCACTGAGTATTGTCTCCTGAGAGAACTGGCTTTGAACGCCGGAAAAACCCTGACTCATAGACACCTTCTGGCCAAGGTATGGGGATATGAGTATTACGGAGAGACGGAATATCTGCACCAGTATATTCGACATCTCAGGTCTAAAATAGAGCCAGACCCTAAGCAACCGAGAAACATAATCACCATACCAGGCAGGGGTTACCGTTTGCAGAAATCATCGTGAATTAACAGGTCTTTCCGGGTTAACCTGGCCAGTATCCGGCCAATCAGCTCCAACAGGTTAGCCAGTCCCCATTTCTTGTGCGCCGAGACAAAGACGGTGTCACCAGGGGCCACGGCCGGCGCCGGCTGGCGGGAGAAGTATGCCAGGGCTGAGGCCTCATCCCAGGCCTGTCCTGACTTGTCCTGAGCTAAGCCGAAGGAGCGAGGTCGAAGGGCCTGGTCTTTGCCCAGCATCAGGTCAATTTTATTCAGCACAGTGATTCTGGGTTTGGCGTCAAGTTTCATGTCAGCAAGAATCGCTTCCACCGTCTGGCACTGCTCCGGGGCATTCGGTGAGGCCAGGTCAACCACATGCAGAAGCAGGTTCGCCTCTGCTAGCTCCTCGAGGGTGGCCCGGAAGGCGGTGACAATGGCCGGCGGGAGCTTCCGAATGAACCCTACTGTATCTGTCAGCAGCACAATGCGCTTATCGGGGAGGGCGATGCGCCTGGTAGTGGGGTCGAGGGTGGAAAAGGGCTTGTCCTCCGCCAGGACACTGGCATGGCTTAGAGCATTCAGCAGGGTGCTCTTACCGGCATTGGTGTAACCGACCAGAGCCACAATGGGGACGCCGTGCTTCTTGCGCTGCTGGCGGTAGAGAGTCCGCTGTTTGCTGATTTCGGCAATTTGCTTCTCCAGGCGCTGTATGCGACTGCGGATAAGCCGCCGGTCGGTTTCCAGCTGTGATTCCCCGGGTCCTCTGGTGCCGATGCCGCCGCCCAGCCGCTCCAGGTGCTGCCATTGCCCGGCCAGCCGTGGCAAGAGGTACTGGTGCTGGGCCAGCTCCACCTGAAGCTGGCCTTCCCGGGTGCGCGCCCGCCGCGCGAAAATGTCCAGGATAAGGGCCACGCGGTCAATTATCTTGACGCCGAGGAGCTCTTCCAGGTTGCGCTGCTGCCTGGGCGTGAGCTCGTCATCAAAAATGACAACGCTGTAGTTGGTGGTATTCTTGAGGGACAGCAGCTCTGTGAGTTTGCCTTTGCCCAGGTAGTGCGTTCCGGAAGGCGCGGGTAGTTGCTGGACCATTTTGCCCACCACGGTAGCCCCGGCACTGGCCGCCAACTGGGCAAGCTCATCGAGCGAGCTTTCTGCCGTCCAGCCCGTCTGCGGCTGGCCATCCTTGACAGCCACGCCGACGAGGTAGGCCCGCTCCGAGGCTTCTCTGGTGAGAACCGTGCCTTTGCTGATGCTTGCTCCGTTATGTCAAGTTACTTGGCAGCTTCAGCCACGCTGGTGACAACGCGCCATTCCGCCAGCCGATGCAGGCCTTTCATCAAGTCGGCATCGGGGATGGTGAGCGACAGGCGGACGTAGCCTTCACCGTGCTCGCCATAGCCAATGCCCGGTGTGACCACCACCCCCACCTTGTCTAGCAGCTCATCGGCGAACCCGATGGAGGTATAGCCCGGCGGCACCTTGGCCCAAACGTAAAGGCTGCCCTTTGAGGGTTTGGCCTCTATGCCAATCTTGGACAGCGTGCCGATAATCATATCCCGCCGGCGCTGGTAAATCTCGTTGTGCTCCCGTATGCAGTCCTGCGGCCCGGTCAATGCCTCGATGGCCATACGCTGGATGGCCTGGGGAATGCCGGAGTCCAGGTTCGTTTTGATTCTCTTGAGGGCATCAACCATGACCGGGTTGCCGACCACCATGCCAATCCGCCAGCCGGTCATATTGTAGGTCTTGGAGAAGGAGTGGAACTCCACGCCGACCTCTTTGGCTCCCTCCGCCTGCAGGAAGCTGACGGGTTGGTAGCCATCAAAGGCCACCTCCGAGTAAGGGCCGTCATGGCATACGGCAATTTCATGCTGGCGCGCGAACGCGACTACCTTATTAAAGAAGGCCAGGTCGGCCACGGCGCCGGTGGGGTTATTGGGGTAGTTCAGCCAGAGCAGCTTGGCCTTCTTTAGGGCAGTTTCCGGAATGCTGGCCAGGTCAGGCAGGTAGTCATTGGCTTCGAGGAGGGGCAGGTAATGCGGGTGTCCACCGGCCAGAGACGTGCCGATGGCATAGACCGGGTAGCCCGGGTCCGGCACTAATGCTACATCGCCAGGGTCAATGAAGCAGAAGGCAATATGCCCGATGCCTTCCTTGGAGCCGATTAGTGGCAAGACCTCGGTCTCTGCGTCAAGCTGGACGCCGAAGCGCCGCTTGTACCAGTCAGCAATTGCCCGGCGCAGTTCAGGCAGCCCTTCGCTCTCGGGATAGCGGTGGTTGGCCGGGTCTAGTGCCGCCTTGAACAGGCCGTCAATAATATTCGGCGGCGTCGGAATATCCGGGTCACCGATGCCAAAGCTCATCACCTCTTCGCCTTTAGCCTTCTTTTCGGCAATCTTTTTGGAAATCCCCACGAAAAGGTAAGGCGGCAGGTTCTTTACTCGCTTAGCGACAAGATCCTTTATCAAAAAGCACCCCCGTATCCTCTAATGTCCAGTCAACTAGCGTGTAATCTGAACGATAATTAAGTCCGAAATTCTAACATGGATAAACCTAAACCAAATTCCGACCTTACAAACATAAATTCTAAATCAAATGTCACAAATGTTTTGGAAATTGGAACTTTGACAATTTGAATTTGTTTCGGATTTCGTGCTTGGTGTTTAGAGTTTACCTCCGCTATTCCGGCCACTGCCCGGTATAAACAATCTCCGCTGGCCCGCTGAGGAATACTTCGCCCTTGCCCGCCCACTCCACACCGAGCACACCACCCGGTAACTTTATGTCAACTTTATGGTCAATATACCCGTGTAGCTGTGCCAGCACAGCCACGGCGCAGGCACCGCTGCCGCACGCCAGCGTCTCGCCGACGCCTCTTTCCCAGACTCGGACATCAATCTCCTGCCGATTTATTACCCGCGCCACCTCGAAGTTGGCCCGCCGGGGAAAGATCTTATGGTGCTCGACCTTCGGCCCAAGCTGAGCGAGGGGAAACTCGGCGACTGGCTGTTGTGTGAAATGCACCGTGTGCGGGTTGCCTATGGCGACAAAATCAAGAAGTAGCTGCTGGCCATCTACATTTACAGGATGGTCCAGTATCGGTGTTATGTCAAGTGGGCTACCATGTGTTACCGCTACAGGCACCTCTTTGGGGCCAAACTTCGGCCCTCCCATGGTCACCTGGATAGCCGGCTTCTTACCGCTGCCCAGCTTGACCTGCCTGGTGCCGGACAGGGTCTCGATTGACAGATGGCGTGCCCTATCCTTGGCCAACTTCCTTTCCAGCACGTAGCGCACCAGGCATCTCAGTCCGTTGCCGCAGGCATCTGCCTCTGAGCCATCCACATTGAAGACGCGCATGCGGAAATCAGCTACTTTCGAAGGCAGGACTAACAATAGTCCATCAGCGCCAACGCCAAAATGACGGTCACATATCGCCTGTGCTAGCTGTGACCAGTTTCTCTCATTATCCCCTGGTTCGACCAGCACAAAATCGTTGCCGGCACCCTGCACTTTGGTGAATTCCATAGCTCAGTCTCTTATGCTTTCTTATCTTTTTCGCCACTAAGGAATCCAGCGACAAGGCTATCTATCGCCGCTTCCATGCCGCTGTCCTGAATATCAAACCACCGTATCCTATTGTCCTTCAGCCGGAACCACATATACTGGTGGCGGATGAAGCGGTGCGTCTCCGTCTTGATTTGTTGCACCGCCTCGGCCTGCGTCATCCCGCCATTGAGATAGCGGGCAATCTGACGGTAGCCTATGCCGGACAGGGCTGGCAGATTAAGATTATAACCCATCTGTAGCAGTTTTGCTACTTCTCCTACCAAGCCCTGCCGCACCATCTCGTCCACACGTGCGTCAACGCGGCGGTATAGCTCCTGCCGCTCGGCGGTCAGCCCGATAATCAGCGTCTGGAATGGCGGTGGTCGCTTACCTTTAAGCCGGGAAAGGGGAGCACTGGCACCGGCGGCCACCTCGATGGCCCTGATGACGCGGCGCAGGTTACGCGGGTCGATTCTTTCTGCCGCCTGTGGGTCAATCTGCACTAGCTCCCGATGCAAGGCTTCTTTGCCGGCTACGGCCGCCTTTGCCTCAAGGCGGCGCCTCAGTTCCGGGTCAGGCGCCACCCTTGGGATTTCCCATCCCTCCACCACCGCCCACACGTAAAGCCCGCTCCCGCCCACCATCAAGGGCAGCTTGCCACGCCGCTCGATGTCTTCAATGGCCTGATAAGCCATTGCCTGGTATTGGGCGAGGCTGAAGTCCTCATTGGGACTAGCTATATCGAAAAGATGATGGGGAACAGCGGCAATCTCTTCGGAAGTCGGCTTGGCTGTGCCGATGTCCATGTGGCGATAGACCTGCCGACTATCGGTATTGACTATCTCACCGTTGAAGGTCTTTGCCAGGTGAAGTGCCAGCCGGCTTTTGCCGGTGCCTGTCGGCCCGACAATGGTGACCACGCGGCTCATCTTGCCCGTCTGATATCGGCTGTCTGCCTGACGATGCTGAGGAACTGGTCTGCCTTGATGCTGGCGCCGCCGACCAGGGCACCGTCTATTTCGGACTGGGCCATGAACTCGGCGGCGTTGGCTGGCGTGACACTGCCGCCATAGAGTATGCGGATATTTTGGGAAACGGCATTGCCACACTTTATGTCAACTATATTCCGGATGAAGCCGATGGTCTCGTTGGCCTGTGCCCCGGTAGCCGCTCTACCCGTGCCAATGGCCCAGACCGGCTCGTAGGCTATGGCCAGGCTGCCGAGCGTTTCCACTCCGGCCAGGGCGGCCTCGGTCTGCTCTTTGACCACGTCTTCCGTCTCCCCGCTCTCTCGCTCCGCCAGTCTTTCCCCAACACACAAGATGGGCGTCAGCCCGGCCTTGAGAGCCGCCTTCACCTTCTTGTTCACAATCTCGCCGGTCTCGTGGAAATACTGCCGCCGCTCGGAGTGCCCGATGATGACATACTCGCACAGCTCTGCCAGCATCAGCGGGGAGATTTCTCCGGTGAAGGCCCCCTTCTCCTCGTAATAACAGTTCTGGGCGCCCAGCTTTATAGATGTGCCTTTGATTAGCTCCTTGACTACGGCCAGCGAGACAAAGGGCGGGCACAGGGTTTTTTCCACACCGTCTATCTCTTCCAGGCCACGGTGCATTTCCGTGACCAGCTTTACCGCTTCACCTACCGTGGTGTGCATCTTCCAGTTACCGGCAATGAGGGGAATGCGCATCTAATCTCCTAATTTGAACAAGCCAGAGCCAAATCCTAAACACGAAATCCTAAATTCGAGACAATACCAAAATTCCAATTCTTGAATAACCAAAACGTTTTGAACATTAATGCCTTGGTCATTTGAGTTTGTTTAGTGCTTCGATATTAGGATTTCGGATTTCTTCCTCTCCATTTTGCACAAGGTTCAACTTGTAAGGGACTAGGCTCCGAACTTGGTCAGCTTCAGGGCGTGCGCCATGGCGAGTGGCATAACCTGGGTCGCCGGAAAACGCCCCAGTCCGCCGGTGGCACAGTCAGTCTCGCCGAACTTCCGCACCCTGTCCGGGCGGCACCATCGCGCACACAGCAGGATGGGCACCGGATGCCAGCTATGCCCCTTCAGCAAGGCCGGCGTGGAGTGGTCGCCCGTAACCACCAGCACGTCAGGATTCAGACCCGTCAGGCCCGGCAAAGCACTGTCAATCTGCTCGATCGCCTCGACCTTGCCGGCAAAGTCGCCGTCCTCACCGGCCGCGTCCGTCTTCTTGACATGGATGAAGAAGAAATCATAGCCGTCATAGTGCTGCTTCAGCGTGGCTATCTCCTCTTCAAAGGTGCTGCCCGTATCCAAACATTTCATGCCGACCAGCCGGGCCAGCCCACGGTACATCGGGTAGCTGGCGATAGCCGCCGGTTTCAGCTTATAGACCTCTTCCATGGTGGGCCAGGCGGGTCGCTGCGAAAAACCGCGCAGCAGTATCATATTGGCCGGATGATGCTTGGCCAGGAGCTTCCAGGCCTGGGCCACGAACTTGTTGGCTGCCGTAGCCAGCTTGGCGGCTTTGGGCGTAATGGTATTAATGGCCTTGGGCGGTATGCCTAGCTGCTGCGGGTCGGAGTCATTTACCTCCGGCGCGAGCTTATCGCCGCGGAAGACCACGACAAAGCGGTGCTCCCGCACCGGCCGTACCATCATCTTCACATCATCAAAGGCCATATTGTCCAGTAGTTTGCACAGCTCGGTTGATTTCTCCGTCGGAATACGGCCAGCCCGGCGGTCAATAACCATACCCATCTTGTCCACGGTGCAAAAATTGCCCCGCGCCGCCACGTCCCCCGGGCGCAGATCAAAGTCAATACCCGTAGCCTCTAGTATGCCCCGCCCGATATTGTAGGTCACCGGATTGTAGCCAAAGAGGGCCAGGTGCCCGGGGGCGCTGCCCGGCGTTATGCCCGGTGCCACCGGGTCAATAAGGCCGCAAATGCCCTTGCTGGTCAGCGCGTCCAGGTTGGGTGTGACGGCGGTCTCCAGCTCGGACTTGCCCGTTTCCGGATCCGTCAGCCCACCCAGGCCATCTAGGACGAGCAAGACAATCCTGGATGGCGAGGTGATAGAAATGGATTTAATCAGCTCCAGGTCAATATCCACCGGCTACCCCCTTTTTGTCCAGAAGCACTTCTACACCGGGCAGCCTCTCACCGCCCAGGAAGCTGAGAGAGGCCCCACCCCCGGTGGACACAAAGGTCATTTTGGCTGCCAGCCCCCTATCGGCCACGGCCTCTGCCGTGGACCCCCCGCCTATAACAGTGGTCGCCTTCAATCCAGCCAGCACTTTGGCCATCGCCTGTGTGCCAGCCGCGAACTGCGGCACCTCATAGATACCCATCGGCCCGTTCCAGAAGACGGTCCGGCATTGCCGCATGGCCTTTGTAAAGCCAGAAACCGTCTGTGGGCCGATGTCAACTACCCTCATGTCCGGCGGGATACTCTGAATGGGGACCCCCTTGACCTGGCCAGCCCCATCAGTCCGGTCAGAGACAACCACGTCTTCCGGCAACAGCAGGTGTGCCCCGCTGCGGAGAACACCATCCATCAGCTTGAGCACAGTGGCTATCCTGTCCGGCTCGAGTAGTGACTTCCCCACCTCGTAAGACCTGGCTTTCAAGAAAGTCGCCGCCATGCCGCCGCCGATGAGCAGGTAGTCAATTTTCCCCATTATGTTCTCAATCAGGCCAATCTTGTCGCTGATTTTGGCCCCGCCGAGAAGGGCGGCAAAGGGGCGGGCTGGCTTTTCCAGGAGGCCGCCCAGCATTTCAATTTCCTTCTCCATGAGGAAACCAGCTACTGCCGTAAGGAAAGCGGCAATGCCCGATACCGAGGCATGGGGGCGGTGGGCCGTGCCGAAGGCGTCATTCACAAATATGTCCGCCAAATGGGCCAGGGCCTGGGCGAAGGCCGGTGTCCCTGCCTCTTCCTCCGCATGAAAGCGGAGGTTCTCCAGCAGTATAACCTGGCCGTTCGCCAGGCTGGCCACCGCCTTTTCCACCTCCGGCCCGATGCAGTCATTGAGCACTGTCACCGGCCTGCCCAGTAGCTCAGCGAGGCGCTGCCCGACCGGAGCCAGGCGCAGGCTTGCCACCACCTTGCCATCGGGCCGACCGAGATGGGAGGCCAGGATTACCTTCGCCCCCTTATCAATCAGGTAGTTGATGGTGGGCAGGGTGGCCCGGATCCGGCTGTCATCCGTTATGGTGCCCTTCTTTTCATCGAGCGGGACATTGAAGTCGGCGCGGACGAAGACGCGCTTGCCGCTGACCTCGATGTCCCTGATGGTCATTTTCGCCATCTATCGCTCCGGTTTGTAGATTCTGCCGCTCGCCCAAGAATACCAGGTCTGATACCTGATATGTATCTCCACCTTACTAATTTTAGCACAGCTTTTCGCCAGCGTATCCGCCTGTTACATAAGACTCCCTTTACACAGGGCAAATCAAGCGCCCCCATAGTAGCAATGAGCGAAAGCAAGTGTCAAGCCGTCTGGCCCAGCGCCATGTCAGCCGGCAGGCTACAGTCTTCCCTGGGTGTCCCTGATGGGTCTAGGCAACCCCAATACTGCGCAGCCGCTGACCGACGGCCGGAACGCCGCCGATGAGGCTGTCCATGATTTCCTGGCAGGTAGGGACATCCCGGATGAGGCCAACAGCCTGTCCGCAATAGACTACTCCGGAGCTAATATCACCCGTCTCCAGCATGGCTGTACAGCCCAGTTTGCCGCTTATCAGCGGCAATATCTGTTCCAGGGTGGCCCCGGACTGCTCCATATTCAGGATTTTCTGGTTGTAGTCCGTCCGGGCGACCCTGGCGGCGTTATTGATGGAGCGCATAATCATCATGGTATCTGTTTCACTGGCCCTGATTAGCCACTCTTTGATTTTAGGGTGGAGGCCGCTTTCCTGGCTGGCCATGAAGCGCGTGCCCATGAGGACGCCCTCGGCGCCCAGGGCCAGCACCGCCACCACGCCTCTTGAATCAGCGATGCCGCCGCCGCCAATGACCGGAATCTTGACGGCATTGGCCGCCAGAGGGATCTGCACCATGGAGGTGACATCGAGCATCCCCGGATGACCGCCCGCTTCAAAGCTGATAATGGAGACCGCGTCCATGCCGGCCCTCTCGACGGAGACGGCGTGCCGGACAGCAGCGACTTTGTGCATCATCTTCACGCCGGCGTCCTTGATACGCTTAATCCAGGCCGCCTCAGGGGGACGCCCCGCTGTCTCGATAACGGGAACGCCTTCTTCGACTATAGCGTTAAGGACCTCTTCATAGTTGACCTGCCGGACCGTTGGCATCAGCGTGACGTTGACGGCAAAGGGTTTCTTGGTCAAGCTCTTCGTCTTCCTGATTTCCTCACGCAGGTCTGGAAGTGTCTCAAAGGTGAGCGCCGAGAGGATGCCCAGACCACCCGCATTGGAGATGGCGGCGGTCAAAGGTGCCCGTGACAACCATAGCATGGCGCCGCCGATGATAGGGTATTCGATGCCGAACAGTTCCGTAATCCTGGTCTTTAGCATTTTGCCTCCTGACTTTAGTTAATAGGGGCACAAAAAAAGGGGCCAAGCCCCTCCCAACCGAACTACCGGAAACCTGGTTAGCCTTCAGCCGCCATAAGGCATGACGACCACATCGAGCTCGTCGCCGTCCTTGACCGGCCTATCAGTCTCATAGATAGCCTGCCGGTTCAGAAACAGTAATGTGCCTTCGAGCGCACCTTTCCCCGCGGACGCATCTTTGTCATTGAGTGCCACTGTGACCAGGCGGTCAAGGCACTCCGCCACCGTTGTCCCGTCAACCTCGATTGTCCCCGGGCAGCGGTAGTAGCGTTGCAGGTCAGGGTCAATGTTTACACGGATAGCCAAGCTGCACCCGTCCTTCCTCAGCCGCCAAAGGGCATGACAATCAGGTCAAGCTCATCCCCATCCTGTACCGGCTCGTCATAGTTCATGGTGTTCTCTTTGTTCAGGAAGACCATAACATTGGTGCGAAAGTTCTCTATCTTGCCGGGGGAGTTCTTCCTGTTGCCTTTGAGGCACTTTGCCACAAACTCCTCCAGGCACTCGCCTACCGTCTCACCATCCGCCTCAACGGCGGCTTGACAGTCATAAAAGCGCTGCAAGTCCGGAGAAATATTTATTTTGACAGCCATATCACCGCCTCCCGTCCGTAGATTGACCTCTATCCAAGATGTATTTTAGCAACTCTGTCATGGGGATACAACTGGTTACCGGCGAGCACACAGCAACTAGCACAAACGCATTAACTAATGCCGCTTAACAATGACACCCGGTGTCCCACATAGGTCGGGTTCGGAAACCAGGCCTTCCAGAATCGTGCGAATGGGCAATTACCCTGTCTCCCTCTCCAGCCAGTCCAGGTAGTCCAGGTTGCCGCCGATGACGGGTAGAGCGATAATTTCCGGCACGGTGTAGCTGTGGTGCTCTCTTACGGTTTTGACCACGTCGTCTATGAGGGCTTTCTTCGTCTTCACAATCAGGAGGGACTCATGCGCCGCATCGAGCTTGCCCTGCCACCAGAAGGTGGATTTGACCTGCGGCACGATGTTGACGCAGGCCGCCCGCCTTTTCCGGAGCAAGGCATCCGCGATGCGCTGTCCTTCTTCAGGACTGGGCGTGGTAATAAACAGGACGACAAACTGGGTGTCAGGCATAAGCAACCGAACAAAACGTCATTGCGAGCGGCTGAAAGCCAGCGAAGCAATCTGCGACTCGCACTCGCTGGCATACAATTCGGAGATTGCTTCGGCTCCGCCTGCGGCGGACCTGTCCCATTCGCTTCGCTCAGGGCAGGCTCTGAGCGTAGCCGAAGGATGCTCTCACAATGACAGTCCCTGTTTGATTTGTAGAGAACTTCACTAGGGTGAGGGTGATATGATTTTCATCCCCTCACCCATTCGCTTCGCTCAGGGCGAGCTTTTCATCTCTCCCACAAGGGGAGAGCGAACAATGACCAAGCTATTTATCGGACTAGATGTCAGCCGGTCACCCGCCAGCCGTGCGTATAGACATTCATCTTGCGGCCCCGGACCTGGCCGACAAGCGTAATGCCCAGGTTATCCGCTATCTTCACGCCAAGATTGGTGGGGGCTGAGATGGAGACAACGATGGGGATCCGCCTTTTGACGACCTTGTGGAGCATCTCCGAAGAAACGCGCCCGCTGGTGATGACCAGCCGCTCATCTGTCGGTATGTCCTCCATAAGGCACTTGCCGAAAATCTTGTCCAAGGCATTGTGCCGGCCAATGTCTTCATTGAAAATGAGGATGCCCTGGCGATCGCAGAGGGCGGCGCTGTGCACACCATGCGTGGCCAGGTAAAGCTCCGAGCCGTGCTGGAACTTCATGACCAGGGCGAAAATCTCCCCGGCTGAGACCTGCATGGGCGTCTCGACCTTCTCCCCGCCGCTATCGGCGACGCTGTAGAAGGCGGCACCCCGCCCGCAGCCAGTAGTGATGACCCGCTTGAAAAGGACGTCTGGCCCGATCTGCTGCATGCTGTCCGTCTCCACACGCACCACGCCCCGCACCTCGTCAACCATTATTCGCTTGATTTCGCTCCGGCCCTTGACGAATCCTTCAGAGGCGAGGAAGCCGGCGGCCAGGTAGTCCAGGTTGTTGGGTGAGCAGAGCAAGGTAACCAACTCTTCGCTATTGAGGATAATGGTCAGCGGGTACTCCCTGGCGACGGCCTCTTCGACCGTGCTGCTGGCGCCTTCAACGGTGTAACGCTGGATGGAGACCTTTTCTACCTCATTCTCCGTCACTGGGCAACCTCGTGATTTCGTCACCGGCGTGGACCGTGCCACCGCGGATAACCTTGCCAAAGACGCCTTCCTTCGGCATGATGCACTTGCCCACCTGGCGGAAGATGGCACAGCCGGTGTGACAGTCCTTCCCTATCTGGGAAATCTCCAGGATGACCTCTTTACCAACAGCAGTGCGGGTCCCGATAGGGAGCGTCGTCAGGTCAATGCCTTCCGTTGTCAGGTTTTCCGCAAAATCGCCGGGCTTCACTTTATAGCCGCGGCTACGCATCTTGTTGATGCTCTCTACTGCCAGCAGGCTGACCTGCCGGTGGGTATTACAATCGGCGTGGGCGTCCCCCACCATACCGTAACCTTCTTTGATGACGCCCTCGGGAATGACATCTTTGGGGACGCCTTTCACTGTGCTGCTGCAGACCGCGATAACTCTCGCCATAGTTCTTTCCTTACGACTTCTGAGCGGGTGGAGCTTTATTCCGGATATAGGGACTTATAGCTCGTTCTTGAGGATTTTCTCTTTGAGGATCTCCCACTGCTCTGTGGTGAGGACACAGGTATTGTCCTTCTCGCCGATTTCCACCTGCGTATCGGTCACTTTGACAACGGGACAGCAGGAACCTTCACGACATAGTTTTACAATTTTCATCTGGCTTACCTCTTTTCTTAATATTTCCTTCAGGGCTACTTGCCAAAGCCCCACCCGCCATAATTGCATTATACCTTTATTATAAACAATATGGAAGCAGCCCTCAAATCATGGTCGGGTAATATCACCGGACGCCACGCCGGACGCGA
>JACQTX010000067.1 GCA_016210585.1 Chloroflexota bacterium
CCTGACTTATGAAAGGGTCTAATAACTCAGGACACTAGGAGTCTTTATCCGAATTAAGCAACCAGGGAGCTGGGAAGGAGGTGACGGTAGGACATAGAGAAGGCTAGAGAAAGGGATTTATCTAACCGGAGCAAGTAGCGGAGTGAGGGGGTGGGGGACACGTTTGTGAAATTATATAAGAAGGAGTTGCAGGATGCCATCAGCGGGTGGATATGATGTCCATGACGAAGAGAATGTCCTGAGGGAAGCCTGGATTCATATGATGAAAAGGCCACGGGTTATGAAGGCCAAGCCTGAGGTCGAAGACAAGGCGCACACCGTCCTGTTTCTGGCCAGGGGCAATGGCATTATTTCTTTCCGGGTGAAGATGCAGCCGGGGGAGGCCCATATCATGAAGCATGGTCACCAGTATGATGCCTGTTTCTATGCCATCGAAGGGAAGGGCTATGAAATCCATGATGGTAAGAGATACGAATGGCAGGCCGGTGATGCCTTTTACGTGAGCCCGGGCGGCTGCGTCCACCAGCACTTCAACGCCGACCCCGATCACCCGGCCCTGATGCTGGTCTTCATGCTGGCACCGGCCTATACCGGCCTGAACCTGGTAGCCGATGGCAATATTGCCTTTGCCAAGGGAGTCTCCCAGAAAAAATATCACGATACAATGCTTCTTAGAGAGGGGGCTGACATCTAATGCTATACACAGAAGACAAGGCATACCCAAAAGGCAAGCTCAAGGTAACTTACTATGAGGACCGGTTGCGGGAGGCGGCGGAAAGAGAAGAAGCCCTCGCCGCGATGCGCAAGGTCATCAAGGCTGAGGAAATGCCCTGGGAGCTGTGCCGGGACGGTAAAATCAAGCACGTCGCCAACGAGAAGATGAACGGCAGGATAGCCTCGGTTGACGTGTATATCCAGGAGATACCCCCGGGGGGACGCACGGGCAAGCACCGGCACATGCGTGAGGAGGTCTTCTATGTCCTGGAGGGCAAGGGCTATGACATCCATCATGACCCGGACTTGAGATTCATAGACATCTACGAGTGGGGCATCAAGAAGCGGGGCAAGCGGTTTGAATGGGAGAAAGCCGATGTCGTCTATATCCCGGTGATGGTGGCACACCAGCATTTTAATCTTGACCCCGAGAAGCCAGCCCGGATTATCATCGCCAACCCGCGTCTACCAATCTACATGGGCTGCTCGCGCTGGGAGCAGCTTGAAGATGCGCCGGAGTATAAGGCGAAGAAGTGAGACCCAAGGGGGAGACAGCGTCCCCCTTTCCACAGATTTCCATGTGAAGGAGGTACCACATGACCTCAGCCGGTGGCTATGATGTCCATGACGAAGAGAATGTCTTGAGGGAAGCCTGGGTCCGTATGATGAAGCGGCCGCGGGTGATGAAGGGCAAAGCCGATGTAGAAGCCAGAGCGCCTGTAGTCCTGTTCCTCGTCCGGGGCAACGGCATCATTTCCTTTCGGGTGCGGATGGAAGCCGGCGAGGCTTTCATTATGAAGCATGGTCACCAGTATGATGCCTGTTTTTATGCCCTCGAGGGGAAAGGCTACGAAATCCATGACGGCAAAAGGTACGAGTGGGAAGCCGGGGATGCCTTCTACGTGAGTCCTGGGGGCTGCGTCCATCAGCATTTCAATCGAGACCCTGACCGTCCCGCTAGGATGCTGGTCTTCATGCTGGCCCCGGCGTACACCAGCATGAACCTGGTAGCTGACGGCAACGTTGCCTTTGCCAAAGGTGTCACCCAGAAGAAATATCACGATTCCATGCTGCTTCGAGAAGGGGCTGATGCCTGATACATCCTGATGCATCTTGATGGCGGAAAGCCGACTTTTGCCATATGGGGGTGTATGATGACGTGAAGCGTAGGAAGACCGAGGGAGAGCGGACCTGGCAGTCCGCAGGGGCAAAGTCTAAACTATAAAAGGAAGGATGAGATGAGCAAGAGAACTATTCTGGTGGTATGTTCTTTGTTGCTGGTGACACTGGTGTTGGCGCTCGGCGCCTGCGCTAAGCCGGCACCAGCACCGACTCCGGCGCCAACGGTAACCGTAACGGCACCACCGACAACAGTGACGGCTACTCCCGTTCCGGCACCCACGGTCACCGCAACAGCCACGGCTACAGTCACCGCAACCCCGACACCTACGCCCACCCCCACCCCTACACCCAAGCCAACGGTAAAGAAACCCATGACCACCAAATTCGTGATGGGCGGTAGAGTCGGTGATCCGCTGTACGTCATGGCACAGGCGCTGGCTTACTTTGTAAACCGGGAATCCGAGTGGCTGCGGCTTACGGTGGTGGCTACTGCCGGGGATACGGCTAACATGGAGACCATACGGGACAAGCCGTTAGATTACCTGGGTGCGGCAGGCACCGTGCACTTCGTGGAGTTCATGTCGCAGTTCAAGAACTACGCCGGCCTGAGGAGTATTGCCATTGGCGGCAGCTGGGACTACGTCTGGGCTACCTATAACAAAGACATCAAGAAAATGGCCGATTTCGCCGGTAAGACGGTAAACTCGGTGCGTGAGGGGGCAGCCCACCAGAAAGCCACCGAAGCGATGCTGCGGGAAGCCGGTGTGCTGGACAAGGTCAAGAAGATAGTGTATAGCGGTCTGGGCGGCACGGTGACCAACATGAAGGACGGGTTAGCGGATGTGGGCATCATAACTATAGACCATATTTTCCCCGCCACCTACCAGAAGGGCGCCTTTGTTGCTGATATGGAGACGAAGGCACCTGTATACTATGTTAGCATGGAGCCGGAGCAAATGAAGCGTCTCAAGGGGGACGAGATGGCATTCCTCCCGGAAAGAATATACCCTGGGGCTTTAGACCCCGCCAGGCAGCCACAGGAGATATGGGGGGGGTTCCTGCCGGTATTCTGGAGTGCCGACGAGAAGATGGACCCGGATGTAGTGTATGAGGTAGCCAGGATAATCTGGGAAACTGGCACCGCCGGGAAATGGCGGACGTGGCATGCCCTGGGGCAGAACATGACGGCCGACTTCATCCCGACCTATACCGTTAGTCCTGATAAGGTCCACCCCGGTGCCATGAAATACTACAAAGACAATGGTATCAAGGTGCAAGACATAGTCGCACTGGTCCAGTAATCATTGACTCCTTCTACTTTGTCATAGGCAAGCCTGAGGTCGGCACCGGCCTCGGGCTTGCCTATCCGTAGTTTAATGGGGAAAGAATCGGCAGTCATCAAACATTCTCTCAGCAAGAAGAGACTGAAAGTTGCTGGCTATTCTCTTTGGCCCCGTTTTGCTGGAATACGGGACTTATTTTTGCAGCAGGCAACGCTATTTGACTTGCTGTGCCCCGTAAAGGAAGAAACATGGAAAGAGCCAGAGAGCCCGCACCATTAAGCCAGAAGGTCATCGCTACCGCTCTTACCGTAGTGGCCATGGCCATGCTTATCTACCAGCTCGTCTTCACCCAGGTCTTGCTCCAGTCCCCCGAGGGACATAAAATCACCCATTATGGTTTTGCCCTGGTCGTGCTTTTCCTCTCCCTGATGCTGAGAAGCAAGCGAAGCCGGCTCGTCTATGTGCTGCTGCTCCTGACCTCAATCGCCGTTACCGGCTACTTCATGTATTTCCTGCATGATATAGTGCGGTTTCGCACCGCCTCTCCCCTTCCGGCTGACATAGCCGTGGGTGTCGTCGCCGTAGTGCTTGCCTTTATCGGCAGCTACCTGATCTTCGGCAAGACCTTTCCCATAGTGGCCGCTATCTCTCTGCTCTATCTCTACTTCGGACGTTATCTGCCCTTTCCGTTCCAGGTAGCCCCGGTGTCGCTTGACACGCTCCTCTGGTGGTTGACCATGCTGGGCACAGATGAGGGGATATACGGGGACATTCTGGGCCTCTCTGCCAGCTACCTCTTTCTTTTCATCTTCTTTGGCAGCCTGCTGCATGCCATGGGCGGACTGCGGTTTATTATGTCAGTAGCACAGTGGGTAGGCGCCAGGCTAAGAAGCGGACCGGCCGCTGTAAGCGTGATTGGTAGCAGCCTTGTTGGCACAGTGACCGGAAGCACGGTGGCTAATATCACCATTACCGGTGCCTTTACCATACCCATGATGAAGAAGGCAGGCTACAAGCCTGAAGAAGCCGGTGCTATTGAAGCTGCCGCTTCAAACGGGGGACAGATTATGCCGCCCATCATGGGCGCCGCCGCCTTCGTCATGGCTGGCTACGCGGGCATACCGTATGCCCAGATAGCTCTGGCGGCGGTGATGCCAGCGGTCTTGTACTACATTGGCGTGTTCTTATACGTGGAGCTTACGGCCCGCAAACTGAACATCAAGGTTGACAAAGTCCCGGTGAGCGGCAGGCAACTTTTGCTCGACGCCCCAATCTTTTTGGTCCCTTTAGGTGTCCTGGTATTCCTTCTTTTTAAGGCCTATAGCTTACCGTTTGTCGGCTTTTGGGCCATGATAACCACAATCGCCATGGGCCTGGTAAGCAGCATTAGAAAAGAGGCCCGGCTGAATCTACGAGAGACAATAAAGCATCTCACTGACGGAGTGCGCGGCGCGGCGGAAATAGCAGTAATGGCTGCCCTGATCGGGGTCGTGGCCACGGCAATCAAGGTGAGTGGACTGGGCGTCATGCTGCCGCTGATAATACAGGATGTGAGCGGGGGGAACCTTGTCATTGCCCTGGTTATCGGCATGGTGGCCTCCATCATTTTGGGCATGGGGGTCCCGACCGTTGTGGCTTACATCCTGGTGGCCATAGGGCTGGTGCCGGCCCTTGTTCAAATGGGCGTCCCGTTGCTAGCGGCGCATTTCTTTCCCTTCTTTTACGCCGTATACTCCAACCTCACTCCGCCCGTTGCCATCGGCGCCCTGGTGGCATCCCGGTTGGCCGGTGCCCGGTACTGGCCAACTTGCGGAGAAGCTCTGAAAATGGGGTTCACCGGTCTGTTTCTGCCCTTTGCCATGATATATGCCCCGGCCCTATACCTGCGTCCCGATGTTGCCCCTATTCTGGCCGCGGTCCAGATTGGGGCTTTCCTGATCATACTTTTGATGCTCCAGATGGGGCTATCTTCTTACCTTTTTGGTTTTGGTGTTCTGGGGAAATACGAAGGGTTTAGCTTTATACTGGCCGCCTTTTTGTGCATAGTGTTTATCTTCACCCAGGGCTATCTTTACCTGCTGGCGGGCGTAGCTCTGGCTATAGTGCACATCACCCTGCGTTTTGCCCTGAGGCGGAGACCAGCCTATAGAAGTATTTGACGGACCGGGAAGACCCATTGCCAGCAAGAGGGAGACCGAAATGAGGCTGGAGAACAAGGTAGCCATCATTACCGGAGGCGGCTCCGGGATAGGCCGGGCCTGCTCGTGCCTCTTTGCCCGAGAAGGGGCGAAGGTGGTGGTGGCCCAGCGGACTAAGGCTACCGCCGAAGAAACAGTGGCCACGATCAGGTCAAATGGTGGCGATGCCCTTTTCATCCCTTGCGATGTTACCCTAACCTCTGACGTGGAGAAACTGGTCAAGCAGACCGTCAGCGCCTTTGGCCGGATTGACATACTCTTCAACAATGCGGGCACGGGGCAAAAGCTCACGCCAATCGAGGACATGGACGAAGCGCTGTGGGACAGGGTCTATACCGTTAACGTGAAGAGCATCTTCCTGATGTGTAAGTCCGCCGTCCCTGAGATGAAAAAGACGGGGCAGGGTGTCATCATCAATACCGCCTCCGGTATGGGGGTCAGGCCACTGCGGAAGCACCAGTCGGCTTATGCCAGCTCCAAAGGGGCAGTGATAGCGCTAACGAAGGCCCTGGCGATTGAGCTGGCACCGCATCACATCCGCGTCAACTGCGTTTACCCGACGATGGTGGACACGCCTCTGGCCAGGCAGCTTCTCGCCGCGTATATCGAAAAGGCCGGCTGGGAGCAGCTGGAGAGACAATATGCCGCCAACATTCCCCTGGGACGCCTGACCCGGTCAGAAGACATTGCTTACGCGGCCCTGTACCTGGCCTGTGATGAGGCCGCCATGCTCACCGGCGTCTGCCTGAACGTGGACGGCGGGCGGGGGGTTTAGAGAGCTTGCCAATGGTAGCTGAAGAAAAGCTAGAGAGGTTTATGCTATGAGCCAGCTGGGGAAGAGATATCGCTGCGAGATCTGCGGGACGGAAGCTCTCTGTACCAGGGCCGGTGAAGGTATGCCAAGCTGCTGTGACAAGCCGATGGTCATCCAGGAACCCAAGCCACTGCCATCCTCGGACTAGCACCTGGTTGCTGAGAAGAAGCCTGCCGTTCTATATCTGTGACGGGCTTATCAGGCCACAAGGCTGTGCTTTGAGATAGTGCCTCAGGGTTTGTAAGTTGTGTGCGTTGTTGAAGTTCATAGAAGAGCAATGTTACAGAGCATTTGCCCTCTTTATAACTGAATCCGGCCCATGCTTCGCCTCATATCTACCCGTGGGATGAGATGCAATCGAACCATGTTTGAGCTAAAATACAGGGGAGTCCTACTAGCTTGATGGGGCTAGAATCCAGTCTGTAGAGTGTCTCTTCAGAACAACCGTGGAAAGCGAAAAGTAACAGTAGTTCGCGCGTAGGGCAAGACGTATGTCAGAAAAGCCAACTGGGACCAGCCCGGCACCCATCGGGGAAGGTTACTTTGTCATACCAGCTAAGCCCAGCGAGCGGCCACGTCTTCTCGGTAACAAGTGCCGCTCTTGTGGCGAAGTGTTCTTCCCCAGGCGGGTCGCCTGTCGCAACTGCAGCAGCCAGGATATGGAAGATATTGTCTTCAGTTCCTCCGGCAAGCTTTACGCTTTCACCACGATTCGCGTGAGACCGCCGCACTGCATTGTGCCGGTGCCCTATATGCTGGGCATCGTTGAGCTGGAGGGTGGTGAGAGAGTCCGCACGCTTCTTACTGACTGTGACCAATCATCTCTTGAAATCGGGATGGACATGGAGCTAGGCATCGAGAGTATTGGCAAGGCCCAGGAGCCAGTAGGCAAAATAGAGGTTGGGCAGGAGGTTCAGGCCTGGAAGTTCCGGCCTGTCAGGAAACGGCAGTAATGAGAGACGTGGTTGTTTTAGGCGTTGGCATGACCAGCTTCGGCCGGTTTCCCGAAAAGCCAGTTGCCAAAATCGGTGCCGAGGCGGTGCTGGGTGCGTTGAAGGATGCCGGTGTCCGCTGGCAGGATATTCCGATGATGTATTGTGCCCACGCTATGGGCGGTATGGTTGACGGAGAACTGGTGGAGGCGGAGGTGGGGCATATTGCTATACCGGTGGTCAATGTGAGCAATGCCTGCGCCGGTGGCAATACCGCTGTCCTGCAGGGCTACCAGGCTGTTGCCTTTGGCATATATGACATGGTTATGGCCATGGGTGTTGACCAGGCGCCGCGTGGGCCACTGGGCGCTGCGGCACCACCCCAACCGGACAATGTGATGGGCATCAATGCCATGATAGGGAAGTATGCCATGAGGATGCAGCGGGCTATCTACGAGAAGCGCTATACTCTTGACCAGATGGCCCAGGTCTCGGTGAAGAACCATAACAGTGCCTGCCTTAATCCCCGCTCGCAGTACAAGCTGGCGCTGAAGGGCGTGGCAGATGTGCACAGCTCACGCATGGTGGCTGACCCGATGACCCTTTATCACTGTTGCCCAACAAGTGATGGTGCCGCGGCCGTTGTGCTCTGCACAGAGGCGGTGGCCAGGCGCTATGCTTCACCGCCTTTCATTAGACTGCTGGGGGGCGCCCTGACCAGTCAGCGCTTCATACGTGGCGAGACGGCCGATACGCGCGATGTTAGTGTGCGGGCAGCCAGACAGGCTTACGAGCTTACGGGCATCGGCTCGGAAGATGTGGATATTGTTGAGCTACATGATAACTTCAGCATCAGCGAGCTGGAGCATATCGTTGACCTCGGCTTCTGCGGAGAAGAGGAGGTCGGCCCGCTTATGGAAATGGGGCATTTTGGCCTTGGCGGGCCGCTTCCCGTAAGCATGAGCGGCGGTCTGCTCGGCAAAGGACACCCCACATCGGCTACCGGTGTAG
The DNA here is from genome assembly GCA_016210585.1 of Chloroflexota bacterium. Lineage (GTDB taxonomy): Bacteria > Chloroflexota > Dehalococcoidia > Dehalococcoidales > JAFGLR01 > JACQTX01. The sequence goes on from JACQTX010000067.1 coordinate 8,075, forward strand.
CCCAGATATGCGAACTGGTCTGGCAGATGCGCGGTCAGGCCGGTCAGCGGCAGGTGCCGGGCAATCCGAAAGTTGGCGTTTCTCACTGCTGCGGTGGCGATGAGGGCATGGCCACCTGCGTCAATATCGTCAAGAAGTAAGGAGAGCTGAGCTTTCCGCGAAACTCTGTTTTGGATAGCGAAATGGGCAAAAGACAAAGGGTGATTACCCCAATCCGTTGTCATAGAGTAGCTTTGACAAGAAGCGCAACGTGCTGGGAAGTGGGATAATTACCCCATGACAATTTCCGCGAAACGCAGTAGCGGGCGGATTAATTCGTATCTGCCTAACCCTGAGGCTCAAGACCTTTCGTATCTGGCGCTCCGAAATTTTGCGCGTTTCGCGGAAAGCTCACATCAGAGGCAATTGGACATCAGAGACATCTCTGCTATTGAACCGGCTTCTCATGCGCATTGAAAACCTGGGAAAACCGACCAGTCCAGCGCCGGATGAGGCATTGACGATAGCCCCACCGCCATTTTTGAGCATCTGCCGTATTTCGTATTTCATACAAAGCCATACACCCTTGAGATTAACGTTGACAACGCGGTCCCAGTCCTCCTCGCTGCAATCAACGATAGGAGCAGCACCAACTCCTGTCCCGGCATTGTTGTAGGCACAGTCCAGGCGCCCATAAGCCTGCACAACACTGGCAATCAGAGCCTCTACTTCGGCCGCCTTCGTCGCATCGGCCCTCGCAAAAATGGCCTCACCCCCCAGGTCTCTTACCATTTCCACGGTCTTTGCACCACCTTCGATGTCCACATTACAGTTAACGACCACTTTTGCCCCTTCTCTGGCAAAAGCAAGAGCGGAAGCCCTGCCGATGCCGGAGCTCCCACCAGTGACCAGAGCTACTTTGCCTTCTAAACGACCCATAATGACCAACTCCTATTCGGAATGGCGAACACCTTGTTCATTTGGTGCTGCCCAAAGGTGGCGCGTATATGATCAGGCACTTGTAGGGGCCCCCAGCCGGGGTTATGCGGTGCATTGAGCCTGCGGGGAAGAAGGCCATCTCACCGGCACTTACTTTCTCCCTATTTCCATCTATCTCTACGCAAGCACTGCCCTCCAGCATGTATACTGCCTGCTCTATCGTGCGGAAGTGTGCTTCGGTCAGTCCTTCGGGTGATACGGTGCCCAGCATTACTTCCATATACCTGGCCCCGGTAGTTTCCCTGCTGACCAGTTTGCGATCGACTGCCCCGCTGTGGCCTAGCGGAGAATATGCCGACACTTCATCTGGTCTTATGACATATTTGCTCATACAGTCCTCCTCTTCAAAAAGGCCGTGCAGCATGGTATTAGAATCTCAGTATAAAGGATATGACACCATTAAACATTGTGACGGAAGGTGACATCGGCAAGGATGCGAGCACATTTATTATCAGGTCGCCAGCGCCGGTAACCCGATGAAACGGCCATACAACAGGCTGCCAATTAAGGTATAGAATATCATGCAGGTGGTGCCGGCGGATTCCCAGCCGAGGTAATCATGGCTCGCCCGCTCTGCTTCCTCTGATAGACCACCATGGTGATAAGAGCAATGACAGAGCCAGCGGCCCCGGCCTCGGAGGGGGTGAATACGCCACGGTAGAGTCCGCCCAGAATAGTCAGTATCATCACGGCAATCGGGACAATGCCCCTCGAGGAGACGAACCTTTCCCGCCAGGTGAAAGTACGGGCTACTGTCGGCCACTTCTGCGGCTGGCGCACGGCCAAGATATACAGAAGTAGCATATATACGGCGGCGGACAGCAGACCGGGAATGAAGCCAGCCAGTAGCAGTTTGGCTATAGATTCGTTCGTTACTGTCCCGTAGAAAGCCAGGAGAACGCTCGGCGGAATGAGCACGGCCATCGGGCTGACAGCGGCAATCAACCCCGCCGCGGCGGCTGGGTCATACTTATGTTTTATCATCTCCGGGAAGGCGACCCGGGTCATCATGGCCGCCGAGGCGAATGACGACCCTGTAATGGCAGCTATGGCGGTACCCATGGCGATGACGGCTATGCCCAGACCTCCCCGAAACCGCCCCAGCCATGCCTGCGTGGCGTCAAAGAGTGTCCCCACAATGCCGGAGGCTGACACCAGCTCGCCCATAAGAATGAATAGCGGAAAGACGGCATAGTTATATTCAGCGACATGGTGTAAGGAACAAACTGCAGTGCCGATGGCCGCCTTCAGGCCCGCTTGGTGCTCCTCAACAAGGACACAAGAATAGAGGGCACCCTGCTTATGGGCGCGCGGGTATTGGTAGATGGCGTCCAACAGGAAGACAGCGCTATCCTCGCCGAAAGCATCACTGTGGTAGCTGCCCCGCCTGGCCCAATCAACATTACCCCACCACCGGCGCTACCCGGACTGCAAAATAACCTCGTCCCCGCAACACTGCCGGGTCTGCCTCTTCCCTGAATCCCCCGGAACGCGGTCTAATACGAACGCAATAAATAGCGGGGAATGCCTGTTTTCATAACTCTCGCTGTTTATTCTCGCCCTGTTACTCGGTGGCGTGCTCTCTGTCTCCGTATGGTGTAGAAGAGAACGGCAAGCATCACTACCGCCGCAATAACGAGTCCGCTAGCGAGCCGCCAGTCCACCCCCGCCGCAGCGCGCTGAGTCTGTGCCAACACCGAGGTGGGTGGTGCCATATTTGGTATCTTCGCCATCAGGGCATACATCTCAAGACTGTCTGTGGTGGCCGTAATTGTACCGGCGGCGGTATCTACCACAGCCGAGACTTCCTGCCAGGCGCCGTGTTCCAGCTCAGCTATGAAGAGGTCTCGCTCACTAACCCCGGCGGGCAGCTTGAGGAGGGAGTATTTGACTTGAACCGCCACGGCAGGGAGTATCCTGGTGCCCTCGGGACGCGGGTCAAGAGCCGCCAATATCATTGTTCCCGGCGGAGCAGGCGGCGGGTTGAGGTTCCAGTGGACACCTATGGCATTCACCGGCTTGCCTTCGGGACTGAGCAGGCGCGTTCCGGCTGGGAGACTAATGGCGCCAATCCCATCCGGGGACGTGACGGTAAACTCCCTAAGGGTAGCGCCGGAGCCAGGCTCAATCGGCACCGAGACGAGGTTGCCCATGATGTCTCCCTGTAGCGCCGGGGCTTCTGCTCTCGGCTTCACCCTGAAAATACCCCACAGGCCTCCTTCAAAGAAGGAGTTACGGCTGTCACGGTAGAGGTAATCTCCGGGAAGACCCAGCGGTCCTCCTGCCCCATCTTCCGGTGCCGCGTCAATGGTGGACCTGGGCACAATCTGGCGGGCATAGAGATGCATCGCTTCGGCGGCGGCGACTCGTTCTATCGGGAAACGGTGGCCGTCAAGCGTCATCACGTGCGGTTGCTCCCCGAAACCAAACCCGACATGGAAACGCACCTGCTCCCCCACCCCGACTTCAATGAGGGGCGTCCTGGGGTCACCGTGGGCAAGCGTGCTCAGGACACTGGCAGGGAACGCATCATCCCGTCGGTTAAAAGACTCAGCACGGTAGTTGATACCCCTGTCACCATCAATAGTCTTATCGTAGGGCATAATATCGCGGTTCATCCGCGGGTCTTCGTCATGCAATAGAAGTGCCACATCGCGGAACTTGCCGCCGTCAGGCATCCGTACCTCCACGTTCCAGCCTGCCTTTACCTCGTTACCTGTTGCCGGGTCGTGGTAGGTAGTCCCCTCCGGCTCGACGATGAACAGCCCGTAAAGCCCGTTTTGGCCGCCCTCAAAAGGGTCACCGTAATCGGAGATTACGAAGGAGCGCGGCACCTCGAACCGCGGGTCTATGACGTACCAGTATGTCCGAGTTTCTCCCGGAGACACCGTAGAATCGTTGTTGAGGCCAAAGGCGCTGCCCAGGTCATCGGCGCTCTTGATAAGCTGCGGGACAGCAAAAGATGCCCGCCGGGTACCGGGAAGCTTATTGGTGAAGTTTATTTTCACAATCTCGCCGATGTTGGCGCGGATGACCAGGGGTTCCGGCGGCTTTGTGCCATTGCGGACGGCCGCCTCGTCTTCGGCCAGGACATAGATACGCCCGTTGTTCTTCTGGAAACCCGGGGTCAGGCTTATCTCCGTCTCTATCGCCGCCACGTCATACGTGCGGACTGGTATCTGGTCAACCGGCAAGCCGTTCATCAACGAGTAGCCATTGCGCTCCAGCCTGGTCTTAAGCTCAGCCACGCTGCTGACCTGGGGCGCGGGTGGCGGGTCGCCGGCACCCGGTTGGTTTTGCGGGAAGGTAGTGTCATCGGGCGGGCGGATGCTCTGGCGGGGACTGTTGGGTAGCGGCTGGAGGTCAGCCTGGAGGGTATCAAGGACACGGATGATGCCCCAGGCGTCCAGCATTTTCTCGTGCATGGCGTTCATAAATACATAGTCTCCGGACTGCAGCCCTACGGAGCCAGCCGTAAAGAAGAGGTCAAAGCGCTCTGAGATACCTACACCCAGCGTGTCCTTGGGGGCCTCGTTCGGGTCAAACCGGGTCTGGCGGAAGCGGTGCCCTTCAATATGGAAGGCGCCTATGTCATGTCCTGAGGACTCCATCAAACGTATGACCCCTAGGTTGCCCGCGTAGGTGCGGAAAACAGGTGTCTCCGGGTCGCCATTTCTTACCGAGGAAAACGCCAGGTGCGGCTGCTCGGCGCGGTCGCCTTCATCCAGCGGTTCCATTTTGGCGTTGTAGCCGGCCCGCTCGCCGCCCTTCCTTTCACCCACGCCAGTGACCGCGTCCATCTGGTGCGTAACGAATTCGCGGAAGTCCTGGACAGGAATGCCCGGGGCCACCGGCACGCTCACATTCCTGATATCGGCAACGGTGCCGGAGCGTATCGGCGCACCGGTTACCGGGTCGTGCCACGTTGAGCCGCGCGGCTCCTGGATGATGGCGCCGGTCAGTGGCATCCCGAAGCCGGGGACGGCGAAGACATGGTTGTGGAAGAAGGTGGTGCCGGACTCGGCGTCCGCGTAGAACTGCTGGCGGACGAACTCCAGACCGACGAACTGCCCGGCGGTATGGTCGTTCTCCAGCGGGCGGTCCAGCGTCAGAGTGTTACCTTGCTTGCCGGTAATCTGTGCCCACTCGAAACCGCCATTGCGGTTGAGGGTGACCGGCAGGTTGTCGCCGTCCCGGTTGCGCCGCGCCACGCCGAAGCCAATGCCGATGAAGGCATTCACTTTAAGCCTGGCAGCATCATCCACGGTGATTGTGGTACTGCCTGCCGGGGCGTCCGCCGCAAGGTGGATATTCTCAAACGTATAAGGGGCCACGCTCTGCTCATAGGCCAGCCCGCTAATGACGCCGTCAGATGCCTGGTTCTCGAACTGGACGAAGTGGTAGTGCAGATTGGACTTGAAGAAGTCAAAGGTCTCGATGGGTATCTCCGTGTAATGAATAACGTCAATACCGTCGCCGACATTGGCGCGAATAGTGAGCTGCTCCGCCGGCTTGCGCCCGGCCAGTATGTCCTCCTTGTCTTCGTCAAGCACCGGCAGAGCGCCCTCACTGTTCCTTATATCCAGGTCTTCATTCAGGGTAAGCTCAAGGGGTATGGTCACCTTGACGTATTCCAGCCTTCGCGCCTCCTTTGGTATCAGCGAGTTCGGGTTCTCTTCGGCGAATCCTTCGTCAGGGTCTCCGGAGTAGGGTGAGCCGCTCCGCATCGGCGGGAAAGGCGGGCGCCGGCCCAGGTGCGGGCGGAGCAAGGAGTATGCCGGGCGAGCATTGGCAGGGTTGAACATGATGGGCAGCCGTTTGCCCGCTGCCCCGGGCGGTGCCTGGTAGTTGGGCCAGACACGCGTCGTCTCCGGCTCACCCAGGTAGAGTGGCTGTCCGGGCAAGGGGTTGAATCCCAGGCTACGGAGAAGAGCGATGGTGGGCATGGTGGGGTCCTGCTGCGCGAGCTGGTCGAGTTCATCTATATTGTCAACGCGCTTCCAGTCCCATACGGAGGCATCGTAGTCGCTCTCCGGTCCCGGATCGCCCTGGGGTGGTATCTTCGTCCTTATCCAGTCATCTATGTTGAGGTTAGTGCTGGAGGTAGGGGCGTCCGTCAGGGTGCGCCCGGAGGGCATCACACTACCGATAAGCTGAGTGGAGTCCACCGCCGCCGGAGTCAGTCCAGCCCGGTCGGGCAGCTCTGCCAGGGGATGGAGGGGGTCAACCTGCCACGGGGCACCGGTCTGGAGTGTATCAAAAGCCCTCCAGTAGGCCCACATACCTGCGACATAATGGTGGGCAAAATGACAGTGGAAGAGGAAGTCTCCCGGCACATTTTGGAGGCCACCGGCGCCGCCCTCCGGCTGGATGGTATAGGTCTCCAGGGGGCCGATAGCCTGCGAGTCAAGGCGCTGGGAACGGGTCTGGTCTGGTGGGTCCTTAGTGGGAGCCAGGCCGAAGAAGTCAACCCCGCCCGGGAGGTCCGGTGAACCAGCCGCAAAGGGGTCAAACTGCCAGCGGATACTGCCGCCGTGCAGGTGTTCCACGTGGAAGCGCTCGGAGCCAGCATGCACGATACGCCGCTTGGTCGGGTCGCCGAGGTAGCCCCGCGGCGTGGGTGTTGGCACATCCCCGAACATGTATGAGCCGTAGTTCTGCGAGCCATCCGGGTGCCCCAGGATTGGTTCCACCAGCTCCTGGCGGTTGAAAAATGGCTCGGAACGGTAGTTAATTGCCCTGGAAGCGGGGCGGTAGGCATCCTCGTTGAGCGGGTCATTCAGGGGTAACGGACTGCCGCTTTCTTCTGAGACTCTGAAGCTTTCATCGCCTATCTCGTGGTAGATGATAGTATCCTCGCGGAAGTCCTTGCCGTTGGGGTCAACGATAATGGCTTCCCAGCCGCTCTTCAGGGGCTGACCATCAACCGGATTCAGCCAGGTGGCGCCTTTCGGCTCCACGTTCAGAACGCCGAAAAGGCCGTGCGCCATCTGCTGGCGCATATCATCGCCCATACTGCTGAAAACGTAGGCGCCTTCGGCGTTCCTTTCGTCCGGGATGTGCCAGGTATAGGTGATGGACTCCCCGGGCGCTACGGTGCTGTCCGGGTTCAAGCCGAGGTTAGCGCCAGCGGAGCTACTTCTGTCAGCGGCCAGCCCATTAATGTGCAGGCTCGCTCGCCCGTTGCCCAGCCGGTTGGTGAAATTAATGACCACCGTATCCCCGATGTTCGCCCGGATGACCAGGGGCTGGATGGGGTCATCCCGCAGGCCGGTGCTGACGCGGCCGGGGAGGGGCCGGGCTTCCTGCGCCCGGACTGCCGGGATGTTTTCGTCCAGCACGAACATCTTGCCCGTGGGGTCGTGGTCGCCAAAGCGGTTAAGGGTGATGACCACGTCTATCGCCGAAACGTTGTACTCCCTGACGCTGCCCTGCGAAAATGCCGGCGCCGCCGGAAGCATCATGCCGATAAGCAAGAGCAATGCCAGCACTCTGGGGAAGGAGCGAGCGATCTTTTTCATAGCGAGTGCCCTGTTCAAATCCAGCTACAGGAGCCTGATTTGATGATATCGCGTCGAGCTTCATTATCAAAGAGAACTAATACTTAGGTACCGCGTAGGTGAAATTACTTACTTAACAATCCCAGACAATCAGTAATTGACAAGTTGTTGAATGAGGCATGAAATAGTTATTACATGTTTTTCACAAGGAATTCACAAATTTTCCACACGTCGTCAGCCGGATACCATGGGCATCGGACGTTGCCCCGAAAATATCCGCGATGCTGGGTAAGGGCGCCTCGACAGGTCGCCCAGGGAGGGGGGGCGTGTCCCGTTAATAACGTATGACCTGTATGTCTATCCCTATCTTCAGCCCGGCCCATGCCCGGTCTGCGGTCACAGCCGGCAGGCCAAGCCGGCGGGCAAGGGCAAGGCACGCCCGGTCTCCCAGAGAGAGTCCCAGGGGATGGGTCGCGGACCACAGCATCGCCGAGGCCTCGGCATCTTCGCACGTAAACGGGAGGATGTTTACCCCCAGTGCTTCCAGGTCTGCCGTCAGTCCGGCCACTGCCAGGCCCCGGGCTACACTTCTTTGCATCACCTCGGCAAGATTTACTGTGGACAGGGCGGCCTGCTCTAAACGGGACTCTACACTATGCCCACCCGGCTCGCCGGCGAGCGCCGCCAGAAGTGCGGAGGCATCCAGGACAACCTTGGGTCCCTCGGTCATGCCTCTTCTTCCCGGCGGGCTTCAGCGCGTCTCTCAGCTATCAGGTCTTCGACCAGGCTTACGCCCTGTGGGACTCTCCTGTAGCGGGCCTTGAGGCGCGTCAGGACTTGCTGGCGCTTCTCAAGCACCAGGCGCTCCTCTTCCACCCGTGCCGTCAACGTGTCACCCGGCTGCAGGTCGAGTGCTTTCCTGATCCGCGCCGGGATCACCAGGCGCCCTTGCGGCCCGAGACGAACTTCTATACCATTGCGACGTGCCATAACAATCCTATTATGCCACTAAATTCTGGTATACGCCACATCCAGCGGGCGGGGTGCTACCGGGGGCGGCAGATCGCTTCGAGGTCAATGAAGTTGGCGCGCTCAAGCGCCCGGTAGCGCTCGGGGTGGCAGGTGAGGACCACTATCTGGAGATGCTCCGCGGCCTCCTCCAGGATATCCAGGATGCGGGCCAGCCTGGGCGCGTCCGTGGAAAGCAGCACGTCGTCCAGCACCACGAGCTGGCGCTCCTTCCGGGCCAGCACGTCCGCCAGGGCCAGGCGGGTGGCGAGGTAGACCTGCTCGCGCTCTCCGCCCGAGGCGCTCTCCAGCGGCACCGGGCCCTCGGCGGTGGGGATGATGCCCTCCGGGACGAAAGAGTCGTCCAGCTTGACCCGGCCCGGCCGGAGGCCGCAGATGCGTTGCACAGTGCGCGTGGCTGCCGCCTCCACCGGCCCCGCCACCGCGGCGATGGCCTCGGCGCGGCACCGGGCCACCGTGTCGTGGAGCAGCCGCACCGCCTCAACGTGAAGCCTCTCGGCCTCAAGCTCCGCCTTCAGCCTCTCCACCCGCTCGGTAAGCGCCGCCAGGGCGGAATAGGTCCCCCTGTTGGACAGGAGCTGGAGCTTTCCCTCCTGGAACTTCTCCTGCTCTACGGCGCGCTCCGCCTCCGCCCTGGCCGCCGCAAGCTGCTTGTCCAGCCTCGCCGCGGTTGCCTCGGGGTCCGGGCCGAACGCGGCCAGACGGCCTGCGATCTCTACCTGGGCAGCCTTCGCTGCCTCCCATTCCAGCAATACCCTGTGTTTTTCTTCCTCCCGTTGCTGCTCCGACAGCCCGTCCGAGGTCAACCTCGCTAGCTTTGATTCGTGCCTGGCGATGCCCCCTTTTGTATGCTCCACCTTTGCCACCAGGTCGCCCTGCCTGGCGCGCGCGTCGGCCCACGCCTGCTGGGCTGCCTCCCAGCGGTCTTCGGCTGGCCCCACCTCGCTCTTGAACGAGCGCTCGACCTGGTCCGTGACGCCTTTCAGGCCCTCAGCGTCCGGCGGGACCTGCCCCCACTCCGGATGGCGCTCGACCATGCCGGCCCGGGACTTCTCGAGCCGCGACCTTTTTTGCCGTAAGTCTTCTTCCGAGCGGCCCGAAAGGAGCGTTTCGAGCTGAGTGCGCGCCTCGGCGGCCTTTCTTTCGCTGGCCTCGCGTTTTGCCGCCAGCTCCTCGAGCTGCTCGAGGTCTTCGGTGCCGTACGGGTCGGCCAGGCCCTTGAGCTTTTGCTCTGCTGCAGCGAGGTCGCGGCGGTGCTCCTGGATGGAGCCGGGAGGGCCGGAGGCGCGCAGGCGAGCCACGCCCGGGAGGTCCGCCACCACCTCCGGCGAGCCTTTGGCCTGGGCCGGAGCGCCGGCGCGTAGCTCAATTTCCCCACGGGTCTCGCCCTCGATAACGAGCAGGGAGCCGTCCTTCTCCGGGACCACCTCGAGGGTGATCAGGGCTGCGTTTACACGGAGCTGGGCGGCGTTGCGCTCGGCGAGGGCTTTCCGGATGCCTCGTAGCGCCCCCGCGTCCGGCGCCACCAGCTCGGCAAGATCGAGCTTGCGGGCCTCCAGCGTCCCTTTCACGTTACTGATTTTTTCTATGAGGGCGCTCACCTCTTCCCGGTCCTTCTCGTCAGCGGCGAAGCGTAGCGCCAGGTCGGCCTTCTCGCGGGCCTCGTCGACCCGTACCCTTCCCTTACTTCTCACCACGTCCAGGGCCGCCCTGGATTCAGCCGCTTCCTTCTCCCGGTCGCGGACCTCGCCCGCGTGCAGCGGCGCATCGGCCTCCAGCTTGACCAGCGTCTCCTGGGACTGCTTGAGCTCCGCCTTCGCCGCCGTTATATCGTCCGTGTAGCGCTTCAGCTCTCTGTACCGGGCCTCGGCGGCCTTGAGGCGCTCGGCTAACTGCCTTCTCTGGGATTCCAGCGCCCGGTAGTCCTGGGCCTGCTCCCGCGCTCGCTTCAGGGCCTTTTCCAGCTCTTCGACGGAGTACCCGGCCTGCGCTCGGCGCGCGCGCAGGTCCTGCACCTCCCGCGCCGCCTCCTCGAACGCCTGCTGTTCCTCCATCGCGGCCCTCTCCCGCTGCGTAGCGTCTTGCAGCTCCTGCTCCAGCTTGACCGGGTGAGGGGCATCCTTGCCCCTCTTCACCTGGCCGCCCGCGGTGAAGTACAGGGAATACAGGTCGTCTATCTTCTTTTCCAGCGGGCCCGCGTCCGGCCCCAGGGCCTGCGTTCCCAGGCATGCCCGTATGTCGGCGACGACATCGCGGGAAAGCGCAAGGGCGAGGTCCCCCTGAGGCGCCCAGAGCACCTGGGCCAGGCCCCAGTTCTCACGGCGCGCCAGGCCTTTCCCGGGCGGGTTGCTGGTTAGCACGGCCCGTACCTGCTCGTCGGCGTGCGTACCTTCGGCGAGCGGGACGAACCGGCCGTCCTCCCACCTCTCTAGCCGCGCCGTGGCCTCCTCCAGGAAGCGCTTGGTCACCCGGTATGTGGCCCCGCCGTGCTCGAAGTCCACTGCCACCTCGGGCGTGAGCGAGCGACCCCAGGGCCGGACGGCCTCCACGTCCCTGCCGCTCACCCTGTGGACGTCGAGGAGCGCACGGCGCAGCGCCTCGAACAGGCTGGACTTCCCGGTGGCGTTGGGCGCGAAGATGATGTTCAGGCGCTCGTCGAAAGGCCCCACC
>JACQTX010000066.1 GCA_016210585.1 Chloroflexota bacterium
ACATCGCTCAAATACATCTGGAGGGGGTCGTCCGCCTTTTCCCCGATTTTGAAGGGGACGGTGGGGGAGGTGGGCGTGACCAGGGCATCATATTTCTCAAACGCCCTATCGAACTCCTGCCGGATGAGGGTGCGGACGCGCTGCGCCTTGAGGTAGTAGGCGTCATAGTAGCCTGCCGAGAGGGCATAGGTGCCCAGCATAATGCGCCGCTTCACCTCGGCACCAAAGCCGAACTGCCGTGTCTTCTCCATGGCGTCCCACATGTTGCCCGGCCCCTGGTAGGAGAAGCCATATTTTACACCGTCATAGCGGGCCAGGTTAGCGGAGGCCTCAGAAGGGGCGATGATGTAATAGACCGCCAGGGCGTGGGGCGTCAGCGGCAGTGAGACCTCCCAGTCTGTGTTTGCCCCAAGCTCTCCGAGCCTGGCGATAGCCTGCCGCATAGCGCTTTCTACCTCAGCCTGCATACCCTTGACAAAATACTCTTTGGGCACGCCCAGGCGCAGGCCCTTGAGGTCTGGGACAAGGCACTGTGTATAGTCTGGGACAGGACCGGTCACCGAGGTCGAGTCCCGCGCATCGTGTCCGGCGATGCAATTCATCACCAGGGCACAATCGGTCACATCCTGGGTCAGCGGCCCAATCTGGTCGAGGGAGCTGGCGAAGGCCACCAGCCCGAAGCGGCTGACCCGCCCGTAGGTCGGCTTGAGACCGGTGATGCTGCAAAAGCCCGCCGGCTGGCGGATACTGCCGCCGGTATCGGAGCCCAAAGCGTAAACCGTCTCGCCGGCGGCGACCGCCGCCGCCGAGCCGCCACTGCTGCCGCCGGGCACCCGCTCCAGGTCCCAGGGGTTCCGCGTTACGCCAAAGGCCGAGTGCTCGGTAGAGGAGCCCATGGCGAACTCGTCCATGTTCGCTTTGCCCAGCATCACCATGCCACACCCGTTTAGCTTCTCCACCACGGCGGCATCATAAGGGGGCACGAAGTTGTGCAACATCTTTGAGGAGCAGGTGGTGAGAACACCCCTGGTGCAGATATTGTCTTTGATGAGTGCCGGGACGCCAGTCAGCGGCGTCATTTTGCCGGCGGCAATAAGCTCATCCGCCTGCTGCGCCTGGTTGAGGGACAGGTCTTCTGTGACGGTGACAAAGGCGTGCAGCTTCGGCTCCAGCTGGTGGATGCGCGCCAGACAGGACCGGGTAAGCTCTACCGAGGAAAGCTGCTTCGTCTTGAGCAGCTTGTGGGCTTCGTGAATGGTCAGATTAAGGATGGAATCACCTCCATTGACCCTACTCTTCCAGGATGGCACGCACCCGGAAGAGGTTGTCTTCCCGCTGCGGCGCATTGGCCAGGACTTCATCCGGCGGCAAGGATGGCCTTACCATGTCTTCCCGCATCACGTTCTGGAGCGGGATGGACTGGGCCGTCGGCGTGACGTCCGTGGTATCCACCTGCTTCAGGATTTCGAAGTTCTCCAGGATGTTGGATAGCTGCTCGCGCGTCCTGTCCACTTCCGCTTCATCCAGCCCCAGGCGCGCCAGCCGGGCGATGCGCAGTACCTCTTCACGACTCAGCTTCATAGGCCACCTCTTTACAAGCGCTAATTATAGCACTCGTATTCAGTCCCAGCAAACGTCTGGTGAACCAATTAGCAACACGATGATAAAAACACGATGATAAAAGCTCTTGACTATTTGCCAAAACAAGGCTAAAATTAGCAATTGAATGGGTAGAGTGCTAACTATATTATCTCGACCAATTTCAGGGAGTAACATGAAAGAAGGGTTTCTTGCCCGCAAACAGTGCCCGAAATGCGGCGGCAATATCTATTTGGATAGGGACTACTACGGATGGTTCGAGTGGTGTCTGCAATGCGGGCACGCTCGTGAGCTCGCCGGTGTCGTGGCCGGCAAGGCTGAGGTAGGCTTACTGGAACATGAAGAGGCTGAGCAGAGCGCCGAAGTCCAGCAGAGGTCAGCTTCAGAATACCATGGGAATATGCCCCGCCATACAAGCTGAAATATCAGACCGGCTTTTGGAGATGCCTTTACCGCCTCTAGAAGGCTCGTTTCTCTCACATCTGCTTAAAGCATGACCAGTGCTTCCCGTGTTAGGCGGGAATCAGCCATGCCCATTTACATGGGCACCACGAAGGACGAGAATGGGGCTGTCATTCTGGAGCCCTTCATGTTATTCAGGATAAACTCCGCGAAGAATC
>JACQTX010000068.1 GCA_016210585.1 Chloroflexota bacterium
ATAATATTTAGATATGATTTAAGATTTATGAAATAACCCCAAATTCTTAAATCTTTTATTCGCTACTACCATTCCCCTGGCGCCGGGCCTTTCTCGAACTCCATAAGCTCAATGCCCAGTCCGCAGGAGCTTCTGGGATGTATCATGCTGTCGCAGAGGGCTACCCAGCCGGCCCGCCCCACGCCGAAAGGCGTATAGTCTTTCTTGTCGGTGACCGTTACCCCTTTGGCGCGCAGCTCGGCGATGGCTTCATCCAGGTTTTCTACCTCGAACGTAAGCAGCATATAGCGGGGCGCCATCTTCTTCACCAGTTTCCCCTCGGTAATCTCGTCGCTGGTTGATTCGATTAGCTCCAGGCGGCAGGGTTCCTCGGTGCCCAGCCAGGCACCCTTGGCACGGAAGCCGAAGTATGGCCCGTGCGGCATCTCCTCGCATATCTTGGCACCCAGAACATCGCCAAAGAACTTCTCGGCCTCAGCCAGACTGGTTACACCGGCATTGATGCTGAGTAGTCGCTTAATCTTCACAACTGGCCTCCCATATGGCACTTTTGGCTTAACAATAAAGGCCTGGAGTGGCGGTTGTCAAGGGATGAAAAGGAAAGCCGTAACCATGGATTTTCTACTCAGGCGATTCAAAGTGTTATTGCGAGCGCATCCTTCCCCAAGGGAAGGGGGATGGTCTCGCAATGACGTTTGAGGTTCTCGGCTCATGATCGGGAAAAGGTATCAGCAAACAGTTCACGCAAGGCTACAAGAAATTGCCCTGCCAAAGGTATTGACAAACCTCAAATATGTTGTAAAATGGGGGAAAGTGGTGTAAAGTGGTTGAAAAGGTGGACCTGTTGCCTTTGTGAGTGGCTATGTTTTTCGGCGAGTTTGAATACCGGATTGATAGCAAGGGGCGTGTGCCTCTGCCGCCGCGCTTTCGGGGCGACCTGAAGGCAGGCGTGGTGCTATCACCCGGGGTAGAGAAATGTATTGCCATTTATCCGGTGGCAGAGTGGCAGAAGATAGCCACAACGCTGACAGCCGGCCCGCTCACGCCGAGCAAGTTGCGCCGTCTCAACCGCGCCATCTTTGCCACCGCTTTCAGCGTGGAGCTTGACGGCCAGGGGCGGGTGGCTTTGCCAGTGGCACTGCGTGAACATGCCAGTATCAAGAGCGATGTAGTCATCGCCGGGGTGAACAACTACCTCGAGCTGTGGAGCAAAGAGCAATGGCAAACGGAGAAGGCCACCAGCCAGGAGCAGGCCTGGCAGATTATCGAGAGCCTGGAGAGGCGCCAGGGAGAGCAGACATGAGCGCTTCTGTTCACATTCCCGTCATGCTGACCGAGGTCCTTAGGGCACTGGCGGTGAGGCCGGGTGGACGCTATATTGATGCTACCCTGGGCGGCGGGGGACACGCCGCCGCCCTCTTGGCCCGTAGCGCGCCGGGTGGCCAACTGCTGGGCATTGACGCCGACCCGGAAGCCATTTCCGCCGCGAGGGAAAGACTAAAAGCCTACGGCAGCTCTGTCCTCTTGGTCAACGATAACTTCGCTAACCTCCAGGCCATTGCCCACCGGTTTGACTTCTACCCGGTGCATGGCATTCTCTTTGATCTGGGACTATCCTCCGACCAGCTTGAGGCCAGCGAGCGTGGCTTCAGCTTCCAGCGGGAGGCGCCGCTGGATATGCGCTTTAGCCCTGCCAAGGAAGTAACTGCCGCCGACCTTGTCAACACTCTCCCCGAAGGGGAGTTGACTAGCCTCCTGAGGACCTATGGTGAAGAGACTTCAAGCCGGCAGATTGCCCGCCGTATTGTGCAAAAGCGTCCGCTGCGGACGACCCTGGAGCTGGCCAAAGCGGTGGAAGAAGCGGTCGGCGGACGGCGGGGCCGCATTCATCCGGCAACACGGACATTTCAGGCGCTGCGGATTGCCGTCAACCGGGAGCTGGAGAACCTGCGTGCGGCATTGAAGCAAGCCGTTGGCCTGCTGGGCCACGGCGGCCGCTTGGTGGTAATCAGCTATCACTCGCTGGAGGACCGCATCGTCAAGCAGCTCATGCTGGCCGAATCCCGGGACTGCCTCTGTCCACCGGAGATACCTACCTGCGTCTGCGGGCATAAGGCTACTCTTAAGCTGGTAAATAAGAAGCCGATTGTGCCGTCACCTGATGAGGTTGAGCGCAACCCGCGCAGCCGGAGCGCCAGGCTGAGGGCCGCCGAGCGTATCATCACAGAAGCAGAGCCTGTCCCTCTTGAGAGGATGTGTTTCGCTATTGGCAACTACGACTGGCGGAAGCCAGTGCCGTTGAGAAAACGCCGGAAGGAGGCCATCAAGATGTGAATAGGTGCCGCAAGCCACCATCGTTAAAGAGGAGGGAGACATGAAAAAGAAACCCTTAGTAACCGCTATAGACGTAGGTACGACCAAGGTATGCACGATTGTCGCTGAGGCCAACGATGACAACAGCATCCGCGTCATTGGTGTAAGCATAGTGCCCTCAAAGGGCATGCACAAAGGCCTGGTGGTCAGCATTGATGACGCCAAAGAGTCTATACGCCAATCGGTCCGCAAGGCCGAGATAGCTACGGGACGGAAAATCGAGTCCGCCTACATCGGGGTCACCGGCAGGCATGTCAGCTCGGCCAACAACCACGGCGCCATCGCCATCACCCGGGGCGACAAGCTGGTGCGGTCCGATGACCTCAAGCGAGTGCTGCAGTGTGCCCAGAGTGTGAAGGTGCCCGGTGACCGGAAGCTGCTGCACATTATCCCGCGCAGCTATACGGTTGATGGCCAGGTCAGCGTCAAGAACCCGGTGGGGATGCACGGCTCCCGGCTGGATGTCGAGACACACGTGGTCACGGCGGCCATATCCTCAATCCAGAACCTGATGAAGTGTGTCCGCAGCGTTGACATAGATATTGAAGACCTTGTGCTAGAACCTATCGCCAGCAGCGAGGCCATCCTGACCGAAGAGGAGAAGCAGGCCGGTATCATCATCGCCGATATCGGCGGCGGCACCACGGATATATGCGTTTTCCGTGAGGGTAGCATCTGGCATACTGCTGTCCTGCCTGTTGCTGGCTACCAGCTCACGCGGGATATTGCGGTGGGCCTGGGCATCCCCTTTGATGTGGCCGAAGAGATGAAGAAACGCTACGGCAGCGTCTTACCCGTCTATGAGAGCAAGACAAACAGCCAGGAGTCCATCTCCACAGACGGGCACGGCGTCTCTTACCAGGACCTGTGCGATATCGTCCGCGCCCGCATGGAAGAGATTATCCGGCTGACCTTGCTGGAGCTGCCGAATGCCGAATACAAGGCCCTGGTGCCGGCTGGCCTGGTCCTGACGGGTGGTAGTGCCAATCTGCCCGGTGTGGCCGCAATGGGACAGGAGATGCTGCGGCTGCCGGTGCGCGTGGGCACGCCGTCCAAGATGCCGGGTATTACGGATGCCCTCTGCAACCCCGCCTACGCCACAGGCGTGGGCCTGTTGCTCTGGGGGGCGAGGCACAGGGCCGAGGGAGCCAAGCCGTCTGCGGGCTGGACGGAGCAGATACGACGGCTGGTGCTCCGCTTCCGCGGACTTGTCCCTGTGAAACGTTGAGTTTGAGCTAAATACAAGATCAGGAAAGGAGAGGAAAATGGCGAAGGCAAATACTATTCCCAATCCCGTAGTTGTCAAGGTAATCGGGCTGGGCGGTGGGGGTTGTAACGCCGTGAGCCGGATGGTCAAGCAAAACATCCCGGGTATTGAGTTCATTGCCATGAACACCGATGCCCAGGCCCTCGAGCTTGTGGAAGCCCCAACTCGCGTCCAGCTAGGCGACAAGCTTACCCGCGGGCTGGGTGTTGGCGGCGACCACAATCTCGGGCAGAAGGCCGCCGAGGAAAACCGGGATGAAATCAAGGAGTTGCTGACCGGTGCGGACATGGTCTTCCTGGCCGCCGGCATGGGTGGCGGCACCGGCACCGGCACCGCCCCGGTGGTGGCGGAGGTCGCCAAACATCTCGGCGCCTTGACTGTGGCCATTGTTACCAAGCCTTTCACCTTTGAGGGCATGCATCGCCGCCGTGTAGCGGAAGAGGGTCTGGCCCGCCTCATCAGCAAGGTTGACACCCTGGTTACAGTGCCCAATGACCGTCTCTTCGCCCTCTGTGATGAGAAAACCGGTGTGGATGCCGCCTTCAAAATGGCCGATGATGTTCTGGCGCACGGCGTTCTGGCCGTGTCTGAGGTCGTTGCTGTCCCGGGCGTAATCAACCTGGACTTCGCTGATGTCCGCTCGGTGATGAAGGACTCCGGTCTGGCCTGGCTGTCCATCGGCATTGGCACCGGCAAGAACCGGGCTGTAGAAGCGGCCAAGTCCGCGATCTCCAGCCCGCTGCTGGAGGGTTCCATTGACGGCGCCCGGGGCGTCATGTTCAACGTGGTGGGCAGCGATAGTCTCACCCTCTTTGAGGTCAATGAGGCGGCGGAGATTATCAAGCGTGCCGTTGACCCGGATGCTAACATCATCTTCGGCGTTGCTCATAATCCGAGCATGGAGGGCCAGGTCCATATTACCCTCATCGCCACCGGCTTCGGGGCCAGGACCGAGAAAAAGCAGTTCAACCAGAACGATGAAGTGGCCCAATTCCTGAGGGAGCTAAAGGCGGAGGAGGAGCTGGACGCGCCTTCCTTCATGCGGAAGCCCCAGTTTAACCAGCGTCGCCAGATGGGCACGCCGGTGACCAGGACCATCAAGGCTCACCCGGGTGTGCCCGTCCATCCGGAAGCGGACTGAGAACAGGCTGCCGCCAGGTTATCACGCACCGCTGGTCTAGTTATTACGACCAGTGGCGATAGGTAGTTTTGGGCTTGTACAGGTTGCTTTCGCCGCAGGCTTTCCTTCCTGAAGATATGTAACTAAGAGCAAAGAAGGGGCGGTGCCCCCTCTTTGCGTTATAATTTGGAGCTCAGGGATTGCGCCTAAGTCGCCTGCTCTCAATACGGTCAAAACGTGTTAGCTGTGACCAAATAGCCACAGGTTTTCCAACTTCCCCCGCAACACAAGCACCAAGGCGGAGACCGAAGACAAAGGGGTCACAATAATCTATGGCTTTACTCTTTCAAAGGCGAGCCGGGGCCTCAATTCTCGAATTATGTTGTAGCCTAATTCATAAGCGTAAAGACTTGCCGGTAAAAAGGTTACGTCAGTATTGTCTATAGTTATCTCACCTTGCTTCGTCAGTGTGGTAACTAGACACGTTTTGACCTGGCAGTTGCGGCAAAAATACATCAGATTTTTCAACTCTTCATGTCTTTGATAAGGTCTGTCTGTCCATTTCGTCTCTACTGCCCAGTCTGCTTTCTGTTCCTTTCCACTTACGTTAACGATGTCAACTTCCCCGTTTTTCCAACGAGCGTAGTGTAGAGGTGAACCGGTGTGATACGCATGAAACCACTGAGAGAAAATGGCGGTTTCCACCAAGTGCCCTATGTTCACATCGTCAGTCTGGACGGGAGAGAACAAGGCGCTCCACATTGATGGATTCGTAAGATAAACCTTGAAGAAGTTTGCTCGCTTAAAGCGTTTGGCGTTGACATCCACCCGCTGAACTGTACGAATTAAGAAAGCCGCTTCCAGATATTCAATATAACGCTTTATAGTGTTCTTCGCTAAGCCAGAACCGGTAGAAAGCTCGTCCAATGAAATCTCATTCCCCGTATTGAAGGCCAAATTGGTAAAAAGCGAATTGAGTTCCTGAATATTTTGGATGCCATATAGGCTTGGCAAGTCGCGCAACAGTACTTTGTCAATGATATCTGATTTAATATACCTGCTAAGATTCTGTTTAATATCTTCGAAAAAGATGACCTCGGGATATCCGCCGTAATTTATATAATCAATGAAGTGCTGATTTAGGAGTTGAATGTCGGCAGACTGTAATTCCCTGTGTCGCCGTCCATCTCTTGTCGTCAAGACTAGGTCGGATTTGTTTATGAACTCAATGTATTCATAGAACGTAAGCGGCGGCAAGAGGAATTCTGTCATTCGGCCGGCGCCTGACTGTCTGCTTTTAAGCCGTAGAGCGGCTGCTGCCGAACCAGATACAATGCAATTGACATTTGGATATCTGTCGACCACTGCCTTTAGATAAAGCTCCCAATGTCTCAAATACTGAATTTCGTCAAAGAATACAAATAGCTTGTCTTCACTATAGTTGATGCCGGCTATTTCGGAAAATGCTGCAAGTAGTTGTTCGAGGTCTAACCCGTTATACAGCGGGTGGTCCACAGAGACATAACATATGTGACTAGGCGGCACACCATCAACTATTAGTCTCTGAATGACATGATGAATTAGTACTGTCTTACCAACTCTCCTCGGCCCCAACAATACAATAGCTCTTCGCGCTTTTCTGTTCTTGACCAAAGGATACAATAGGTCGAAATATGCGCGCGGATTCCATTTCCCATATACGGGCGGAAGCTCATGAGGTGCTTCCAGCCAAGTATTCTCCATTCTAATTCTTTGCAGAACTTGTTCTTTGGATATCTGCCTCATATGAGCTCTCCATCTCACAACATAATAATATCAGACTGCTGACACTATTTTAGTATCATTCAGTAATAATGTCAATGGTTTGATACTATTCATTTTGCTTTTGGACAAGGCAGACAACTTTGAGCGAAATACTAATCCGCTTCGATGTTCTCCACTGGCAAAATTGTCTTATTCCTTCTCCGGGCGCTGCGTGCAGGTGACGGCACACTGGTCACACTCAACGGAGCAGGGCTCCACGTGGATGGTGATGCTGGATGATCTCAGCTTGGCTTTGATATCCTGCTCCAGATGGTCGCACATCTGGTGGGCCGTCTCCACGCTGGCGTCCTTGGGCATGACCAGGTGCAGATCAATATAACGCCAGTCCCCTGACTTGCGCGTTCGGAGCATGTGGAAGCTGACCAGTTCTGAGGAATGCTCGGTGATGCAGGTCTTGATAATTGCCTCCTCCTCATCCGGCAACCTGATGTCTACCAGCCCGCCGAAGGACTTCCGCCACACATCATAGGCTGTCTTGAGAATGACGAGGGCCACGATGATGGCGACAACCGGGTCAAGCAGTCCCAAACCGGTAAAGCGTATGATTATCAGCCCCGCGATTACCCCTGCTGCCGAGTAAACATCAGTGGCGATGTTACGGGCGTTGGCCTCCAGGGCGGATGAGCCAGTGGCATGTGCCACCCGGTGCAGATGGCGGGACAGGAAAACGCTGGCGAGGATCGAGACCAGCATGACGCCGATACCCGCCTCGGTGAGGGCTACCGTAGTGCCAGTGACGATGCGCTGCACGGCGGAATAGATAATGAAGGCGCCGGCGGCAAAGATAAGCATCGCCTGCACGATGGCGGCAATATCTTCCCCTTTGCCATGCCCGAAGGGGTGCTCTTCATCCGCCGGTTTGGCGGACCAGGCGATGGCCAGCATGGTAATGATAACGGCCAGGACATCCAGGATGCTGTCCGTTGCCTGGGCCAGTATGCTGATGCTGCCGGTGACAATGCCAACCACCACCTTCAGGATGATAAGCCCAATGACGGTTAGCAGGGATAACCTGGCTGCACCAGTCCTTGTTGACCACATCGCCGCACCCTATTAGAAGAAATCCGAAGCACGAAATCCGAAATCCTACAAAATCAAATTACCAAAATCCAAAAAGTTTGCGGGATTTGTATTTTGGTATTGTTTAGTTCGTATTTAGGATTTTGAATTTTTCTACTTCTAGAGGGCTGAGTCCCCCCGGCTATGACGCCTTCAAGGTGCCCCACTGCCGCTTTTCCCAGGCTACCAGCAAAGAAGGGGCAACGCAGATGGAATCATAGGCGCCAACGACCAGGCCGACAAGGAGCACGACTACGAAGTTCTGGATGGACGCCCCGACAAAGAGGAACAACGCTACTACAGTGATGAGCGTGGTAATGGTGGTATTCAGCGAACGGCTGAGCGTATCTACCACGCTGTCATTGACGACCACGTCAAAGTGCGGGCTGAGACCCCTCTTCAGGTTCTCACGGATGCGGTCGAAGATGACCACCATGTTATTCACGCTGTAGCCGATAATGGCGAGGACGCCGGTAACAAACATGAGGTTGATCTCCCAGCCAAGCAGGGCACCCAGTATCGCGAAGATACCCATCACTACCAACACATCGTGGAGCAGGGCAATTACGGCGCAGGCCCCGTAGCGGAAGGGCCTGGGCATCCGCCGGAAGGCCCAGGCCAGGTAAAGCAGAATGCCTATGGCCGCCACCGCCACCGCAATGCCGGCATTATAGGCCGTCTCACCGGCCACGATTGGCGAGACCGATTGGAACTCTGCTTCGCTCAAGGCACCGAACCGGGCAACAAGGCCATCTTCCAGGGCCTTCTTTTGTTCTTCGTTCAGGCTGGCGGTGCGGACATAGAAGTTGCCGCCTGAGGTGACCTGGACGATAGCATCGGGATAGCCCAGGCGGGCTAGCTCTTGTCTCAGCTCACTGTGAACTACCCGGTTTTCGAAGCTCAGTGTTATCAACGAGCCGCTGCTGAACTCAATCCCCGGCTTAAGACCGACTACCCCCAGTGCAATGACTCCTATCAGGATAAGCACTGCGGAGATAAGGAAGAACCATAGCCTTTTGCCAACGATATCGAACATTTAGCCTCCCATCGGACGGAACAGAGAAGTCTTGTGGGCCAGACCGCTGCCCACAGTCAGGCGCAGGAATGCCCGGGTAACCGTAATCGCGGTGAACATGCTTACCGCTACACCGATAAACAGGGTCAGGGCAAAGCCCATCACGGGGGCGCTGGCCACCACGCTGCTGCCCAGCCAGTAGAGGATAGCGCAAACGATGAAGGTGGTCATATTGCTGTCCCAGATGGCTGTCCAGGCCCGCTTGAAGCCGGCCTCGATAGCCGAACCCAATGTCTGACCGGTCCGCAGCTCCTCTTTCATTCTTTCAAAGATAAGCACGTTGGCGTCAACTGCCATGCCGATGGAGACAATGAAGCCGCCGATGCCGGCCAGCGTGAGGGTCACCGGGATGAGTTTGAATATGGCCATAACTACAGCCCCGTAGAAGACCAGCGCCAAGCTGGCCAGAAGGCCGGGTATCCGATAGTAGGCAATCATGAAGAGCATCACCAGGATGATGCCGATGATACCAGCCTTAATGCTGTTATCAATGAAGTTAGCCCCCAGAGTGGCAGATATCTTCTCCTCAAAGAGTGGTGGTTTTTGCAGGGGCATGGGCAGGGCGCCGGAGGTGAGCAGGTTGGCCAGGTTCTCCACCTCGGCACGGGTGAAATTGCCCGTAATGACACCTTCACCCTGGTAGGACGCCTCCAGAATCTGGGGATAAGAAATAAGGACGTTGTCCAGGAAGATACCGATGGACCGCTGTAGAGAATCCCTGGGGCGGGTGTAGAGACGCCGGGCAATCTGGTCAAAGATGGCGCCGCCCTCTTTGCCCCAGGTGATATGCACCTGGTAGCCGCCGGTAGTCTGCGAAGCCACCTCCGGCATCGCCTCGTCAAGGAGCCCACCGGTAAGCTCAGTGCCGTCATCGCCCCGGGCCGGAATCCAGGAGACCAAGGCCGCACCGCTGCCAGTTGTCTGCTTTTTGACCTGCTCGGCAATTTGCTTCAATTGTTCAGTGGTCAGGGTATCACCGGCTTCGTTGGTAAAGATGAGGGTGCTATCCTTCTTCGTCAAAAGGGCTACCGGGTTATTCCGGTCATCAACAAAGATACGATTGCCCCTTTCATTCTTGTTGAAGAAGTCAGTAGCATTGGCGAGGTAATCATCGAGGGTGACCGGCCGGCCCTGGTCGCTCAGTTCCACCTCGCGGAACTCCAGAAAACCGGTCTGCTCTACCAGCTTCTTGGCCGCCTCCATGTCTGTAAATCCGGGAAGCTGCACCAGAATGCGCTCGCCCTCCTGCTGGATGATTGGCTCGGTGACCCCATACTTGTCAATACGTTTGCGAATGGTATCCAGGGCCCGGCTCATGGCCGCAGTCTTTTCCTGCGCCGTGGCCCCCTCTTCGAACTGGGCCTGGTAGACCAGGTGCACCCCGCCGACCAGGTCAAGCCCCAGGCGCAGCTCGTCACGTCCAAACAGGGGCTGGACCAGGGACACCACGGCGAAGGCGAATATGGCCAGGATAATGATTAGCAGTAGTGTATTTCTTCTAGACATGTGTGTTTAGTGAATCCCTTCCGAGTCTAATTTCCTGCGGATGTAGGCTAAAGCCTCCTCTCTTGTTGTCAGCTCACCGGCGGCCTGCGCTTCGCGCACCGCTTCCAGGAGTGCGCCAATCGGCGGCCCCGGTCTCAGGTTGAAGACATTTATCAGGTCGTGCCCATCAATAAGCTTCATAGGAGCCGCCGGGCTGCCCTCACGCCAGTGCTCTTCCAGCACGTAGGCGACCAGGCCGGTATGCCCCTGCCACTGGGCCATGTCCAGATTTGGGCCGCGCGTGGCCAGGTGGTCTGCCAGGCTCAGGAACAGGGTGTCAATGCCGTCTTCCCCGGCATCGCGGAAATAGCGGTAGATTGCCCGGCGGGAGGGCAGACCGTCACTGGTCATCTGCACCGGCCTGAGATGGTACTTGACCATTGTCTCGACCAGCTTTATTTCCCGGTTCGTAAACCTCAGCCTTTCCAGAATCCGGGCAGCTATTGCTGCCCCTTCCTGAGCGTGGCCCAGGAAACGCACCTGGCCGCTTTCCTCGATTGTCTTGGTCTGCGGCTTGGCGATGTCATGCAGCAACGCGGCCAGCCGGAGCAATGAGCTGCGGCGGCTGCCATTGCTGACCTCGCGGGCAAAGTGCTCCGCCAGCCTGTCCGACCAGGGCACGGCGCTCAGAATATCATCAGAGCCGTATACCCACTCACCTTGTCGCAAGAGATAATCAGCCGCGACTACCGCTTGCAGGGAATGGTGATAGACATCCCAGAAATGCTCTTTGGGTTGCGGGCACCCCCTGGCGGGTGCAAACTCGGTTATTATAGCAGTAACCAGCCCCAGCCTGTCAAGAGAGATAAGGTAATGGCCGGCACGCGGCAGTGCCAGCAGGCGCAGCAGCTCCTCCCTGACCCTTTCGCCGGGCACAGTGGCAGCTAGCTGGCTGTCCCGCCGGACCAGCGCCTCTGTTTCCGGTGCGATACTGAAGCCAAGCTCGGCGGCAATACGCACCGCCCGCAGCAGGCGGACCGGGTCAGCCTTGAAGACAGCATCGTTGACCGCTCGGATGACACGCCGCCGCAGGTCTGCTTGACCGTCAAAGGGGTCAATCAGCTCTCCTCGAAGCACGGTGCGGTCTGCCTTGGCACTCGCAATGGTTGCCACCCGGCTGAGGTCAAGGGCCAAGGCGTTTATGGTGAAATCGCGTAGTGCCAGGTCCTGCGCGATGGTGCCTCTCAGAGAGGCGAAATCAAGATAGCACATAGGCTCGCCTGCGGTGCTCGCCCCGGCAAGCACCACCCGGCCTACTTTGTTGGCGTCATCTAGCAGGACATACCTGCCACCAAGGTGCACGGCGACCTTAGCCGCAATTTCTCGGGCGTCTCCTGAGACGGCAATGTCAACATCCGCAGTCTCCCGTCCCCGCAGAAGGTCGCGCAGGAACCCGCCCACCAGGTAGGCACTGACACCCTGCTCAATAAGAAAATGGCTGACCTTCAGCAGCAGGGAACACCTTGATGCGATGGTCAGCTCAGTAGTCTGGTCTGACACGTTTACCATCTAAAGCAAACTATACTCTAATAGCCCTGATTTATCAAGGCAAGCCCGGCGTTGCCCTATCTTTGACACTCGTTAAGGACCAGTGCTATCATTCAGTTGCCTGCCCTGATGGCAGGCATTGCTTTCGTTTTATGGATAGCGTTAATAGCCTGTATGTGGTCCTGTTTCTTATTTCCCTTTTGTTGTCCGCCTTCTTCTGCAGCGCGGAGACAGCCTTCATCAGCATGCAGCGACTGCGCCTGCAGCACCTGGTGCATATTGGACATCCCGGGGCCAGGCAGGCAGCCAAGATAATGGCGCAGCCGGAGAGATTTCTGGCTACCGTGCTACTGTGTATCAACATCTTCGAGACGGCCGTGGCCACTATGGGCACCATCATTGCGGTATCGCTCTGGGGCGAGAACCTCGGGATAGCACTGGCTACAATATTGATTACCATATTGACGCTCATCCTTGCCGAGTTTATCCCTAAGAGCCTGGCCGCACGCCACGGCGAGAAGCTGGCCCTGGCCTATGCCAGGCCTATCGAGGTAATCTCGACTATCCTGTATCCTGTTGTTTTTGTCTTGAACCATATTGGGCTCAGGATTGCCCGTCTGGCCAATGAGACTTCTCAAACGCGGCCAACCATAAGTGAAGAGGAGTTTCATACCGCTATCAGGATAGGGGAGGCCGAAGGTGTGATGGAGGAGAGCGCCGCCGAGATGCTGCACAATGTCTTTGAGTTTGGCGACCGGCGGGTGCGCGAGGTCATGGTCCCGCGCCCTGAAGTGGTTTTTGTGGGGAAGGGGGCGACCCTGGCCGAGTTTCTTGCTATCTACGAACAGTCGCCGCGCTCGCGTTTCCCGGTATACGAAGGGAACCAGGACAACGTGGTCGGCATCCTCTCCAGCAAGGATGTGCTCATAGGTATTGCCAGGGGCACTGTTGACAGGCAAAGCACCATTGACAGCCTGGTCCGCTCGGCTTTTTTTACGCCGGAAAACAAGCCAATCAGCCAGCTCTTCGCCGAGATGCGTGATAACAACTGCCGCATGATCGTCGTCGTTGACGAGTTCGGGGCAGCGGTAGGCGTGGCCACCCTCGGCCAGCTCACCGAGGAGATTGTCGGGCCGCTAAGTAGTGAGATAGGCGCGGAAAAGGAATACGAAATTATCAACGACACTACTTTCCAGATTGACGGAGGAATGCGCGTTGAGGAAGTGAATGAGCAAATGAGACTGGAGATACCGGAAGGTGACTATGACACCATAGCCGGTTTCATTCTCAACCTGCTGGGTCGTGTGCCAAAACAGGGGGAGCAGCTCAGATACAGAGATCTGAAGATCTTCATAACCAGGATGCAAGGGCCCAGGATTGCGGAGGTGCTGGTCAGGAAAGAGGTGCCGAGCGGTCCGCCAAAAGATACAGACGCCCCGGCCCAGGACGCGGCACGGTAAAAGGAGTCCTTTACAAATAGTCTGCATTCCGGTCCAGTGTCTACGCTGCCTTTATTGTTGGATTCAATTGCCTCCTTGTCATTCCAGCTCCGTGCCGTAGCACGGGATAAACTCCAGCCAGAATCCAGTGCATACATCTTCTCTGGATTCTGGCTCCTGGCCTGGCGCCAGGACAGCCTACGCTGGAATCGGTCATGAGTATTTTGCAATACTCACCATGAAGGATGAAAATAGACAACATAAACCATACCGACGAAAGTCGGTATCCAGCCTCGATGCCTGGTCTGGATGTTCCGGCTTCCGCCGGAATGGACAACGCTACTTTCGAAGTAATGACGGATCATATGGAACATTTTCACACATCGTGGTGTCCTTCGAAGAAAGACATGACCGCTTCTGGAGCCCTTCATAGTATTCAGGGTAAGCTCCGCGAAGAATCCGGTGGCTTGGTGGTGGATTATTCCGGCGTGTTCTGGTGTGTTGTCGTGACTCTTTTAGCCACTCCCCGCCAGATTCGTCCTTCAAGGAGTAAAGGAGAGAAGGACTCCAGAATGACAGTTCGGTTGCTATTTTCGTGAGAAGAGACCGTCATGCTACAGTCCTCTGCCATCTGTCTGAGCTTGCTCGTTTTTGTGAGGTTCGCAGCCCAGTGCCCGCAGCAGGTCTCCTACAGCGTGGTCTCGCTCCAGCGGGTGACGCATGGGTAGCTGGGGATGGACCGTATATGAGTTACACCGGCCTTCCTTGCGCCGGGCGACGTAACCCGCTGCCTCAAGCTCGGCTATGATTTTCTGGACTCCTCTCTGGGTGAGCCCTACATGCCGGGACATAGCCTCCGTTGTGGTTTTCGGGTTCTTGGCAATATAGACAAATACTCGCCCGTGGTTAGAGAGGAAAGTCCACTGACCCTTTTCCAACTGGCCCTCCTCGTTCTGGCTGCGTTGACATCACCAAGTCGCACAGTATATAATTATGCACGTCAATTCGCATATTGTCGTTCGTATTGTAGCATAAGCCGGCAATGACCTCAATAAGGCCACGACACAGGCCAAACACAGCAAGACCATCTTGCCTGGCAGATAGGTCCTGCATTCGGAAAAAGAAGGGATAGTTTCTAATGGGCATCCTCATAACTGATACTACATTACGTGACGCGCACCAATCACTCATCGCCACCAGAATGCGGACCAGAGACATGCTCCCCATCGCCGCGGAGCTTGATAGGGTAGGCTTCTTTTCACTCGAGGTATGGGGAGGCGCTACCTTTGATGCCTGCATCCGGTTCCTGAACGAAGACCCGTGGGAGCGGCTGCGCAGCCTACGTGAGAAGGTGAAGAATACCCGTCTGCAAATGCTGCTGCGCGGGCAGAACCTGGTTGGCTACCGCCACTATGCCGATGATGTGCTGAAGGAGTTTATTCGCCTTTCCGTAAAGAACGGGATAGACGTCTTCCGCATCTTCGATGCCCTTAATGACATACGGAATATGGAGCTGGCTATCAAAGTAGCTAAAGAACACCGGGCACACGTCCAGGGATCCATTTGCTATACCACCAGCCCGGTGCACACCACCGATAAGTTTGTCGCAATGGCGGTGGAGTTGGAACGGCTTGGCTGCGATTCCATTTGCATCAAGGATATGGCCGGGCTCATTTCCCCGGCGGCTGCGGCTGAGCTGGTGAAAGCAATTAAGAGCAAGGTTAACGCGCCTTTGAACCTGCACTCGCATTGCTCCTGCGGCATGGCGCCATTGAGCTACTATGCGGCGTCCCTGGCCGGCGCTGACATCCTGGATACGGCCTTTTCCGCTTTTGGCTGGGGGACCTCTCAGCCGCCTACCGAAAGCATGGTAGCCGCTTTCAAAGACACACCTTATGATACCGGGCTTGACCTGGAGCTGCTTTATGAAATCGGAGAATACTTCGCGGCGGTGAGCGGGAAATACCGCATGCTGTTCACCGCTGAGACCACACGCCCCAACGTTAATGTCCTCCTCCACCAGATACCCGGCGGTATGCTGTCCAACCTGGTGAGCCAGCTCAGGGAGCAGAATGCCCTGGACAAATTCAGCCAGGTGCTGGAGGAGGTCCCTAGAGTCCGGGCGGACCTCGGCTATCCGCCGCTGGTCACACCTACCAGCCAGGTGGTGGGCATCCAGGCGGTGCTGAACATCCTGGCAGGGGCGCGCTACAAGCAGGTGACCCAGGAGGTGAAGAACTACCTCCTCGGCCAGTACGGACGGCCGCCCGGAGAGATAAACGAGGAGGTAAGGAAACAGGTAACAGGTGAGGAGCGGCCTATTGATGTCCGCCCCGCCGACCGCATCAAGCCGGAGCTGCCGGCCCTGCGGGAAGAAGGGCACAAGCTGGGCATTATCCACCGGGATGAAGACCTGGTGACCTATGCCCTTTACCCCCAGGTTGCCGTGAAATTCCTGCGCGGTGAGCTGAAAGAGGAGGCCATGCCATCACTCCCCGAGACAACAGCAAAAAGCACTGCGGTGCCGGACCTGCCCCTGGAGCTGAGCGTGGATGTTGATGGCGAAGTGTTTAACGTCAAGATAGCCTCCGTGCTCGGCAAAACTATCGAGGTGGAGAAAGCGAAGAAGCCGAAACAGCTGCCGCCGGGTGCGGTGACTTCTCCCATGCAGGGGATGGTGCTTGCAGTGAAGGTTAAGGTAGGTGACAAGGTCAAGGCAGGGGACGCCCTGATAACTATTGAGGCCATGAAGATGCAGAACCAGGTGACCGCCCCGCACAGCGGCACGGTGAAGGAAATCCTTACCTTCCAGGGGGAAGTGGTCAACTCCGGAGATGTCCTGATGGTAGTGGAACAAAACGGGTAGTTCCCCCAAGCAATGAGCAAGCCTAATGACAGAGGAACAACAAGATGATTAAGAGAGTTTTGGTGGCCAACCGTGGCGAAATCGCTATCCGTATCATGCGTGCGTGCCGGGAGCTTGGCCTCACCTCTATTGCGGTATACTCTGAAGCCGATAAAGATGCCCTATTCGCCAAATACGCTGAGGAGGCATACTACATCGGCCCGGCGCCGGCAACCGAAAGCTATCTGAACATCAAGAAAATAATCGAGGTCAGCAAAGAGTGCAAAGCTGATGCCATTCATCCCGGCTACGGCTTCCTCGCGGAGAATCCGAGCTTCGCCTATGCCTGTGAAAAAGAGGGGATTAAGTTCATCGGGCCATCCAGCAGAGTACTGGAGCTGATGGGCAACAAGGTTGCGGCCCGAAAAGAGATGAAGAAGGCCGGCGTGCCGGTGGTGCCCGGCACCGATGAATGCGTTACCGATTTCGGCTTGGCCAGGGAAATTGCCATCCACATTGGCTATCCGGTGATCTGCAAGCCCGCCGGTGGTGGCGGTGGCATCGGCATGGCTATCGTAAACAGCGAGGGCGAACTGCGTGAGGCTCTGGAATCATCACGGTCCATTGCCCACAGCACTTTCGGCCTGCCCGACGTCTATATTGAAAAATACATTTCACATCCCCGGCACATAGAGTTCCAGATACTGGCAGACTCGCATGGCAATGTCATTCACCTGGGTGAAAGGGAATGCTCCATCCAGCGGCGCCACCAGAAGCTCATCGAGGAGTCGCCTTCTCCGGTGCTCACTCCCCAGCTTCGTGCTGAAATGGGAGCGGCGGCAATCAAGGCGGCCCGGTGGGTCAGCTACGAAGGGGCCGGGACGATGGAGTTCCTCTACTCGGACGGGAAATACTATTTCCTTGAAGCCAATACCAGAGTTCAGGTGGAGCACCCGGTTACTGAAATGGTGACCGGCATTGACATCGTCAAGGAGCAGATACGGATAGCCTCCGGCCTGCCACTGGGCACCAGGCAGGACGAGGTTCGGGCTAACGGCTGGGCGATAGAGTGCCGTATCAATGCGGAAGACCCCTTGAACAATTTCGCCCCGTCACCGGGCAAGCTCAGGGGCTACCGCTCACCCGGCGGTATCGGCATCCGCGTTGACAGTGGCGTCCATACGCGCTATACCATCCCTCCCATTTACGATCCCATGATATCAAAGCTTATCGCCTGGGGACGGGACCGTCATGAGGCTATCGCCAGGATGCGGCGGGCACTCTATGAATACGTCATTCTGGGGGTAAAGACCAATATCCCGTTCCACAAAGCAGTGATGGAAAACCCGCAATTCGTCGCCGGGGACCTCAGCACCCATTTCATTGACAGCGTCCCCACTTTGGTGGAAGACATGAAAGGGATTATTGAGCGGGAGAAACCCCTGGAAGAAAAGCTGTCCCAGATCTTTGACGAGAAGAAGAAGATAGCCGCCATTGCGGCGGCGGCAGTGCTGTCACAGATGTCCCGCCCCAAAACGTAGCTCGCAATCCATCATGACGGTTGTCACCGTCACCAACAAAGTATGAAAATCCTCTCTCCCCAGGTGGGAGAGAGTTAGAGTGAGGGGGAATTCAACACCCTCACCCATGCCTCTCCCATCAAGGGAGAGGAGTCTGGCTAT
>JACQTX010000003.1 GCA_016210585.1 Chloroflexota bacterium
AAATCAGCGATTCAATCTGTAGGTCGGGTTTCCTAACCCAACTTGCAGTGACAGGCAGGTTGGGAAACATGCCCTACGGGTCTATTTTGGAGTTCAGCGGAAGGCACTAGGCCTTCTCTATCTCTAAAGACGTAGCCCCCTCTCAAGAGAGGGGGCTACGTCTTCTGCTTGCAGCTATCGGGCTAGGCAGGCACCTTGGGTAGATGGGCCAGGGCTTCTCTAACCTTCTCTTCGGGATACTCGTAGTCGCTCAGCTTACCAGTGAGGTACTGGTCGTAGGCGGCCATATCGAAGTGGCCGTGCCCGCTGTGGGCCAGGAGGATGGTCTTGGCTTCACCGGTTTCCCGGCATTTGAGGGCCTCGTCAATAGTCACCCGGATAGCATGGTTGGTCTCCGGGGCGCTGACAAACCCCTCCGTGCGGGCGAAGGTGACACCCGCCTCAAAAGTGGCTACCTGCGGCACCGCCCGCGCCTCGACAAAGCCGAGCCTGTAGAGGTGGCAGATGATTGGTGCCATGCCGTGATAGCGCAGGCCGCCGGCGTGCACCGGCGGCGGCATGAAGGTGTGACCGAGGGTGTGCATCTTGAAGAGCGGGGTAAGCCCGGCCGTATCGCCAAAATCGTAGCAGTAGATGCCTTTGGTCAGGGACGGACAGCTTGACGGCTCAACGCAGATGATGCGCAGGTTGGGCCGCTTGCCCTGGACCTTGTCTTTGACAAAAGGCAGGAACATGCCGGCGAAGTTCGAGCCGCCACCAATACAGCCCACAATGATGTCCGGATAGAAGCCGGCCATTTCCATTTGCTTCATGGCTTCCTGCCCGATGACCGTCTGGTGCAGCAGCACGTGGTTAGCCACACTGCCGATGGAATACTTGGTATCCTTGCTGGTCACCGCATCCTCGATGGCCTCGCTGATGGCGATGCCCAGGCTGCCCGGGGACTCCGGGTCTGTGGCCAGGACCGCCTGGCCGGACCTGGTATCCGGGCTGGGGCTGGGCACACACTTGGCCCCCCAGGTCTCCATCATCATGCGGCGGTAGGGCTTCTGGTGGTAGCTGACCTTGACCATGTAGACCTTCAGCTCCAGGCCAAAATACATGCAGCCCAGGGCCAGGGCGCTGCCCCATTGTCCGGCCCCGGTCTCAGTGGTCAGGCGCTTGATGCCCGCCTTTTTGTTGTAGTAGGCCTGGGCGATAGCAGTGTTCGGCTTGTGGCTACCCGCCGGGCTGGTGCCTTCATATTTGTAGAAGATCCGCGCCGGCGTATCCAGGGCTTTTTCCAGGCGGCGTGCCCGGTAGAGCACCGTTGGCCGCCAGACGCGATAGACCGCCTGTACCTCCTCCGGGATATCCACATAGTTCAGCGGGCTGAACTCCTGCATGATTATCTCCATAGGGAACAGGGGCGCCATGTCCTGCGGGCCTATCGGCTTACCGGTGCCCGGGTGCAGCACCGGCGGCAGCGGCTCCGGCAGGTCAGGCAGGATATTATACCAGCGGGTGGGCATATCCTTTTCAGCGAGAATGAACTTTGTTTGTTCCATGCCATCCTTCCTTTCCCAATTCTAATATGAGGGACTATCTATTTGGCGGAATGCTAGCATAATAGAAAGCAGTTTGTCAATGACCCCACCCTAACCAAAATCAGCGATTCAATCTGTAGGTCGGGTTTCCTGACCCGACCTTGAGTGACGGGCAGGTTGGGAAACCTGCCCTACGGGGGTCAATTGCTATTTCCGGGCCCTAACTCAGCTTGACAGAGCAAGCGTGAGAAAGTTAGACTAAGGTATCAAACCGTTGTGGGCAATACAGACTGCAGAGGAGGCAACAGATGGTAGTGACGGCGACAGAGAAAGTGGTCAGGACCATGTGCGGCATGTGCTATGCCATGTGCTCCATCCGGGTGCGTGTCCAGGATGGTATAGCCGTGGCCATAGAGGGCGACCCGGAATCAACCTACGGCGGCCGCGGCGGCACCTGCGGCAAGGCGATTTCCGCGTTGCAGATACTCTACGACCCCAACCGTATCAACTACCCTGTCAAGAGGACTAATCCCGAAAAAGGCCTCGGCGTTGACCCGAAGTGGCAGCGCATTGGCTGGGACGAAGCGCTGGGCACCCTGATCGAGAAGCTGAAAGCCATCCGCAAGACTGACCCGAATAAGCTCCTCTACTTCAACGGGCCGAACAATGGCCGCATCGCCGCGACTACCGTCGGGCTGGGGCAGTGGCGGCAGGCTTTTGGTACCAGGAACTGGACGGAAGCGGGTGCCGGGCTGCACTGCGGGGATGCCTCGCATTTGGGCGCCGGGATGAACCACGCCGCCTGGTCTATCGCCCCTGATTTCCAGTATTGTAAATACCTCGTCGTTTTCGGTGCGGGTAAAGGCGTGGGCACCGGCCACTCCATGGTCATGGTGGGTCGCACCCGGGCGGATGCCGCCTATCGCGGCATGAAGGTCGTCTCCTTTGACCCAATTTGCCACGCCTCCGGCGGCAAAGCTACGGAGTGGATTCCTACCCTGCCCGGGACTGACCTGGCCATTACCCTCACTATGGCCAATCTTCTTGTTAACGAGTGGGGCATCTATGACAAGGAGTATCTCAAGCAGAAGACCAATGCCCCCTATCTCATTAAACCGGACGGGCACTACCTGAGAGACGAGGCCGGTGAGCCGATGATGTGGGACCTGGCTGACAATACCCCGAAAAGCTGGAAGGTGCCGGTGACTGACCCGGCTATGGCAGGCGAGTTCGAGGTGAGGGGTGTCAGGGTGCGTCCCGCCTTCGTCCTCCTCAAAGAGCACCTGAAACAATATACGCCGGAGTGGGCGGAGAGCATCTCCACTGTTCCTGCCGGGACTGTTCGGCGGGTGGCCCGCGAGTTCGGTGAGAACGCCAACATCGGCGGTTGTATCACCATTGATGGAGTTACTTTACCTTACCGCCCGGTAGCCGCTATCCAGTTCCGCGGCGGCAGCGGCCATAGCAACGGTTTTCATGTCTATATGTCGGTGGACCTGCTCAATCATCTGGTGGGGGCTTGCGAGGTGCCGGGCGGGGCTACGGGCTGGCCGGCCCGCAGCTTCGGCAACCCCTGGACCGGCGCCTGGAAATGGGACCCCATCGCCACCAAAGACGGGCATGTCACCTCAACCAACTGGCCGACCTGGATGCCGGGCACTTGGCCCCACCCCGAGCCTCAGCCGCCCAAGACCATGTACCTGGCCGACCTGTTCACCTGCTGCCCGGGCTTTAGCTCCTTCCCCTATAATGAGCAATCGGCGGAAATCATGCAGAAGTTCGGCATTGAGCCGCCGGAAGCCATGTTCGGCTTCGCCAGCAACATGGCCATCACCACCCATGAGCTTGAGAACACGGAGAAGTTCCTGAAATCAGTCCCCTTCATGGCCGGCAGCTACATCTTCCACAACGAGACCACCGAAGGCTTCTGTGACCTGGTCCTGCCGGACACCTGTGCCTTAGAGACGCTGTGCACCATCGCAGCGGACATGCCCTGCATGTGTGACCCCGTAGGGCTGCTGGACCACACCTTCCCCATTATGCAGCCGGCGGTCCAGCCACTATACGAGCGGCGGGCCTATGAGTGGCTGCTGAACGAGCTGGCCATTAAGGTCGGCTTCAACAAGGAGTACTACACCAATCTTAACCGTGCCAATGGCACCATGTATGGCGGGCCGCCGCCGCTGGATGTCAACCAGGTCTATACCTGGGAGGAAATGTGCGACAGATTCATGAGAGCACGGTTTGGTGAGGAGCACAATCTTGAGTGGTTCAAGGAGCACGGCTTCATCAAGTGGCCGAAAAAGGTCGAGGAGACCTACTGGCGTCCCTTCGTCAATGTCCGCTCGTCGGTCTATATGGAGTTCCTCATCGATCACGGCCGGGAGATAGGCGAAATCTGTGGGCCGAAGGGCATTAAGGTTGACCTGAAGCAATATACACCGCTGCTAGGCTGGTTCCCGCCGGCAACGCACAGGGAGAAGGACCAGGAGCTCGACCTGTTCGCCTTTTCTTATAAAGACGTCATGCACCAGGGCGGCGGGACTCATGGCGTCCCATGGTCCGCCGAGATTAGCGACCGTAACCCCTGGCACAACTTCCTGATGATAAACCGGCAGACGGCAGAGGCCAAGGGATTGAAGGACCTGGACTGGGTCTATGTGGAGAACGCCCGCGGGCGGAAGGTGAAGGCACGGATTCATACCATGGAAGGTGTGCACCCGCAGTGCGTGGCCATGATTGTCGGCGCCGGGCACATCTCCAAGGGCCTGCCCCTGGCCACGAAGAAGGGTGCCCTCTTTAATGTCCTGCTTGAGGGTGACCTCGACCATTGCTGCCCCATCAGCCTGAACATCGAAACAGCCGCCAAGGTCAAAATCTACAAGGCCAATGAGTCCGACCCGGCTATGTCCTACAAAGCCACCAAGCCCAGGTTTGACCTGATTGACTGAAAAAGAGATAAAGGTAGTTTTTGTTTCTTCCAGGCAGTCCATTCAAACCATACCGACGAAAATCGGTATCCACGCGCGATATTTTGCCTGGATTCCGGCGGAAGCCGGAATAGAGACGCTCTTGTATTAATCTGCAAGAAGAGGGAAAGATGTTAAATGGCGGTTGGGCAGGGACAACCCTGGAAGTTGACCTCTCCACAGGGAAGATTGAAAGACGAGAGCTGGAGCCAGCGCTGGCGGCAGGCTATCTCGGCGGCAAGGGCACCAATGCCAGGCTATTATGGGAGAGAGTCCCTCCCGAGGTCGGTGCGTTCTCGCCAGAAAACCTGTTCATTATCGGTGCCGGCGTCCTCACCGGCACACTGGTGCCCGGTGCCAACCGCACCTGCATTACCTATAAGTCGCCAGTGACGGGCATCCACTGCTATTCCAGCCTGGGCGGCTTCTTCGGCACGGAGCTGAAGCGGGCCGGCTATGACACGGTAGTAATTACCGGGAAAGCTCCGTCTCCGGTCTATCTCTGGATAGAAGATGACCGCGTGGCAATCAGAGAGGCCAAGCACCTGTGGGGCAAGGACACCCGGGAGACGCAGGAGATTCTCCATCGCGAGCTAAAAACCAATAGCTCCCAAATTATGTGCATTGGCCTTGCCGGCGAAAACAAGGTCTTCGGGGCGAGTGTGGAGCACGCCATCGGCGCCAGCGCCAGCCGGGGCGGGTCGGGCGCGGTGATGGGCGATAAAAATCTTAAGGCCGTTGTCGTCTCCGGCACACGGGACGTCCGCATAGCCAACCCGGTGCGGCTTTTCGACCTCTGCCAGCACATCATCAACCGGACGGAGAAGACCCGGAAAGACGTCTTCGAGAAAACGGCCTACGCCGTTGCCCAGTTCCTCCTGCGCATCGGTGCCTTCGGCAACTGGGCGGCGACCATTCCGCCAGAGCTTCAAGCGGAAATCAACGGCAGCGGCGACAAGTTGCAGAAGTTCATTGATCGGGCAAAGGGTAGAGACGTGGGCTGTGCCAACTGCGTGCTGCGCTGCCGCCAGTCCTACCCCAATGCCGATGGCAGCCACTCCTTCTTCAAGTGCCAGTCCTGGAACTCGCTGATGACCGCCACGCAGATAATTGATGGCGATTTTGCCGTAGCCGCCAAGAACATGTGCGAGAAGTACGGGCTGGATGTTTCCACCATGGCCAACCTCATCGGCTTCGCCACTGACCTCTACCAGCGGGGCATATTGACCAGGGAAGATACCGATGGCCTGCACCTGGAGCCGAAGAATGCGGAGCTGGCCTTCACTTTGATAGACAAAATTGCCCGGCGGGAAGGCTTCGGTGACGTGCTGGCCAATGGCGTCTACCGGGCCGCTAAGCAGATTGGCCGTGGTGCTGAGGAGTTCGCCTACACCAGCAAGAAGCTGGAAAAGGACGTCAGCATGAACGTGATGCAGGTACCACGTATGGCCCTGATTACCGCCATGAATGATAAGGGCGATGCTTCCCGTCTGGACAACATCACCTACAGCCAGGTCTTCCCGCGCTCCCGTGCAGAGAAGGAGGCCTATCTGAAAGAAGGCTGGTTCGGCTATCCTCCGGAGTTTGAGAAGTACCTGCTGGCCGATTTCGAGCCGGCCGCAGCCAAAGACTACGAGTGGCTGGGGCAGTTCGCCGCCTATGACCTGGCCCAGTACTCGCTGGCGGACTCCCTCGGCATTTGCTGGTACTGGCTGCAGTTCTGGCGCTACCCGGCCATAAACAGCCGTGCCCTTCTTGCTGACCTAGTGGCGACAACCACCGGCATGGACATTGACGAGGCCGGTGCCACCGAGATAGCCCGGCGCATCGTGAACCTTGTCCGGGGCTACAACGTGAGGGAGGGCTTGCGTCGCAAGGATGACAAAGTCCCCGAGTTTGCCTTCACCCGGCCGCCGCCACCTGCCCGTCCCTATCCCATCCTGGACAGGGCCCTCTTTAACAAATGGCTGGATAGGTATTACGAAATCGAGGGCTGGACCAGTGACGGCATCCCCACCGGTGAGACCCTGGACAGCCTGGGCCTGGACTACATCCGGCAAGACCTGGAGCAAAGGGGCATCCTGGCCACAGAGCGTTAGAAGATAGCTGTCAGCCATCAGCGCTCAGCTATCAGCTAGAAGTGTAGGGTGGGTGTAGTCGAGGTGAAATCGAGACTAACCCCACCTTTATCTGACTGGGTGAATGGTGGGTTCCGTTTCACTCCACTCACCCTCCCTCCTCTCACTCCTTCTGCAGCTCGGGCAGGAGGGCCTCGTAGGCGGCCAGCACCCGTATCTTGGTTAGGAAACAGCCGGTCATAAGAGTCCATGCCTAACTCATGCCGCCGGGACATGGTTTCGGTGAGCGGGCAGCAACCGAGTTCGCGCGCCTCTGAAGCGGCAATAGGCTCCGCTAGGAATATCCAGACGTGGCTGCCATTACCGGACCTAGAACGTTCAAGGGCGGCAGGAATACCTACCACTCGGCATGTCTTCAGGAAAGCCGCACAGTCTTCTCGCCAAGAAGTTTTGTCGAAAGCAATGGCAAGGAAATGACAGGATTCATCTTCCAGAAGCGGGTAGACTCCGACAGTGATTTTTCCATCCAGATGGTTCTGGATAACCGAGTCCGTAAGTGGCATCAACTCCCGATTAGGGCAGTCATTACACCTTCCGTAGGGCTTCTGGCACAGCTTGCGGTCCCATTCGTGTTCGCAGACCGGGCTATAACCGGCTTTGCCGCTCTGCCTGTTCTGCCAGAACCGCGCGTTCACATCATCGCGCCCCCCGAAATAATGAACGAAAAAGCCGTATCTTATCCCACTGAGGCGAGTCGTTGTTGGGCATGCCCATGTCATGAGGTTGTTTTGTGGCTACCGTGGGTTGAACAGAAACTCTGTCAGGAACCCCCTGTTCTTGGATTAGCACGTTTCTAGAAGCGGGTTCTTTGGCGAGACGGCTATGCTAGGCCAGCAGATGGTCTCGCTCGGCGATTACCGCCTCCAATTCCCGGCGCAGTCGCTCTAATTCGCCTTCATTGTTGGAAGGCATCGGATTCTCCGCCCTTTGCGACCAAATTAACCACGGGCACTTCTAATGCTTTGGCGATCCTTTCGAGCGTTTCTAATGAGGGCTGGTGATGTCCGTGTTCCAATCTGCTTAGATTCGGACGCTTCATTCCGCTCTTAGCTGCGAGCGTCTGAATAGAATAGCCCTTCTCTCGCCTGAGCTGTCGAACCCTTTCGCCTATCTGGCTTACGGCTGTGCCGTGGTCTTCAAATTGTTTCTCTTTGTAGAACTCATATTGAGGCTCACAGTGATAAAGGACGTCATCCCAGGGAATCTCAAACTGATTACCCGATTCTTGAATTACCTTAATGTAGTCCCGGTTTCTACTCAAAGACCACTTAACAACTCCTGTTGAATCGGCCTCTTGGAGATTAGACATATGCAAAGCATATGTCTTTCCATTTTCCATCCAGATCAAAAATGTTCTCGCATCTTCCAAGAAGTTCACTCGGTCGAATCTCTTTCTTGATTCCGGGTCTAAGCGCTTCTTGATTAGCGAAGCAATATCCTCAACAGATAACCTTCTCCGGTCAACTAATCTGGCATTCTGAGGTAGCGGTTGCAGACGAGAGACGTCCGATAGCCTCGAAACAAGAAATAGCCAGTCTTTGTACTGCGCGTTGGGGATAGTCAACAGCGGCGCAGGCCACGTATCCATATCTTTCACTTCGGTATCAATAATAAAGAGATTACAGTCGCGTTCCTTCAGCAAGTCAAGGAGGCGTTCTTTGAACAGGATCACAAAGTTAGTATCGGCTAACATGCCTTGGATATTGTCAAGCGTCTTCTGCTCTGTCACGAGACAAGCTTTAGGTTGTGCTTTACCCTTCCTCTTTTGTTCCAAAACATTAGTCACTGTCATTTGTTCTCTCCTGACGCGTAACCCAATTTCACCAAAGCCCTCATTAATTTCTCGGTGACCTCAAGATGATCCGGCGGCATCTGATTCTCTATGTCCCACCGCCCTATTTCTCTGCTTCCTTTCCTGATATGAACATGATAGGGGCGATGGTCGCCTTTATACGTAACGAAAACGAAACCCCCGAGTCTTTTTCTGCCCATCGAGTTTCTTTTGGTTTTAGCGTATCATTATTGATACGCATTTGTCAAGGTCAAGAGTTTGTGCGGACTGTCCACTCTCACGGCTGTCCCATCCTCCATGCCCCCTTGTCAGGGGGCGCCATGAAGCATGAAAATAACTCATTCAATACTGTCATTACTTCGAAAATAGCGACCGAACTGTCATTCTTCGTCGCTCCGCTTTTCAGAATGACAATCCGATTGGTATTTTCGAAGTAATGACAAGGAGGTGGCTATTTTCTGAGCAAATTAAGAAACGAAATGAAACTATCTTTATCAGTGCGAACATATTCCACCGCACAATGGCTGCTGTTGACGTGTCATATCCCTTTCCGCTAGCATGAGACACATAGCGCGGTAATTTGCACGGGAGGTCCAGCGGAAATGTATGGTCACACAGGCAGGGTGGGCTTCATCAACCTTACGACCGGTGAGATGAGGGAAAGGAAGCTTGATGAGGGCTTGGCCCGCACCTTTATCGGGGGCTACGGGCTGGGCGCCCGCATTCTGTTTGAGCAGCAGGGCGCCGGCGTTGAGGCGCTGGGACCGGAGAATACCCTGGGGTTTTGCACTGGCCCGCTCACGGGGACGCCCGTGCCCACGGGCGGGCGCTTCACCGTTGTCTGCAAATCGCCGCTCACTGGTGGCTGGGGGGACGCCAACTGCGGCGGCCACTTCGGCAGCGAGCTAAAGCAGGCGGGCTGGGACGCCCTCTTTTTCACCGGCACAGCCAGCGCGCCCAAGTACCTGCTGGTCACCGATGACAGGACTGAGCTAAGGGATGCCGCCCTTCTCTGGGGCAAGGATGCCATCGAAACTGAGGAGACTCTTATCACGGAGTTGGGCGATCCCGGCACAAGGGTGGCCTGCATCGGCATGGCGGCAGAGAAGCTTTCGCTCATTAGCGGTGTCTGCACAGACAAGGGACGTATCGCGGCGCGCTCCGGGGTAGGCGCCGTGATGGGCGCCAAGCGCCTGAAGGCCATCGCTGTTCGTGGCCATAAAAAAGTCCCGGTAGCCGACCGCGCGCGGCTCAACCAGCTCCGCCGGGAGTTCGCCGCCGCCATGCGGGAAGCGGCTTTCGGCCAGAGCCTCCAGGAATACGGTACCTGCGGCCACATCCAGAATCTCATCGCCGGCGGCGCCACGCCGGTGAAGAACTGGCTTTACGCGGGCAGCCAGGCCTTCCCGACGATGACAAAGCTGGATGCGGACAAGATCATAGGCTACCAGGTGAAAAAGTTCGCCTGTAGCAACTGTCCTATCGCCTGCGGGGGCATCCTGAAGGTGCCCGGGGGCGACTACCCCCTGGCGGAGACCCACAAGCCGGAGTATGAGACGCTGGCCGCCCTCGGCAGCCTGTGCCTGATTGACGATTTGCATGCCCTCTTGAAGATGAACGACCTGTGCAACCGGGGCGGGCTGGACACCATCTCAGCGGGGACGGTCATCGCCTTTGCCATGGAGTGCTATGAGCATGGCATTATTACCAGAGACGATACAGGTGGCCTCAACCTGACCTGGGGCAACACTAAGGCGACACTGGTGCTGCTCGAAAGGATGGTCCGGCGGGAGGGCCTGGGCGATGTCCTGGCGGACGGCGTCAAGATGGCCGCTAGCAAAATCGGCCGTGGCGCCGCGCAATACGCCATGCACGTGGGCGGGCAGGAGCCGGGGATGCATAATGCCCTGTTCTGGCCGGGACGGGGCACCGGCTACGTGGTTGACCCCACCCCCGGGCGCCACACCACCGCCGGGCCAATGACACGTGTGGACATGAACATCCCGGTGGCGCCCTATCCCGAGGTCCAGTTTACTGGCTTCGAGCGCTACGAGTATAAGGGCAAGGGGCCCGCGGCGGCGCGGGCCTCAAGCTACTGGCAGGTGGGCGCCTGTAGCGGGCTGTGCCTCTTTCCGGTGGTCTATTTCGGCAACTTCCCCATGCTGGACTTCCTTAATGCCGTCACCGGGTGGCAGATGGATATGGCGGAGCTACTGCAGACGGGCCGGCGCATCCAGACATTGCGCCAGCTTTTCAATATCAGGGAGGGCATTGACCCATCCCGGATGACCCTGCCCGGCCGCCTGAGCGGTATTCCGCCGAAAACCGAAGGCCCTCTGCAGGGCATAACGATAGATATTGACACCCTGGCCAAAGACTACCGTAAGGGGATGGGCTGGGACCCGGACACGGGCCGTCCCACCAACACCACCATTGCTGAGCTGGGACTGGCGGACTTCGCACAAGAAGGAGAATAGATAGAATGACACAGGCCACCAGCGTGGACAGGAGGTAAAACTTTGTCTACGACCTTCGAACTTAGGTATTGAGAAGGAAGAAAGAGGCCAGCTATGAGCTGGCCTCTTTGGTGAGTTGTAGTCTATGAATTATCTGGGGGAGGTAGAGGCTATCTTCTGAGGAAGCCCTGCCAATGTGCCGGTCAGCCTGGTCCCCCGGATTCACTCAGCAACGGTCACATCAACCTTTCTACTCACGGTGCTTGCATTGGGTCTCGTGAGAGTAAGCGACAAATCAGTTTTGCCGGCCGATAGTGTTTGGAAATAAAACCTAAAGCCAACGTCTTTGTCCCCCAGACGCAAGTTTCCGCCGTTTGGAGCGAAAGGGGCTGGCGATTTCGCCAGCCCTCCCAGGATGCTGGCATCGGAACTCTCCAACCTGAGCTGCAGTTTTACCGGCTCACCCGAAGCTCCGGGCGAGGGTGGTAGTCCAGTTGTCATTCCCGTTTGTCTGCCGAAACCGTACCAGGTTATGTCAATGACGCTACCCTCTTCAGGAACATTTCGAAGAATAACCTGCACAACTGCATTTTCCCCGACAGTCACCGTCCGTGGCTCTGGGACTTCCATGGTGAGCTCTTGAGGGGGAGCGGACGCCTCTGGCAGAGTGCATGAAATGGATGCCAATGCTAGCCCAGCTACGATCAGCAGTCCCCCAAATAGAGCTGTTACTCGTCCAATACTCATTTTCGCCGCCATCCTATCAATTGCAGGGAGCGATTGTCAAATCTCCATCAAAAACCGGATTGAAAGTGACCTCGTGCCTGCCTCCAGATGTCTCGGAGTTAACATGGCACGCCAAAATGCACTCACCTAATAGGACAACTGGCTTAGGCTCAGAAGAACGATTGCTTTACTCCGAGCCTAAGTTCAGTTTGTCCTGGACAATTCAGTCTATTGGCGTCCTGTCGCTAATCAGTATGCGCGTACCAGTCATAGTAAGAAGATGTGACGTGCTTATGGTAGGGTGAATCATTAGGGACATGAAAGGGGACAGTGTAATAACCTGTATCCCAAGTATCCCAGTAATAGTACGACCCATTATAGACCAGCAACGCTGCATTTACAATATCCGATCGTGGAAAGCTTGGGGGCGGTGCGGCTGCGTCATCGACTTCAAATCCAAGGAAAGTTTCGTTCGCCGAAGACATACCGACGTCTGCACTGTCCAGTTCTACCCACCCCCAGTCGCCATCGTAATAGTATACCTTCCA
Organism: Chloroflexota bacterium; assembly: GCA_016210585.1. GTDB lineage: Bacteria > Chloroflexota > Dehalococcoidia > Dehalococcoidales > JAFGLR01 > JACQTX01. The sequence continues at coordinate 12,156 of JACQTX010000003.1, forward strand.
CGTCGTACCTGAGTCGAGTACGGTGTATATGTTTAGATATGAGTTATCCGATACGGTGCCGTGGTATTCCCAAATGTTCTCCACGCTGTTGTGGGTATATATGTAGCGATTATCGTCCTTCCAGGACGCGTCTACCCACCCACCTTCGATCCGGCCACCACTGGTGTTTTGCGAATATACGTGTCCAACCACGAAATCCGTGCTCGTTGGAGAAGAGTGCGGCGAAACACCCGTATCCACTGGCGTCAATACCCCGAAAAGACCGTGATTCGAGTAGTCAGTGCCATAATTTTCGTAATACTTGACGCTCGTTGTTACGTGCTCGCCCAGATTTGGGATAGGTTCCTTTTTCGGGGCCGAGAGGTCGCGGAAGGGTTCTGATCGTATAGGCCGTGTACCTATGTCGCTGGTGGCTGGTGGTGCGACAACCTTGGTCACGGGGGCGAAATGGAACGAATTACGAGACGGTTCGTAATCTCTGGCGGTTGGAGGAATTAGCTCGAACGCGATGGTACGGTTATCGGGGTTGTAAATTTTTGAATCGAGCACTGCAAAAAAGTAGCCCCGCGGCTGACGGAAATACTTGTCTGTAGCATCTATGGCAACTTGGTAAGATCCGTCCTTGAGATCGGCTGACAATGTCACATACATTACCTTGCCATCGCCAACCACCGTCTTCGAGGCGATGGCATTCTCGTGCGACATCTCCCCCTCGGTAGATACGTCTAGGATTGCCTTATCGCCAGCTTCCAAGCCTTTTATCATCGTGACTATCTGAATGCCGGACCCAGTTCCCGCGTTGGCCAATGCCGGTGAACCATTGACACTCAGACCCATTGCAAGCATCGCGACTAGTGCCAGAATGATGCCGTATTTGATTATGTGACTCATCTCTATATCTCCTTAATAATTCATTTTTTGCCTAAAATCCGACCTTTAGTTCTAAAAACAAGATATGCATGTCCTTTCTCCACCAATACCACTAATCGCACAGTCGCCTGTCGTTGCCCCATTTCCATTACGGAGATAGGGCAATAACTATCAACCTGCCAGACTCCGTAGAGCAAATAAAGTCTCATACGTTCCCCATCACGCTTTAACACTGTAACACAAGACTTCTGAAAAACTGATTAAAAGATTCTGAAAAATTCCTGAAGAATTGAGGACCTAGAGTGTAGTCTACTTGCTCTAATACTGTTCATAAGCCATTTATCCACCGGCAATACTTGACAAGCTGCTATGAAGTCTGGTAAAAATAGACTACTAAAGTCGCAACCGATGACATGTTCGTACCTGCCGTAGGGGTAAAATGCGCCAGACTATTGCTATCTTGGTAGTAGATGACGACCCCTCTATCAATCAGTTGCTTCAGGCGTGTCTGGAGGGTGAAGGCTGGAAAGCGCGTGCAGCGCTCAGTGGAGAGCAAGCCCTCAAAATGGTTAATGAAGACCCGCCCGACCTCATTATTTTGGACATAATGCTGCCGGGAATTAGCGGCACTGAGGTTTGCCGGCGTATTCTGGATACTTATTCAATGCCGATAATTATGCTTAGTGCGCGGGGTGATATGAAAGATAAAGTCACCTGTCTGAACGCTGGCGCCGACGACTATATCACTAAACCATTTACGATAGACGAATTAATCGCCCGTGTGAAAGCAGTCATGCGCCGCAGTCGTTGGGAAAGAACAACCACATCGCCTGCAATTTTCCCAAACGCGGACCTTGAGGTGGATTTCAATACCGAAATCGTCAAGCTACATGGCTGTGAATTGACTCTGACACGTACCGAATACTATCTCCTGAGAGAGCTGGCTCTGAACGCTGGAAAAATCCTGACTCATAGACACCTTCTGGCCAAGGTGTGGGGACATGAGTATTACGGAGAAACGGAGTATCTGCATCAGTATATTCGACACCTCAGAACTAAGATAGAGCCAGACCCGAAGCAGCCGAGACACATAATCACGGTGCCCGGAAGGGGTTACCGTTTGGAGAAGTCCGTATGAACAAATATCGATTGGCTAAACCAATGGCGAATTTGCTTCAAATGGCATCAAGGTTGGGGTTATGGAGGTAGAAATAGTTGATTACCACAATTGATATAGACACCCTGGCGAAAGACTACCGGGTGGGGATGGGCTGGGACCCGGACACGGGACGTCCTACCAGGTCCACCGTTGTTGAGTTGGACCTGGCGGACTTCGCGGTGGACTAATATAAACACAATAAGTCTTGAGGCATCATCCGTCATTGCGAGACCATCCCGATGAGTCCGCCTCTGAGGGTGTGAATTTGTTATATGCGCCGAATTGGGTCTCCTCTCCCCTCGTGGGCTTTGCCCAAAATGTCATTCTGAGGAGCACATTCGCTTCGCTCAGTATAAACTCCGCAACGAAGAATCTCGTCGTTCCGAAATTCGAAAGGGAGAGAACGAGATTCTGAGCGTAGCGAAGAATGACATGAGGGTGGGGCTTTTTGGGCGAGGCTCCCCTCGTGGGAGAGGACAAAGGGCAAGCGCTGAACGAAGCCGAAGGGAGTGATGTGCTAGCCGCTCTCATGATTAAAAAGTTGTGAATTTTGTGCGCTTCCCGGCAAGCTCACCTATTAGCCTGACGTGACAATAGCCAGGCGTCTTAATTCATGCAATCACGTTCTCTTGCCTCAGACGTTCAATGGCCTCAGCCGCATAGCCAAGCTCGCCCATGACTTCATCGGTATTCTCGCCGAGGTAAGGCCCGTTGCGGCGCACGCTGCCCGGGTTCCGCGAGAGCTTGATGGGGATGCCCACCTGCTTCAGCATGCCGAGCGCGGGATGCGGCACCTCGAGCAGCATCTGCCGGTAGAGGATATGCGGGTCGGCCAGGACCTCGTCCCAGGAATAGACCTTACCAATACACACGTCCTGCTTGATGAGCCGGTCAAACCACTCGTCCCGCGTCCGGGTCAGGAAGATTTCCTCAAGCTGCCGCTTGACCTCCCGATAGTCCGCATCGGGTGCCTGTCCCAGGTGCTCCGGCCTGGTGGCATAGGGGATGAAGTCCTCCCGGCCCAGGGCCCGGCACAGGTTCGCCCACAGCCACGGCTCGCGGCAGCCGATGGTCAGCAGCTTGCCATCCTTCGCCTTATATACGGCGTAGTAAGGGTAGCCGCCGCTGTAGGGCGTCTGTCCACGCTCTATCACCTTACCGCGGGAAAAGTAGGGTGCGGCACACCAGTTAGCCGCGAGATAGACCACCGTGTCCAGATAGGAGATGTCAATGAACTGCCCCTGCCCGGTCTTCTCCCGGGCAAACAGGGCGAGCAGGATGCCGACGACGCCGTGCAGAGCCGCCCCGGCATAGTCAGCGATAACGTTGAGCGGCACGGTAGGAAGTTTACCTGCCTCGCCGATAAGGTTAAGCGCCCCGCCGAGCGAGATATAGTTTATGTCATGCCCGGCGAAGTCCCGGTAAGGCCCGGCCTGCCCGTAGCCGCTCAGGGAGCAATAGACAAGACGCGGGTTAATCTGCCGCAGGGTCTCGTAGTCACCACCCAGCCGCTTCATGACCCCGGGGCGGAACCCCTCGACGAAGACATCGGCCCGTGCCGCCATCTTGTGCAGCAGCTTCTGCCCGTCCCGTGCTTTCAGGTTGATGGCTATGCTCCGCTTGTTGCGGTTGTGTAAGGTGTAGGCCGCTTCGCGAGCCTCCTTTTCGGTCAGCGTTCCGAAGTCCGCCCCCTTGACGGCCGCCTGCGGCGGCGTCTCGATTTTGATGACCTCGGCCCCCATATCCGCCAGCATCATGGTGGCGAAGGCCGCCGGCCCCACCCGCACCACTTCCAGAATGGTCACGCCCTCTAAAGCTCCTGCCATCTCGCCCGCCTTTTCCAGTATTATTCGACTACTGATTGTATTTTCGCCGCCTGGTTTTGTCAATGCCCGGCGCGGGGAAGCGGCAGGCCCCTTGACAGCCTACACGTAACCGTGTATCATAGATGGCTAGAGATAACAAGGAGGCAGGCGATGGCCAGCATCGAGGTCTACCAGGGGGATATTACGAAGGTGGAGGCTGATGCCCTGGTCAATGCGGCGAACAACAGGTTCTGGATGGGCGGTGGCGTCGCCGGTGCCCTCAAACAGGCGGGCGGCCCGGAGATTGAGGCGGAAGCCGTCAAACAGGGGCCAGTGCCCATCGGGGAAGCGGTCGCCACCGGTGCCGGGCGGCTGAAGGCGAAATATGTCATCCATGCCGCCGTGATGGGGCAGGACCTGCAGACCGATGCCACCAGGATAAGAGAGGCGACCCGGAATAGCCTGCGCCGGGCGGAGGCGCTGGGGGTGAAGAGCCTGGCCCTGCCGGCACTGGGCACGGGCGTGGGCGGCTTCCCAATGGCGGAGTGCGCCCGCATCATCATCGATGAGGTGCGCCGGCATATTGCCGGACGGACAGGGTTGGAGCGGGTGGTCTTTGTCCTCTACGATGAGCCGGCCTACCGGGTCTTCCGGCAGGAGCTAGAGAAAGCCTCGTTCTGAAAGTTGCAAGCCTTGACGGGTAAAGGGTTTTTTGCGCCGTCGGATACACGATACAGTGTAAGTCGGCGATGGACGAAGGTCGCCTGTACTTGAGGCAAATGGGGAAATGGCTGTCAGCGCTCAGCAGTCAGCCTTCGGCGGAAGCCGAAGCAATCTCAACTCTCCGTAACACATCTTAAACGTTTGACTCCAAAATTCAGGTTTACCAGCAAAAGATGCTGTCTAAATTAGACTCGATTCAAAAACCTGATTTGGACAAGAGTGATCATAAATCTTAAATCAAGGACTGATAGCTGAAAGCTGACAGCTTGTTTGCCTAGCCTATCGGCCCAGCCAGGGTGGTTACGCAAATGACCAATCTGACAGAAAGCGAGGTGGTCAGCCTCTGGCAGAGTCTGCTGTTCCAGCCCGGACTGACTGCGGAGGAAGGGGAAGCTATCCGGATTGTCTATCCGGGGCGGCCCAACGATGAGCGTGGCGGCGATTTCTGCGGCGCGGTGGTCAGGAGCGACCGGCAGCTCAGCCGGGGCAATATCGAGGTACACGTCAGGTCGGGGGACTGGCAGGCCCACCGGCATCACCTTGACGCCGCCTATAACCAGGTCATCCTCCACGTGGCCATGTGGGGCAGCGGCGGGGTGACCACGCTGGCGGACGGCAAGAAAGTCCCTACCCTGGCCCTCTACAGGTATCTGGAAGGGTCAGAGCATAGGGTGCGGTTGCCCTGTGCTGGGGTGCTGGAGCGCCTATCGCCGCCGGTCCTGGCCGCACAGCTGGAGGCCGCCGGCATGAGCCGCTTCCGAGATAAGGCCGCAGCCTTCCGGGCCATGCTTCGCCAGAAAGCTGCCGGGCAGTGCCTTTACGAGGGCATTATGACCGCCCTAGGCTATACTCGCAACTGTCAGTCTTTCCAAAGGCTGGCGGAGCAACTACCCCTGGAGGTATTGGAGGCCGCAGGGAAAGAAAGGATAGCGGACGAAGACTATCTGGCCGGCCAGCAGGCCCTGCTGCTGGGCAGCGCCGGGTTCTTGTGTTCAGCGGGCCCGCTCTGCCCCAAGAGCGGGCCGGCGCCAAGCTGGGCGGCCCGGCTAGCGGAGGCCTGGACTTCGTGCTGGCGAAAAGCGGTGCTGTCGGTGAGCGATTGGCAACTGTGCAAGGTCAGGCCGGGCAACTCCCCGGTGCGACGTCTGGTGGCCCTGAGCTATCTGCTCCACCGCTACCGGCAGAGCGGGCTGCTGGCGGGACTGGTCAATCTTGTCGCCTCTGCTCAAGATGCCTCCCGGCTTGTATCGGGCCTCGTGGTAGCTGCCGATCGCCACTGGACCGGTGACCCTGGCTTCGGGCCGGGAGGGCAAAGGCCGGCGCCGGCCCTGCTGGGCAGGGGACGGGCCGGTGATATTATCAGCAACGTCCTGCTGCCCTTCGCCTATGCCTGGGGCCAGCTCGGCCGCCGTGCCAGCCTGGCACGGCAGGCTCTTGGTCTCTATGATAGCTATCCCCGGCTGGATGAGAACGCCATCGAGCGGCACATGAAGCGGCAGCTTGGTCTGGACAACCGCCTTGTCGGCACGGCCTGCCCCCAGCAGGGCCTCCTCCACCTGTACCACACCCGGTGTACCCAGGGGAAGTGCCGCGGCTGCCCGCTGTCTGGTGACACATCACGCCAATAAAGGCGACATCGACATTTTCAGCAATTGGGGAGGACGTGATCAAGGTCTGTGGCTGAGTTAAGTGGGATGCCCATCCCCCTGACCCCCTTCCCACTGGGAAGGGGAATTAAGAAAAAGAGAGGGGCGAAGCCCCCTCTCTTAAATGTCTTCTCCCTTCTCCTACTTAGGAGACGTTTAGAAACGTCTGTAAGCTGCTCATGGTGAGAGCTTGTCGAATCCATGAGCGGCCAGAAGGTTAATGCTCATCCTTCGACAGGCTCAGGACGAGCGGGTTATTAACACCCTACTATCAGGAGACGGCATAAAGGGGCCTGCCCCGTTCGCTTTGCTCAGGGCAAGCTCTGAGCAAAGCCGAAGGGATGAGGTCGTCCTTGCCCAAGGTTGCTCTTGATTGCTCGGAAAATAGTGTTTTCCATTCCGGCGAAAGCCGGAATCCAGGCAAGAGCTCTATCATCTGGATACCGACTTCCGTCGGTATGGGTACATTCTGTCTGTGTTTTTCATCCTTCATGGTGTCCTTCCTTGAAGGACATGGGGGATTGGACCTATTACGGTAGTCCTGACACCGGTGAGGGAGCACGAGTGCGCGATCTGCCAAGCGTGATTGTCGAAGCCATTCCGGTAGCTGGCATGATACTAAGCTAGCTTGAGGCCGGTGACAACGTCAAGGTCAAGACCTGCCCGCTGGCCTGCCTGCAAACGGTAGTAGCTGCAGGCGGCAATCATGGCGGCATTGTCCGTGCACAAGGCCGGCGGCGGGATACGCACAGGCACCGGTGAGGTGCCGCTGAGCCACTGGCGCAGGCGGCTGTTAGCGGCAACGCCGCCGGCGAGCAGGACCTCTCTCACCCGGTTCTCGCGGGCTGCGTCTATGGTCTTGGTGACGAGGACCTCGATAACGGCCTCTTGGAAGCTTGTGGCGGCATCTGCCACGTCCTTAATCTGCCCGTTTTCGACGAGGTGCAGCAGGGCCGTCTTCACGCCGCTGAAGCTAAAGTCATGCGTGCCCTTCAGCCAGGCACGGGGCAGCTTGAACACAGGGGTGCCCGTGCGTGCCGCCCGCTCGATGGCCGGACCACCCGGAAAGCCCAGCCCCAGGATGCGGGCTGCCTTATCGAAGGCCTCGCCGGCGGCATCATCCCGTGTCCGTCCCAGCACCGCATAGCGCCCATGCTCCGTCATCAGGACCAGGTCACTATGGCCGCCGGAGACGATGAGGCAAAGCAGAGGAAAGGCGGGTGGAGCAGCATCGTCCGTCAGCCAGTTGGCGTAGATGTGGCCCTCCAGGTGATTGACCCCAATGATGGGCAGGCCACGGGCCAGGGCGATGGCCTTGGCCACATTGACGCCAACCAGCAGCGAACCGGCCAGGCCGGGGCCTACGGTGACGGCAATACCGTCCAGCTCAGTCCAGGTAACGCCGGCCGCGTCCAGGGCCTGCTCGATAACCGGGATGATAGACAGGATATGCTGGCGCGAGGCCACCTCCGGCACAACACCGCCGTACCGGGCGTGGATGTCTATCTGCGAGACAAGAGGATTGGCCAAAATGTGTCGGCCATCGGCGACAACCGCCGCCGCCGTCTCATCACAGGAGGTCTCGATGCCCAGGATTTTCATACGCTACTATCATCCGCCGGAAGCGTCATCTCAAAGAATCAGCATGGCATCTCCGAAGCTGTAGAAACGGTATTGCGCCGCAATGGCCTCGGCGTAGGCCTGCCGGACAAGCCCGGCGCCGGCAAAGGCGCTGACCAGCATCAGGAGCGTGGAGCGGGGCAGGTGAAAGTTGGTGACCATGGCGTCCACCATGCGGAACCGGTAGCCCGGCAGAATGAAGAGGCCCACCCAGCCGGCAAAGGACTGCAGCCCCGGGAGGCTGACCTGGGCGGCCTGCTCCACAATCCGCACCGCAGTGGTGCCGACGCAGATGACCCGGCGCTCCTCCTGCTTCGCCCGTGAAAGAGCTTGGGCGACCTCATTGCCCAGCACGCCATACTCCCGGTGGATGACATGGTGGCGCGGGTCGGCTTCTCTGACCGGCTGGAAGGTGTCCAGGCCGATGTGCAGGGTAACAAAGTGACACTGGATGCCTTTGGCCTTCACGGCATCCAACAGCGCTGGGGTAAAGTGCAGGCCGGCCGTCGGGGCGGCCGCACTGCCTTCCTCCCGGGCATAGACCGTCTGGTAGCGCTCCGGGTCCGCCAGGGGGACGTGAATATAGGGCGGGAGGGGCACATTGCCTGTCTCCGCCAGCAGACTCTCATCGGCAAAGCCTATGGTCCTGATGCCGTCTTCCCTTTGTGCTATTACCCGGGCCATAATCTTCCTGGTACCGTTGCCTATCTCGATAGTCGAACCCGTAGCCACGCGCCGGGCCGGCTTCACCAGCGCCTCCCAGACCTTCGGCTCGATACGCCGCAGCAGCAGGAGCTCGACCTTGCCGCCACCACTCCGGTGGCCGAACAGGCGCGCCGGGATGACCCGGCTGTCATTGAGCACCAGCACATCACCGGCCTGCAAAAACTCGGCTATCTCATAGAACCGGTGGTGACGGATTGACCCGGTCGCCCGGTCAAGGACCAAGAGGCGGGACCGGTCTCTCGGCTCAAGGGGCGCCTGGGCAATGAGGTCAGGGGGCAGGGTATAGTCGAAATCGTCTGTCTTCACAACCGCGACCCAACATCTCCAAAAAGGGTGGCGGAGAGGGTGGGATTCGAACCCACGGTCGGAGTAAAGTCCGACTCACGCTCTCCAGGCGTGCCTGATAGTCCACTCCAGCACCTCTCCGCGTAAGCAATACGGGGGCAGCTCTCAGTTCCTGCCGATCTTCC
>JACQTX010000071.1 GCA_016210585.1 Chloroflexota bacterium
AAGGGGGAGATTACAGAATAATTTATCAAGTTATTTTTGGAACAGGATACAGAATCGTAGGGTGGGTGGAGCCTGGACGAAGTCGAGGCGTAACCCACCAGCAAACAAAAGCGCCTGCTCAGTTGCCTTGCTGCAAAAACTTCACGACTTCTCGCACCAGCTTCTCGTTCTCTTCTTCCGTCAGTGACAGGCTGGTCTCCAGGCGCCGTATAGCTGCATCAATATCGGGGAAGTCATGCCGTAGTTGCTCTAGCTTCTGGCCCTGGCGCTCAATAGCCTTATCAAGCTCGGTGAAATCGAGGCCGAGGCTAAAGCGCTGGTCAAAGAATGCCAGCAGCCGCTTCCGCGCCCAGGGGTCATCCACGGCCACAAGATAGAAGGGCATTGGCGCCCACAAGGTGACCGTCGGTATGTTCCTGCGCTTAGCTGCCCATGACAGGAAGGAGTTGAGGGTTGGCCTTTGCTCCGGCGGCGACTCATAGTCAAGCTCGCCGGCCACTTCATAGCTGCCCAGGACTTTCTTTAGCTCCGGCGCGTTATACACGCCCAGCAGCTGCCTGGGGGCGGTATGGGCACTGAGCGAGACCATCCCGCCCATGGTGAATATCTCTTTTACATGGCACTGCTCCGCCATATCCAGGACCACGTTCAGAAACCTGAACCAGTCACGTGCCGGAGGAACGCTCTTGAATATCACCAGCTCGTGGTGCGGGCAGACATAGAACCGGCTATCGGGAAACTCGACCAAGTTATCCTGTATGGCTACGCCTCCCAGGGGAAAGAACTCCAGTGGCTCGATCTCAGCGAAGCTCTCTCCGCCCAGTTTATCTCTCAGATAGTCCGCCACACCGGGCGCCAGGTTGCTCACGTCCGCGCTCCAACTTATCACGAGCGATGACTTCTTCAGCTCAGGAAGCCGCATGATTCTAAGCTGGTCGCTCATCGCCACGGCCCCCTTTCTGGAAAAGCTCGTCAATATGCTCTTTAAGCCACTTTTCATCTTCCTCCGTTATCTGTGCCGCCCAGGGCTGCACCATCACTTTACGCTGCTCCACCTTTTCCTTCAGCTCCGCGGGTAGCTTCTCATAGATGCCCTCGATAATCTCATCCACCTGCACGGTCATATCATCGAGGAGCTGGTAGTCAATGGTGACACCCAGGAGGCGGGTCAGCACCTCTAGGATAGACCGGGAAGCCCTGGGATAGGGAAAGGGTGCCCCGGAGAGATAATCGGGTATCTCACCCATTAGACAAACGGCTTGAAAGCCGCGTTTCTTAGCCAGACCAAGAAGTAGGCCATTCAGCCCGGTAATGCTGCCGCCACCACCGCCGCGGCCCTCAACCTCGCTCATCAGAACGGTATTGGGGCAGGATTTCAGCTCACCGAGCAGGGTGCGGTCACTGGCCACCACCCAGACACGTGGCCTCATAGCATGGTGCGTCAGGGCTACCGCGGCGCCCGAGGTGTAGATGCGCCGGCAGCCCATCTTCTCCGCCACATCGAGAACGGCATTGGCCATCTGAAAGGCTTTCTTCCCTTCGGCATACATGCCGCTGCCATCACTGGGCTGCTCTTCACCAACGAAGAAGACCACCTCTTTGCCCGGCGCTTTCTTGAAGAAGAACCGGCTGGCAGGGAACTGCAGGTCCACCAGCAGCCCGGACTTGATGATGACCTTCTTGGGATAGAAAAAATCCCAGGGCTCTATTTCTCCCAGTGCCTCGGCCCGGAGCTGTCCCCGCAGGGTGTCAATAGCCACTACACCGATGTTGCCGATGCCTGGCCAGCTCGCGATCATATCGGGGCTTTCCAGCTTGGGTTCCTTATAAAAAATGGTGCCCAATTCTAGCCTCTCCTGCCGCGCCTACTACTACTATTCTAGCCCCTAATCTCGCCAAGAACAAGCGTTTGCCAGGTAGAGTCCCCGAAAATAGGTGCCATTACCCCGAAAATAGCAACCGAACTGTCGTTCCTCGAAATCAGCGATTCATTCTGTAGGTCGGGTTTCCTAACCCGACTTGAAGTGGCGGGCAGGTTGGGAAACCTGCCCTACGGTGGCTCACGAAAATAGCAACCGAACTGTCACTCTGGAGTCCTTCTCTCCTTTACTCCCTGAAGGACGACGAAGAATCTGGCGGGGGAGGGGAGGCAATCTTCAATCCCCACACCAGATTCTTCGCGGAGTTTACCCTGAATACTATGAAGGTCTCAAGGCCTGTGTCCCCTTCCTACTATTCTTCCTCACTTGGCTATGAAATCAGTCTAACAGCGGGTGCTTGTCGGCCCAGGGCGCGGCCTGCTCAAAGGCGGCAGCGGCCCGCAGCACGGTGGCGTCCTCAAAACGGCGACCTACAATCTGCAAACCTACAGGCAAGCCATTGTCCGTCCAACCACAGGGCACAGAAGCTGCCGGCTGGCCGGTGATGTCCCACTCGCAGGTGAAGGGCCACCAGCCGAAGGTGGACACTTTCACGCCGGCGATTACCCTCGGCCCGTAACCGCCTATTTCGAAGGGCGGCACAGCGAGGGTAGGCGTCAGCAGAAGGTCATACTTCTCGAAGAAGGGCTGCATGGCCTTACAGTACGCCCAGCGCTCATGGGTAGCTTTCACATACTCGTAGGCTGATTTCGCCTTGCTCCGCTCCAGATAGGTCAGCATAAGCGGGTCAACCGGTGGCGTTTCCCCTTCCTTTGTATTCTCCCGCAGGAAAGTGTCCAGCCCGGTAGCCACGATGGTAGTGAACCACTTGTCCGGGCTAGGCGGAGCAGGGCTGGCGGCCTCTACGATGCAGCCCAGCGTGCTGAAAGTCCTCACCGCCGCTTCCGTAGCCTTCAGGACCTGCGGGTCAACAATGGCAAAGCCCAGGTCCTTGCTCCAGGCTACTCTCAGCCCCTTTATGCCCGCATTGAGGGAGGACAAATAGCGCGGTCTGGCATCAGGCAAACACAGAGGATCCCGGTCGTCCCGGCCGGCGATTACCTCCATGGTCAGGGCCGCGTCCGCTACTGTCCTGGTAATGGGGCCGTTGTGGGCAAAGCTTTCCGACTCGGCAGGAAAGGCCAGGTTCATCGGCGCCCGGCCAAAAGAGGGTTTGAACCCGAAGGTATTGCAGAAGCTGCTCGGAATGCGGATAGAGCCGCCCACATCTGTGCCGATGCCAATCGGCCCCAGGCCGGAGACAACCGCCGCGGCGGCGCCGCCGCTGGAGCCGCCCGTGACATAGCCCGGGGTCCAGGGGTTGCGGGTCACGCCGAAGAGGGGGTTTTGGGTGATCCCCAGCCAGCCGAACTCCGGCGTGTTGGTCTTGCCAATGATGATAGCTCCCGCCGCTTTCAGGCGCTCTACGGCGATATTGTCCTGCTCCGGCACAAAGTTCTCGAACATCTTGGAGCCACCGGTGGTCCGGATACCTTTGGTGAAGATGAGGTCTTTGATTGACACCGGAACGCCGTGCAGCGGGCCGAGCTTCTTGCCGGCCATCACCGCATTCCCGGCCTCTTTAGCTTGTGCCAGGGCACTCTCTGCCACTACCGTGCAGTAGGCATTGATGACGGGGTTGACCTTCTCGATGCGGCGTAGGATGGCGCCCACCGCCTCCACCGGAGAAAGCTGCTTATTCCTGATGGCCTTGGCCATAGCCACTGCCGGCATCCGGCAAATCTCCAGGTCTTGCATATTCTCCTTTCTCTACGTTTGATAATGCGGGTTTCGGCTTATTATAGCCCAAGATGACCGTTTCTTCTAGTGCCCGGCACCGCCCGAAATTAGCGATTCAATCTGTAGGTCGGGTTTCCTAACCCGACCTGAAGTGGCGGGCAGGTTGGGAAACCTGCCCTACAGGGGTCAATCGCTATCC
>JACQTX010000075.1 GCA_016210585.1 Chloroflexota bacterium
AAATAGTTCCCCCTTTGTCATTCTGGCGAAGGCCAGAATCCAGAAGACAACGGTGAGATTCATAGCCTGGATTCCAGCCTATGCTGGAATGACGGATTGTGTCCTATTTTCGTGAGAATTCAACATGCCACGAAGTATGAAAATAGCATCCCAACGTCTTCCCAACCCCGAATCAAGTTCGGGGCAGGCTTTGATTGGGAATCCAGCGACTAATGCCTCCACAAGCGCTCTGGATTCCCGATTAGAATAGGCATCACAGACGAGGGTCGTAACTCTACTTTCGAGGTAATGACAGTGTTGCGCGACTAATTTTCACACTTCACGGTGCCCGCTGTGAAGCGGACATGGCGATTGCCAGGGATTCACTGTTTAGGCTAGCTTAAGCCTCCTGGCTATCTCTTGTCGAACTCTTCGAGTGCCTTATCGCGTATCGTCTTCAGATAGCCAGCAAGCTGGTGCCGTTCAGAGGCAGAAAGCGCCGCCATAATGCTATGGACCGTCTCCCTCTTCAGGGAATAGCGCAGGGCCTCTTTGCCCTTGTCCGTCAGCTCTACTCTCACCAGGTTCCGGCGGGCCAGGTCTTTGGCTTTCCGCACCAGGTCTCTTTTCTCCATCCGACTCACCAGCTCAGAGACCGAATGAGGTTCCTGGATAAACCAGCGGGCTATTTCCGTAGGTGTCGCCTTTTGGCCCAGCATGTCAATAACGTACAGGACCCCGGCCTCTCTAACGGAGATGCCGTATTGGGCCAGCTCTTTTTGTCTGGCCCGGTAAAAGGCATGCCTGGTCCGGGAAAGCAAAATCCACAGATCATACAGCTCATCTTCAGTGGTCAGGGTTCTCAGATTCTTAGTTTTACTTTTCACGTTTGCTCTACTTCCTGTCATAAAATTATACTATTTTACCATGTCCAAACGACATTTGACAATCCATTGGCCATAGGTTCAGCAACTGCAGTCAGAAAGTCTTAAGAAGCGAACTCATTGACGATTCAGGGGCAATTTTTCATTCTGGCTTGTCTGCCAGCACCACGAAGCATGAAAATAATGTAAACCATACCGACCCCGTATCGGAGTACGGGGTAAACTCCAGTCGGTATCCAGACGACACTGACTAGATTCCGGCTTTCGCCGGAATGGAAAAGCGGTATTTTCGAAGTAATGCCCAGGAAACTCCCTTGGGTCAGGCGAGAAGCCCTTTTCCCGCCAGACCATTGGCAATGTCCTTAAGCTGAAGCCTCTCCAGGGTGGCCCTTGTCTGACGTCCGGTCTTAACATCCCAGCCGCGCAGCTCGTAGTATTCGTCCTTCATCTGCTCGAACTTCTCACGGTCGAACACGCTGCCCAGGCGGGAGATGACCTCGCCCTCTTTGCCGGGGAGGAGGCCCTTGGGATTTCCCAGCTCGAACCTGAGAGGAATAGTATAGTCGGTCTCGGGCAGGGCATCATCTGCCCTGCCACGGTGTCCTTCCCTGGTCAGGATAGCCCGCTGGAGATTGAGGACACGCTCGCCAATCCGGCTGAGTCCTTCTTCATCTATGTCCTTGCCGATTATAGCGGACAGCACCTTGCTCTCCAGGGTAGAATCGCCGAGATGGTCGGCGGTGTGTCTGACGTATCTTATCGGCCAGAAGAAGTCGCAGAGCACAAGGCAGTCCTTGGCATGCTCATAATTCTGGATGATATGGGCCGCCCGTGCCTTGCCTTCATAGGTCGAAAAGTCAAAGGCGACTTCACCGCCGTAGTATTTGCGGGCAATAGTGCGCACCAGATCAGTGGATAAAGAGGCCCCCTCTATTTTGTTCAGCCAGTCCTGCCACTCGTGAATGAGAAAGCTCACATGATGGAGCTGGGGAACTGGCGTCTTTGGCTCAGTGGCATAGAGCAGGCTGGTGGTCATATACAACCTGGGAGTATAGCTGTAGTAGTTGCCCCAACGGGTAAGCTCGCCCTTGAGATGCTCTACGGAGTTCTTCCCTACAATCTCGGCGGCACGGACAACGCCCTGGCCGAGGACTTCACCAAAGCCTTCTCGGTAAGATATTTTGCGCAGCAGTATCTCCATATACTCAAGGCTGCCCAGCCTGGAGATAGGGATACCGGTATCCTCCTCGGTCAGGATGCCGGCGCGCAGGCAGCGCCATAGCCACATATTCATGCCCAAAAGCCCCGTGATCTCCACGCCGTACTCATCGCACAGGCGGGCGACATAGAAGGGGACATCGGTATCTTTGCCGTAGAAGCGCCGGGCGGCACCCAGGTAGGCCGAGATAGCCTGGCACATGAACTTGCCCTTCTTGCCGTCATCCGCCTCGTAGATGGCGCGCACGCAGCCACTGGGACAGCTCCAGCAAAGGGTCTTCTTGAACTTGGGGCTCGTCTCCATGAAGGTGTCATGGTAGCCGCCTGTCCAGATAGTGGTCGGCTCCGGGCGTAGCTCGCGGATGCGTTTCCTCAGGTCAGCCAGTCTTTGTGGGTGTGCCACCACCGGTTTCTTTCCCCCCTGGACGCAAACGGCTTTTATTTTCTTGGCACCCATGACGGCGCCAAAGCCGGCGGAGCCAGCGGCATCGTCATCAGCGAGGATAACGGCCATGCCGACCTGGTTCTCACCAGCCGGGCCAATAGTGGCGACCCTGGTCTCCTTGCCATGCCGGCCCTTCAGGATTTCCCGCGTGGCCACCGCGTTCTGGCCCCAAAGGTCGGTGGCATCCCTTATCTCGGCGTGACCGTCCCGGATGAGCAAATAGACAGGCCTTTCCGCCTGGCCCTGCAGGATGAGGCCATCATAGCCGGCGAACTTGAGGTACACACCCCAGCTTCCCCCGCAGTTGGCGTAGGAGAAGGTGTTAGGATGGTTCACCGGCGACTTGCCGCAGATATGCCATCTCGAGGCGGCCAGGCCGGGAAACCCGGCGAACGGCCCGCTGTTGAATATAAGCACATTGGCCGGGTCAAGGGCACCGGCCTCCGGCGGCACCTCATCCCAGTAAATCCTGGCACCAATACCCCTGCCACCAATAAGCCGGTCAGCATAGTCCGCCGTCGGTATTTCACTGACGTTACCCGAGGACAAATCAGCCTTCAAAACCCTACCGGCATAGCCAAAGTCTGTCATTCTCCTCACCTATCCCTTCACGGCACTAGAGCGATGAATCTAATCTATACTTTCTGACAAAGAGTTGTCAATGCGAGGGGGAGACAGAGGGAATCGCGAAACTCCATTTTGAACGTGTAATTCGGCCCGGGAAAGAGGAACTTACCCCAATTCTACCGACATCGGCAGCTTTGAAGGACTAAGGAAAACGTCACCATGAGTATCCTGTTCCAAAAATAACTTGATAAATTATTCTGTAAT
>JACQTX010000076.1 GCA_016210585.1 Chloroflexota bacterium
AATTTGTTCGTGCTCCCCCTTTATCAAAGGGGGATTGAGGGGGATTTTGCATTCCAAATCCCTCTCATTCTCCCTTTGCCAAAGGGAGAGGTTACGCTTGTCGAGTCCGTTCTATTTTGAAACTATTAGTATGAGGAATTACAATGAAGCCACTTTGTTAATTTCCAGCACGCCATGCTACAATTCTCTCTGGCTGGAACGGAGATTAGCGATAATGGACTATCAGCAAGCGGTCGCCTATATTGACAGCTACACGGACTACGAAAAGACGCCGGTGCCCCACGCCGCGGCCAACTATGACCTGCGGCGGGTGGATGAGCTATTAGCCCGGCTGGATGACCCGCACCGCAAGGCGAAATCAGCTCACATCACCGGCACCAAAGGCAAGGGCAGCACCGCAGCCATGATTGCCTCGGCACTGTCCTTCTCCGGCTACACCACCGGCCTTTATACCTCGCCGCACCTGCACACCATTAATGAGCGTATCAGGATTGATGGCAGACTTATTACCGATGACGAGTTTGCCGTGGTGATAACCCGACTTCTCCCGGAGGCCGAAGAGGTGAACCGCAAGGCCACCTACGGTCAGCTAACCACCTTCGAGCTGCTGACGGCGCTGGCCTTTGCCTATTTCGCCGAGAATGGTGTTGCTTTTCAGGTGCTGGAGGTAGGTCTGGGTGGGACCTATGATGCGACCAATGTCATCTATCCCGAGGTCGCCATCCTGACGACCATCGGCTATGACCACATGGAAATCCTAGGCCATACGTTGCGGGAGATTGCCACCGAGAAAGCCGGCATCATCAAGCCGGGCTGTGTGGTGATAACCTCGCCGCAGGCAGAAGAGGCAGAGATAGTTATCAGGGACGCTTGCTTCAGACAAAAGGCGAAGCTGGTAAGCGTTGGCCGCGAGGTTTCCTGGCAAAATCTCGGTTTTGACACGGAACGGCAGCGTCTCCGTGTAGATGGGCGGCTCGATAGCTACGACTTGGCTATCCCCTTGCTCGGTGAGCACCAGCTTGTCAATGCCGCCACGGCGGTAGCGGCGCTCGAGGTGCTGGCGGAGAGAGGCTTCGCCATCTCGAAAGACAGCGTCATCAATGGACTGTCCCAGGTGCACTGGCCGGGCCGTTTTCAGATTCTCAACCGCTCCCCGGTAGTGGTGGTGGACGGCGCCCATAACTCGGACTCAGCCCGCCGGCTGCGGGAGACGCTTGAAAAATACCTGGCGTATGACCGTGCTTTCCTGGTCATCGGGGCGTCATCGGATAAGGACATTGCGGCTATAGTGGATGAGCTTCACCCGGCCTTCGCGAATGTGATTGCCACCCGCTCGAAGCACCCGCGGGCCATGTCCCTGGAGCGTATTGTGGCGGAGTTCGCCAGGCGTGGCACGGCGGCTGAAGTAGCGAAGGACGTGCCTGCCGCCCTGGCGCGGGCGCTGGACGTTGCGGGTCCCAGGGACGTAGTCTGCGTCACCGGCTCACTGTTTGTTGTGGCCGAAGCGCTTGACGAAGCGCAACGGCTCAAGCTGGCCAAAAGCACACCTAAATGCTAAGCGCCTCAGAATCGTCCATGTTGGACAACCAGCACCACAAAATATGAAAATAATATCGGGATGGTCTCGCAATGACACTTTATTCATCATTATTTAGTGCGTTGGTATTAGTAACTAAGTAGGGAGGATTAGCCATGTCGGAAGAGCTTGGTAAGATTGAAAGACCGCCGGTCTCGGAGTTCAAGGCCGGGCGCCGGCTTTACTTTGTGCCGCTTGTCTTTGCACCGAGGGAGCCGGAACCCGGGCTTGCCGAAATCGTCCAAAGGTACTGGGAGCAGGTGGAGGCACACCTGGCTAACCTGGAAGCCAAGTTGGGTGCGGTGCATAGGGTCTATCACGAGCTGGTGCCGGTTGGTGGGGAAGATGGCATCAAGATTCTTGGGGAGCTGTGCGAAGGCAGCCACCAGATTGCCAAATGCAGGCTGGAAAAGGGTGCCGAGCTTACGCCAATTGAAGACAGGCAAATACTGGCCGAGTTCATGGACTGGAGCCGCTGTCTGGCCATCGGCATGCAGAGCCAGCAGGCGTTGACCAAGGTCTACGAGTGCTACGTGGACGCTCAAAAGCGGCGTAATGACTTTATCGCCCGGCAGATTGATGAGACGCTGCAGGCAGAAGAGACGGGGTTACTCCTGGTGCGAGAGGGACACCAGGTAACGTTCCCGACCGATATAGAGGTCTTCTACGTGGCGCCCCCCGGCCTCGATGAGCTCAAGCGCTGGGTCAGACAGCGTGAGGCTGCCCCCGAGAGTGGTGAAAGCGAGAAAGAAAAGTGACAACCGCCCATCTGTCATTACCCTGAAAATAGCAACCGAACTGTCATTCTGGAGTCCTTCTCTCCTTTACTCCCTGAAGGACGAAGAATCTGGTGGGGGGATAGCGACGATGCGGTGGGACAATCCCCTCCCCACCGGATTCTTCGCGGAGTTTACCCTGAATACTATGAAGGGATCCAGAATGACCTGGAAAGGCTATTTTCATCCTTCGTGGTGCTGGCTGACAAGCCAGAATGAAAAATTCTCACGAAAATAGGACACAATCCGTCATTCCAGCGTAGGCTGGAATCCAGTGGGTGGGGCAGCGAAGTCTGGATTCTGGCCGGAGTTTACCCCGTGCATTGACACGGGGCCAGAATGACAGATTGCATGCAGCATTTTCATCCTTCGTGGTGACCATCTTATTGGTCATGACCGATTCTGAGGAGTCCTTCATCTGAAGGCTGGCGAAGAATCCCCGGGTGGGGGTAGTGCCCAGATAAGCCCCACCACCGAGACCCTTCGTGCTTCTAGGAAGGACTCAAGGTGACATAGGCAGAGCCGCTTGCTGCTGCGTCCTTAATCTGCGTGGCTACAGGCTTCTTACCCAGGCGACAGCGTTCTGAAACACGCGGAAGCCATCCCCATGGCCTTTCGCCGCGTCTCTAGTCCAGCGCGGGTGCTGGGTGGGGCGGATATGGCGCTCGGGGTGGGGCATAAGGGCGAAGACTCGCCCGGACGTGTCACAAACACCGGCGATATTATCAACCGAACCATTGGGGTTGTGCGGATAGCCCGCCCTGTTGCCCTCTTCATCAGTGTAATAGAGGACAACATTCAGCTTTGGCATGATAGCGGGGTCAGCCACCACCTTCCCCTCCCCATGGGCCACCGGCAGGAACATACGCTCTATCCCTTTGGTGAAGACACAGGCGCTTTCCTTGTTGGCGGCGAGATAGACCCAGCGGCATTCGAATTTGCCGGAGTCATTGTTGGCCAGCGTCAGCAGAGGTGAGCCGTCGGCGGCAACCTCGGAGAGGAGACCGGCCTTGGCTAATATCTGAAAGCCATTGCAGATGCCCAGGATGAGCCCCCCACCCTCGATGAACCGCCCCATGTCATCGCCCAGCTTGCCGGCCAGCTCGTTGGCCAGCACCTTGCCGGCGGCAATGTCATCGCCGTAGGTGAAGCCGCCGGGGATGACCATGATCTGGTAGTCAGCCAGCCGCTTTTCGTGGCGGATGAGTTGGTTTACATGGACAAGCTCGGTCTCCGCCCCGGCCTGCTGGAAAGCGAAGGCAGCCTCGTTATCGCAGTTTGTCCCCGGGGCACGCAGGACCAGCACACTTGCCTTGCTCATCGTTCTACCACCGCAGCGGCTTCTGCCAGGCTTCTTTCAATGAGGCGAGAGGCGCACTGACTATTCTCTGACCGCTCAGCCCGTTTATTTCCAGCGACTCTCTCCGGGCAACATGCCCGATTTGAGCGAAGCTGGTTCCCTTCAGTATTTTTTCAAAATCAGCCTTGTTCTCCGGAGCTACCTCCACCAGGAAGCGGCTGTTGGACTCAGCAAATAGGATGAAGTCGTCCCTCTCAATAGCTTCACCCAGGGGCACCGCCTTCAGGTCAATGTTCGCGCCCAGCCCGCCGGCGAAGGCCATCTCCGCCAGGGTGACGCCCAGCCCGCCATCGCTGCAATCATGGCAAGCTTTGACCAGACTACGCTCCGTTGCCTGGCTCAGCCGCTCCATCAGCGCCTTTGCTGTGTCGGGATTCACTTTGGGCACACGGTTGCCGGTGAAACCATGAAGCTTGAGGTACTGGGAGCCGCCCGTATCGTTCCACGTCGCGCCGATAATGTAAATAAGGTCGCCCGCCTGCTTGAAATCCATGGAGACGGCCCGGCTGCTATTGTCCATGACCCCCAGGGCCGAGATGAGCAGGGTGTGGGGAATCGAGATGGTCTTGCCCTCGGACCGGAACTCGTTGTAGAAGCTGTCCTTGCCGGAGATAAAGGGCGTCCCATAGGCCAGGGACATATCGTGACAGGCCTGGGCCGCTCGGACCAGCGCCCCCAGGATGTCTGGACGGTCGGCGTCCCCCCAGCAGAAGTTGTCCAGCAGGGCCACCCTCTTGAGATTCCCGCCCACGGCGATAACCTGGCGCAATGCCTCATCAATGGCTGAGGCCGCCATCCAGTAGGGGTCAATCTTGCCGTACTCCGCGTTGATGCCGTTGGCAATAATGGCGCCCATCTTCGAGTCTAACAGCGGCCGGATAATAGTGGCATCACCGGGGCCATCGCTGTGCCTGCCCACCAGGGGCTTCAGGACGCTGCTGCCTTGCACCTCGTGGTCATACTGACGGATGACCCATTCCTTGCTGCAGACGTTCCACATGCCGAGGACTTTATGCAAGGCTTCCGTCATATCAGGCGGCGCGGGAAAGTCAGGCTCGGCATGCAATGGTGTTTCCCGGACCGCCTCTCGTTCTACCTGTGGGCGGCCCTTATGCAGGAAGGCCATATCCAAGTCACCGACCTCGTGTCCCCGGTAGAGAAGCCGCAGGCGGCGGTCGCTGGTGAACTCGCCGATCACGGTAGCTTCCACATCCTCGCTGGCAAAGAGGGCGAGAAGCTGGTCAGCGTGTCGGGGCGGCACCGCCAGGATCATCCGCTCCTGCGACTCGGAAATCCAGATTTCGGCGTAGCTCAGCCCGGCGTATTTCAGGGGCACCTTGTCCAGATACACGCGGCAGCCGGTCTCTTCAGCCATCTCGCCAATGGCCGAGGAAAGGCCGCCGCCACCACAGTCAGTGATGCGCGAGAACAGCCGACGCTCACGGGCCTGCAAAAGGACGTCAATCAGCTTCTTCTCCACGATTGGGTTGCCTATCTGGACGGAGGTATAGGAGACGGCACGTGACGCTTCGGTAAGCTGCTCTGAGGCGAAGGTGACGCCGTGAATGCCGTCTCGTCCCGTCCGTCCGCCAGCCAGGACGATCAGGTCACCAGGCTGGTGACTGCCCCGCTGGGCGAGCGACACAGGGAGTAGCCCCAAAGTGCCACAGAAGACCAGGGGGTTGGCCACAAACCTTTCATCAAAGAGTATGGCCCCGTTAGGCGTGGGAATCCCCAGCCGGTTGGCATAGTCAGCCACGCCGGCACGAACGCCTTTGAAAATGCGGCGCGGGTGCAAAACACCCTTGGGCACCTTGTCATAGGGTAGGTCCGGCGGGCCAAAGCAGAACACATTGGTATTCAGGATGGGTTTGGCACTCAGACCGGTGCCCATGACATCACGTATGACGCCGCCGATGCCGGTGGCAGCACCGCCGTAAGGCTCTACGGCAGAGGGATGGTTATGCGTCTCCACCTTGAAGCACAGCGCCCAGCGGCCGTCAAAGTCAATGACGCCGGCGTTATCAGCAAAGACCGAGAGGCACCACGGTTTGTCCAGCGTCTCGGTGGCTTTCATCACCGTGCTTTTCAGCAGGTTATCAATGGTCACGTCACCGAGCTTGATCTTGCCCTTGAAGGTCTTATGGACGCAGTGCTCAGACCAGGTCTGCGCCAGTGTCTCCAGCTCGGCATCAGTGGGGGGACGCCCCAGCTTCCGGAAATGGCCGATGATGGCCTGAAGCTCGTCATCATTGAAGCCGAACTGCTGCTTGATGAGATTCTGGTCAGCACTGTCAAGGCCAGAAAGGTCAATATGTTTCAGGACGAGCTTATACTCCGGGTTCTCCAGGAAGCCGGCCTGCTCTTTGACAATGTGCTGGATGATGGGGTTCACCAGGAGCTGGCTGGCGATGGTCTCTAGCTGGGCATCATCAAGCTGCCCCTTGATAGCGTAGCTCTTCGCCGTCTTGACGGCCCGGACGCCGCCGATGCCCAGGTCCCGGATGGCCTTCAGGATAGTCTCTTCCGTGTGGTCGGTGACACCGGCATTGTAGGTGACCTCCAGGGTATGGCTCAGGCCATCTCCCTCTCGTGTCCGCACTATCTGGTTGGGAGATGTGAAATGCCGGTATTCCTGGGTCACCGGGTCAGCCAGGAGGCGGCAGCAGATGCGGTCCAGCCCTTCCGTATTAAGGGCGGCATCCAGCCAATAGACGTCAATAACGCGGACGTCAGAGATGGTGGGGATGCCCAAATCGTGGATGTCTTTGACCAGGCCAAGCCCACGGGCGTCAGGAAGGTGGCTTTTGAGAAAAACCTCGATAACGTGCATAGCCAGAATAATGTTAGCAGAAACGGGTCAGAAAAGCACTAAAAAGGAGCCTCCCGTGAAACCACTTTGTAGATACGAATTTTGCTACACGAGGAATAGCATTTACCCCAATTCCCCATAATAGATTTAGCTTCGGGACTCGCTGCCGGCGGGTTTGTCTGTGATAGTAATTACCCCAT
>JACQTX010000079.1 GCA_016210585.1 Chloroflexota bacterium
ATTCTGAGGAGCACATTCGCTTCGCTCAGTGTGAACTCCGCGACGAAGAATCTCAGGCACTCGTCGAGATTCTCCGCTACGCTCAGGATCTCCATGCTGGACAGCCAGCACCACGAAGGATGAAAATACACAATGTAACCATACCGACGGAAGTCGGTATCCAGGCAGAGTTCTTGCCTAGATTCCGGCTTTCGCCGGAATGGAAAAGGGTATTTTCGGGGTAATGACATTGTCAAGCGACCCTCGCCTGCCTCCGATTGAGAATACTCGCTAATCATGCTATAGTTTAGCCGTGTTGTTGTATTACGAAGGACAAGTGCTGTGAATGATGTTATTGCGGTCAAGAGGCGATTGATCGAAACACTGTCCGAGGCGGCAAGCAAGGCCCAGGAGATGGGCAAGCTGCCGGCTGTGGCCTTGCCGGAGATTACCGTGGAGCACCCGCCGAACTCGGGACATGGCGACTACGCCTCTAGCCTGCCCTTGAAGCTGGCCCGTGCCACCGGCTCCAATCCGATGGCCATTGCCAGGGAGATGGTCGGGCTGATGGCGCCGGCCGCTGAGATTGCTAGCATCGCCGTGGCGCCGCCGGGTTTCATCAACTTCACCCTCAAGGATGACTGGCTGACGCGGCAAGTGGACGGTATTCTGGCGGCCAAAGACGCCTATGGCAACATGACCATCGGCCAGGGCACCCGCGTGCAGGTTGAGTTTGTCAGCGTCAATCCGACAGGCCCCCTCCACGTGGGACACGGGCGCGGCGCCATACTGGGCAGCACGCTGGCCAATGTGCTGGCGGCGGCCGGCTATGACGTCACCAAGGAATATTACATCAATGATGCCGGCAACCAGATAGATGCCTTCTACCGTTCGCTCTACGCCCGCTACCAGCAGGCCTTTGGTATTGCGGCAGGGGTGCCCGCCAATGGCTACGTGGGCAACTACATGATTGACCTGGCCAAAGAGATTATCGCTGAGGAGGGTAACAAGTTTCTCACTTTGCCAGAGAGAGAGGCCATTGCCCGGCTTGGTGAGATTGGCCTGAAGAAAATGATCGCCCAGATAACGAGTGACCTTGAATTGCTGGGCGTCACCTTCGATGTCTGGTTCAGCGAAAGGAGTCTCTACCAGGGCGGGCAGTATGAGAAAGCCATGTCACTCCTCAAACAGGGTGGCTACATCGCGGAAAAAGAGGGGGCTACGTGGTTTGAGTCCACGGCCCTCGGCGAGGACAAGGACAACGTGGTGGTGCGCGGTGACGGATCGCCCACCTACTTTGCCGCCGACATCGCCTACCATTACAACAAATTCCTGGAGCGCCGCTTTGACAAGGTCATCAATATCTGGGGCGCTGACCATCAGGGCCACGTCTCCCGCATGAAGGCGGTCATCGGCGCCCTGGGTATCAGCCCGGAGCGCTTCAAGGTTATCATCTCGCAGATGGTCACCCTACGGCGGGGCAGTGAGCTGGTCAAAATCTCGAAGCGCAGTGGCGACCTCATCACCCTGCGGGAGGTCATTGAGGAGGTGGGCGCGGATGCCTGCCGTTTCATCTTCCTGTCACGCTCGGCGGACGCCCAGATGGACTTCGACCTGGAGCTAGCCAAGAAGGAGTCCATGGACAACCCTGTCTATTACGTCCAGTATGCCCATGCTCGTATTGCCAGCATTATGAAGTTCGCCCAGCAGGACCAGATGGATTTTAGCGACGGGGACGTTAGCCTGCTGACAACTGAGCCGGAGCTGGCCCTCATCCGCAAGATGGTGCTCCTGCCGGAGGTTATAGAGGTAGTTACCGAGACCATGGAGCCGCACCATCTGGCCTACTACGCCCAGGACCTGGCCACGGTCTTTCACAGCTTTTACAAGCAGTGCCGCGTGGTCTCCGATGACAAAGTCCTCACCAGGGCCCGCCTCAAGCTGGTGCAGGCGGCCAAGAGCGTCCTCGCCAGGACGCTTACCCTGATGGGGATGCAGGCGCTGGAAAAGATGTGAGGGCTAGAGTAGAGGGGCTTCCGGATGCAAATCCTAAGCACGAAATACAAAACCCTAATCAAACTCAAATCCAAAAATATAGAATCACAAAAATAACCGTAACCTTAGCTACATTACTTTTTTGCTCTGGAATCTTTGTGCTTCGGTAATTTGAATTTGTTTCGGATTTAGGATTTAAGATTTCGGATTTCCAGTTTATCGGGGTTAGGGTTTAGACTTTCTCTTACAGTCCTCCCTGCTCCCTGTATTGCCGGGCCAGGCGGCCATACTCCACGGCCCCTTGATGCAGATATGACCTCTGCGCCGCCGTAATCTTTGACCTTACCTTCGCCGGCACACCGACCACCAGTGACTCATCGGGGACTTTCATGCCCGCCGTCACCACGCTGCCCGCCGCCACCATGCAGAACTCCCCTATCTCCGCCCCGTCCAGGACGGTGGCATTGTTGCCAATCAGGCTGTTCTTGCCGATTCTCCGGCAGTGGATAACCGCACCGTGTCCAATCAAGACATTGTCCTCGATTATCATCGGCTCACCCGAGTGGACAACGGCGTTGTCCTCCACATGGGAGTTATTGCCGATTTTGATGCTGCCGAAGTCAGCCCGGAGCACGGCCCCGGGCCAGACCCCGGAGTTCTCCCCGATTTCCACGTCGCCGACAATATAGGCTGTTTCACTGATGAAAGCGGAAGCGGCTATCTTGGGTGCCTTGTCGCCGAGATGCTTAATCATTCTTCTGTCCGGCTCCTCCTTTGCTACTACAGTCAAAGATATTATCAGAATTCAGGGCCGGCAGTCTATTTTGTGCGACGAGAGACAAATTCTAAATCCTACGTCCTGAACTCTAAACAACACTAGAATAAGAAGGTTTGAAACCTTTGAATTTTTGACTTTTGAGCTTGTTTCGGATCTAGATAATAGTGCTTGGGATTTTTCGTCCGCGCCTTTACATCCTCTGCCCGTCCCTTTAGACTAAAGCCTGTGAAGCGCGTTGTCGTCATCGGGGCGGGGGCGGGCGGCATGATGGCCGCCGGGCGGGCCGCCGAGCTGGGGGCTGAAGTCACCTTGCTGGAGAAGATGGAACGCCCCGGCAAGAAAGTCCTCATCAGCGGTAAGACCCGCTGCAACGTGACCAATACCAGAGAGCTTGACGACTTCATCGCCATGTACGGCCCGAACGGGCGTTTCCTCTACCCGGCCTTCCACCGTTTCTTCCGCGATGACTTGCTAGCCTTCCTGAGACGCTACGGCGTGGAGACCAAGACGGAGCGTGGCGGGCGCGTCTTCCCGGCCTCGGACGATGCCCATGACGTGGTCAGAGCATTAGCGTCCTATCTGGCCGAATACGGTGTCAGGCTTATCACCGAGAGCAAGGTGACGGATATCCTGGTGAACAGGGGACGGGTCACCGGCGTGCAGGCCGCAGCCGCAACTTACCCGGCGGAGGCCGTAGTCCTGGCCACCGGCGGTGTTTCCTACCCGGGGACAGGCTCCACCGGCGATGGCTACCGGCTGGCGGCAGATCTCGGCCATACTGTTGTGAAGCTCAGGCCGGCCCTGGTGCCGCTTGTTGTCCATGAAATCGAGCGGGCCAAGAGCATGCAGGGTGTCAGCCTGCGCAATGTCCGCCTGACGGCCTACCAGTGTCCTGCCGATGAGATTGACCCCGGGTTGCCTGTTAGCGACTGGGGCCGGGGCATCGCCGGCAAAAGGCCACCTTCCCCTGTTATTGAAAGCCGCCGGGGTGAGGTGATGCTGACCCATTTCGGCCTCGGCGGGCCGGTGACACTGCTGATGAGTTTAGCAATTGTAGACGCCCTGGAAAATGGGCCGGTCAGCGTGGCCATTGACCTGAAACCGGCCCTGACGCACGACCAGCTACGCCAGCGCCTGCAACGTGACTTTGATAGCTACGGCAAGCGGGGCTACCGCCACCTCCTGAAAGGCCTGCTGCCACAGAAGATGATTGACCCCTTTGTGGCCATGACCGCCATCCCGCCCGATAAGCCCGGCCACCAGCTCAATGCGGAAGAGCGGGAGCGGCTCTTGCACCTGCTCAAATCGCTCCGCTTCAACATCAAAAGCCCGCTACCCCTCAGCGCCGCTATTGTCACCGCCGGCGGAGTTTCCCTCAAAGAGATTGACCCGCGCACCATGGCCTCAAAGCTGGTGGAAGGGCTTTACTTCTGCGGTGAGGTCATGGACATAGACGCCGATAGCGGCGGCTACAACCTGCAGGCGGCTTTTTCTACGGGGTGGGTGGCGGGGGAGGAGGCGGCACGAGAAGCGATGGGAACGTGACCTTTTCTATACTACCCTCACCCCGAACTCCTTCAAGCCCTCCGCGAGGGCGCTGAGGGGCAGGCCGACCACGTTGTAGTAGTCGCCTTCAATCCTGTCCACGATGACCGCGCCAAGTCCTTGGATGGCGTAGGCACCTGCTTTATCGAGTGGTTCCCCTGACTTGACGTAGGCATCAATCTCTTCGGGGGTCAGTTTATTTATGTAAACTTTTGTCGTCACGGTGCGGGACAGAGACTTGCCCGTCTCCGTGTCAATAATCGTGAAGCCGGTAATCACCAGGTGCATTTTCCCGCTCAAGGCTGCCAGCATCTTCCTGGCTTCGTCCTCGCTATGCGGCTTGCCGATGATTTTCCCGTCCAGGACACCGATGGTATCAGCGGCAATTATCACGGCATTGCGGTGGTTTTGCGCTGCCTGGCGGGCCTTCTCCTCAGCCAGTCTTGTCACCAGCTCATAGGGGTCTGCCGTGGCACCGACGTCCTCTTCATGAACGCTTGGCTCCACCACAAACTTCAGGCCGATTTGCCGCAGTAGAGCCTTTCTTCTCGGTGAGGCGGAGGCCAGGACTATCTTCTTCATCGGTAAGCCCATTGTAGCATAAAAACAGCGGGCAACGGACTCGCCGTCACTCTCCTTCGGTAACACTAATTATGACGCAGTTCGCTCATTTGACAGTAGCATCGGAAACGCCTAGAATTTGGGCGCAGAGATAGGATGGACCGAGTCTGGCTATGCGATTTCAGGAAAAAGTTAGGACAGGAGATACGATATGAAATACGGCAGAGAGGTGGCTGTCCTGGGTATCGGGATGCATCCCTGGGGGATGTTTCCGGACAAGGATTTTACGGAGTTGGGTGCCCACGCGATTCGTGAGGCCCTGCAGGATGCCGGCCTGGAGTGGCAGGACATCCAGTTCATGGGCAGCGGCATTGACCAGTGGCGGGGTACCTCTGGCCTCTGGGCGGGGAACGAAATTGCCCTGCGCTTTGGCGAAATAGGCATCCCCATCATCAACGTCTCCAATGCCTGCGCCACCGGCGTCTATTCCCTGAAGGTGGTCTGTGACCAGATAAGGCTGGGCGATTACGATATCGGTCTCGCCATCGGGGCGGGCAAGTCGCCCGGGGGCATGTTCCCCCTGATTTCGCCGGCCACGCCGGTCCCGGCAGATGTCCAGGTGGTTAGCTGGAAAATCGGCCTGCCCAATCCCAGCTTCTGGGCTATGTATATGATGCGGCGCATGCTTGACTACGGTGATACCGAGGAGATGCTGGCCAAAATCAAGGTCAAATCGAGCAAAGGCGGCACCGCCAATCCCTACGCCCGCTACCGCAAGGAGTACACCATTCAGGAGGTCCTGGCTTCTCCGATGGTCTGCTACCCCTTGCGGCTTTTTGAAATCTGCGCTACCTCGCAGGGCGCCGCGGCGGTCATCCTGGGGAGCTTGGATGTGGCCCGCCGCCTCGGCAAGAAGCCCATCACTGTCGCCGCGGCGACGGCAGGCAGCCCCCTCTACGGCGATTCGACTCTCCGCCTGCGCACCATTTCCAGCAGCGCCCGGGAGACTGGCCCTTATTTCAGCGAGGCCATCACGGCCAGCCGCCGTGCCTTCGAAGAGGCAGGCATCGGTCCGGAGGATATTGACATTGCCGAAATACCGGACAATAGCGGCTGGCATGAGCTGCAATACTTTGAGCTGGACGGCTTCTGCAAGCCGGGGGAGGCCGGACACCTGGTGAATGAAGGCTACACGGATATTGGGGGGAAGCTGCCGGTCAACATGAGCGGCGGCATGGCCTCCTATGGTGAGGTCACCAATGCCCAGGGCTTGCAGCAGGTGTGTGACATGGTCCGGCAGCTCCGAGACCAGGCAAGCCGGCAGGTGCCGGGCGTCAAGACAGGCTTCTGCCAGACCTACGGCGGCGGCGGTAATAACTCGGTCGCCATACTGAAGAGCTAGTGCTGTCTAAGAAGGACTCCTCAGGATGACATTTAGGCAAGCGAAGGACGAAGAATCTGGCTGGGGCGTTGTCCCCACCGCCACCAGATGCTTCGCTTCGCTCCAGCATGACATTGTATAGTTATTTTCATCTTTCATGGTGAGTATTGCAGAATACTCATGATTGATTCTGGCGAAGCCTGTCCTGGCGACAGGCCGGGGGCCAGAATCCAGAAGACAACGGTGAGATTCATAGCCTGGATTCCAGCCGGAGTTTATCCTGAGTGAAACCGAAGGGCTGGAATGACGGATTGTGTCCTATTTTCGGGGTAATGACAGCATGTGTGGTCAGATAGGTTTCGTGAACTGCTCTATGGCCGCGGTAAGGTCTTTGATGTTGAAGGGCTTGGTGAGATAGCCATTGGCACCTACCTTCTCAGCCAGGCGCCGGTTCATCTCGTAGCCCACGCCCGTAATCATAATGACCGGAATGGCTTTGGTCTCCTCCTGCCCTTTGAGCATGGAGCAGGCCGTGTAGCCGTCAGCCTTGGGCATCATAATATCCATCAGGATAAGGTCAGGCGCCCTGGTGCGCGCCATGCTTACGGCTTCCTCACCGTCACTGGCGGTCAGGACGGTATATTTATCGCTTAGCATGCTGCTTACCAGCATCCGGATGCTTGCCTCGTCATCAACCACCAGGATTTTCTTTCTCTCCATGCCTTAGCTCCTAAATAACTAAGCTACAAGAAACAATAGCTAAATAAGCCCCAATAGTCAAATTCCAAGAACATAATACCTTGGCCCGTCTATTTCCTTTTATTCACCTGCGCCAGACTCCTCGCAATCACCCGTGTCTCTTATGAGCACCACTATGGGTGAAAATGCGCTCACTTATGAGCACTCACCTCTCTAACTTATTCTCCCCCTTCCCGGTGGGAAGGGGTCGGTGGAGATGGACATTCGACTAAGGGGCCTATGAAGGCTAAGGCGGCTACACGGTGCCATTTTTTGGTAGCAACAGCTACGCATCTTAGTGCCTTCACACTTAGACCGCTTTGGCCGGCTTCTTGAGCCGGAGCAGGCAATCCACCACAGCCGGGTCAAACTGGGTCCCGGCGCACCGGGTAATCTCCGCACAGGCAACCTCTGCCGGTAGTGCCTTGCGATACGGTCGCTCGGAGGTCATGGCATCATAGGCGTCGGCTACGGCCAGGATTCTGGCCGTCAGAGGGATGCTGTCACCGGCCAGTCCATCGGGATAGCCGGAGCCGTCATAGTGCTCATGGTGGTGCCGCACCGCGACCATGATGTCATTGTCCTCCACGATGGGTGTCAGGATATGCTCGCCCATTTCGCTGTGTCTTTTGATGTGCTGGTACTCTTCCTCCGTCAGCCGGGCCGGTTTGTTCAGCACCGATTCCTTCACCCCTATCTTGCCGATATCATGGATCAGCCCCGCTATCCTTATCTTCTCAACCTCTTTCGGCGATAGCCCCATCTCCCGGGCGATAGCTACGGATGTTCGGGCAACTACTTCCGAGTGGCCACTGGTATAATGGTCTTTGGCCTCCAGGGCGGCGGCCAGGGCAGTGATAGCATTCACGTAGAGCAGACGAATCCGGCTGGCCTGCGCGGCGACTTTCTGCTCCAGGTTGGCCTGGTAGTCCCGGTTCTCCACCTGCAGCCGGCGCATCTGCAAGGCCCGGCCCACGCTGAGACTGACGGCTTCCAGGTTAAAGGGCTTTGTCAGGTAGTCGTAGGCCCCTTGGCGCATGCAGTCTATGGCTGTGGTAACATCAGCTATGGCGGTGAGCATAATAACAGCGGTATCAGGGTAGTTTGCTTTTACCAACGGCAGCAGCTCAAGGCCGGTCCGGCCTGGCATCTTGATGTCCATGATGGCCAGGTCAAAAGCGCCGTTGTTCAGCACTGCCAGGGCCTGGTCCACGTTCTCTGCCAGGTGACAGCGATAGCCCTCCCGCTCCAGCCGCTGGGCGATGAGCCGCCGGATAGCCTCCTCGTCATCCACGATCAGTATGGTGCCCTGTTTTTCCGCCATTGTCGTGCCTCACTCATCTTAACGAATAACCAATAGCCAAGAACTTGTCCCATTCACTTCGTTCAGGGCAAGCTCTGAGCGAAGCCGAAGGATACAAACACCAAACAAATTCCAAGAATCAATAACCAACACTCAAACGTCCCCCCGCACAGACCAAGTATTTGGAATTTGAGATTTGGAAACAGGTTATTGTCTCTTGTATCTTGGTTATTTCTTCTCCTTCACTCCTCCCCTATCGGTAGCTCCACGATAAAGGTGGCCCCTTTGCCTGGCTCGCTCTCGGCGTAGATGCGCCCGCCGTGTGAGGTGACGATGCCGTGGCAGATGCTCAGGCCAAGCCCGGTGCCCTTGCCGATGCCCTTGGTGGTGAAAAAGGGGTCAAAGATATGCTCGAGATTTCCCGGTGCGATACCCGGGCCGTCATCGGCGAAATAGGCCCGGACAAAGCGGCGGTCCCTCTCCGTGGTGATGGTGAGGGTGCCACGGCCGTGGGCCTCTATCATGAAATATTCCGCATTAATGACTATATTGAAAAAGACCTGCTGGACCTGGAAATCGTCAACCATTAGTGCGGGCAGGTCCAGGGACAGGTGGGTGACTACGGTGATATTGCTCACCTTCTGCTCATAGGCCCGGATCTCCAGCACCTTCTCAATAATAGTGTTGATATTGGTCGGCTGCCGGGACGGGGCATGTTTGCGGGCAAAGGTCAGCAGGTTCTTCACCACCTGCGCCGCACGCTGGGCTTCCCTGGCGATGATTTCTATCTCCTGTCTGATATTGTCCGGGGCTTCCTTTTCCATTATAAGCTGGGAGAAGCCAATCACGCTGGTCAGCGGATTATTAAGCTCATGGGCCACGCCTGACGCCAGCTCACCAATGGAGGCCAGCCGGTCAGCAATCATGAGCTGCTCCTCGATGGCCTTCCGCTCACTGACGTCCTCAATCACGCCCACGAAGCCGATGGGCTTAAAGCTGCCGTCTCTCAGGACGCTGGCGCTAAGCTCCACAGGAAGCTGGCTGCTGTCTTTTCTTAAGATGGAGAGAGCAATTCGCCCGCTATACCCCCTTTCGAGAGTAGTCCTGACGCCGTTTTCGGCCACGGCGTGGTCTTTCTCCGCAATCAGGTTGAAGGCATTGCGGCCGATAAGCTCGCCCTTGTCGGTACCGCCATACATCCTGACCGTAGCGTCATTCACCTCGGTGATGTTCATGGCCATGTCCGTTACGGCAATACCATCTGGCACACAGTCAAATATGAGTCGCAGCTTTTCCGCATAGTCCCGCAAGACTTTATCCGCTAGCTTTAGTTCTGTTACATCCATCAGGCTGGTCAGAGTAGCCCGCTCTCCCTCGTGCCGGATAGGGGCAAGCTTCTCCACAACCCATTTCACATCACCATTCCGGGTGATTACACGGAAATCGTAGGGCGGGACGGATTCTCCCTTCAGCGCCCGTATGGCATTCTGCCGCTCCATCTCTCTGTCTTCCGGGTGAATAAGGCTGGCCGCCGTCATGCCGATTACCTCCGCCTGGGTCCAGCCCAGGACGCGTGCCGCCAGGGGGTTGATATACTTGATAATGCCCTCCTGGATGATGAGGATGCCAATAGGCGAGCTGTCTGCCACCGTGCGGAAGATCTCATCGGCCCGGTGTCGCTCGGTGACATCCCGTGAGACGTGGACTACCTGGACCACCTTGCCCTGCTCATCCTTGACGGGGAAAGCAGCGACTTCAACATATACTGGCTCACTATGGCTGTTGTGATGCACGTGCCTGGTGATGGCAGGCTCCCCTTTAACAACGGCGTCAAGAAGAGGACAGACCTCGCCCATCCGGTCGCACGGCTCCGACCAGTGGTGTATCACTTCGTAGCACTTTTTGCCGATAACTTCCGTCTCCTTGACCTCGTGCTGCTTGAGGAAGGCGTGGTTAACACCGAGTATGCGGTAATCGCTGGTGTCAATCAGGGAGACAGCATCGTTGGTGGCGTTCAGCACCGTAGCCTGGAACTCGTGGGCGCGTCGCACCGCTTCCTCGGCCTTTTTCCGCTCGGTAATATCCTTCACAATATGCACGGTGCCCAGCACCTGGCCCTTCTCATCAAAGATAGGTGACGTGGTGACATTTATGTGCATGCCGAAGCGCGGCTCAAAGGTCTCCAGGCTGGCTACCCTGCCGGTGCGTATTGTCTCCAGATGGGGGCAATCACAAATAGGCCCGCTACGGCCGTGGATGACCTCCCAGCAGTTCCGGCCCACCAGCTCGGCTGGTCTCATGTGCAAAGCATCGGCCAGGGCCCTGTTCGCCCGCACAATCCGGCAGTCCCGGTCCTGCACGGAGACGAAATCGGTAATGGAGTCAAAGGTGGTGCGCCATTCCTGGGCGGCTTGCCTTAGCTGTTCCTCCATCCGCCGGCGCGCCGTGATATCCCTTATGGTAGCGAAGAAGATAGTCCTGCCTTCCGGGTCAGTGGTCTGGCGGGGTGTGACCAGGGCGGTGAACCTTTCCCCGCTTTTCTTCCGGAAGACCAGCTCATACTCGCCCTCGGCACCCCTGAATGTAGCCTCAAAAGCCTTGAAGGTCTCCGCCTGCGCTTCTTCCGCCCAGTATGAGAAGGGTGGTTTCTGCCCGAGCAACTCTTCCTGCGTGAACCCAGTCATGCGGCAAAGCTCGTCATTGACCATGACTTGCCTGCCCGTTTCATCAGCCACACAAACGCCCACATTGAGGCCCTTGAGCAGGCCGGCGGTGAAATCCTTCTCCCGCCCGATGGCGTCCTCGGCCTGCTTGTGCTCGGTTATGTCCATATAGTTACCCAGGGTAGCCCGCCGGCCCTGGTACTGGACGGAGGCCACATTCTCCATCACCCAGCGTGGCTTACCGCTCCTGGTCACTATGCGGAACCCGTAGGCCTCGTGGAGATCCCCTTTGAGCATCTTCCTGGCGTTTTCCCGCACCATCGCCCGGTCTTCCGGGTGCACAATTTGCAGGGAGTCCATGCCCAGCAACTCTGCTTGGCTGTAGCCGGAGATCCTCTCAAAGGCGGGGCTGACCAGCGCAAACTTGCCATCCTGGGCAATATAGAGGGCAACGGGCAGGTTGGCGATGATAACGTGTAGCAGGTCCTGGGCACTCGCCGGAGTGGACTGGCCTGCCCCGTTCGCTGTGGCTGTCACCGGGAGCTCCTTGTTTTCGTCATTCATTGGTAAGACCTTGCCAGCAAGCACTACGCCGGCACGTGCTTCTGTTATAGCACTGGCCTGATGTCTTGTCAAATGGCAGCCCGAAAGAGCGTTCCGCGAAACTCTGTTTTGGATAGCGATTGACCCCTGTAGGGCAGGTTTCCCAACCTGCCCGCCACTTCAGGTCGGGTTAGGAAACCCGACCTACAGATTGAATCGCTAATTTCGGGTGACAAGTTGACGCCTGGGAAAGCGCAGGTGATAATATGTCACAAGAAAAGATTTAAGATTTATGCAACAATCTGATTATTCTTGAATCATAAATCTAGCGATAGATGCTGGCCCGTGCCGCTTATCGGACTAACCGGGTAAGGAGGCAGCAGTCATGGCAAAGAGATACTACAGACCGGAAATCGAGACCCTGCCCCGTGAGGACTTCCTGGCTTACCAGTGGCAGATGCTGAAGGCGCAAGTCGAATATACCTATGCCCGGAGCGGCCTCTGCCGCCAGCAGTTTAAGGCGGCGGGGATTACTCCGGACGACATCAAGACCAGGGATGACTTCACTAACCGGGTGCCCTTCACGACCAAGAAGGACCTTATCATTGACCAGGAGCGGCAGCCGCCCTATGGCAGCCGCCTCTGCGTGCCGGAGGGCGAGATCCATCACACGTATCTGACCAGCGGGACCTCTGGCAAGGGGCTGGAGGTGCACGCCATCACCGAGGCCGATTACCAGTTCCTCCTGACGGTGACAGCCACCATTTATACCTGGTCGGGGTGGCAGGCGGGTGAGAAGGTCATGCTGCCGCTGCCGCTGAACATGAACTCGGCGGCACCGACCCACCTGGGCGGCCTGGCGCGGCTGGGGTGTGATGTCTTCAACCTCGGCATGTCCGATACCCGGACCAAGCTGGAATACTTGAAGCGTTTCAAAATCACCGCCTTCTTTGCGACCACTGCTTACCTGGAGACCCTGACCAGCGAGGCGGAAGCCATGGGCCTTGACCCGGCGAAAGACTTCTCCGTGCGCCGCATACTGACGGGCATCCAGTCCTATCCCGTCTCCTTCATCCACCGGATGGCCCGGAAATGGAATGCCGAGATCTATGACTACTATGGCACCACGCAGTGGGCGGATGGCGCCACTTGTGAAAAGGGCGCCGCTATCGGGGACGGGCGGGGCCATTACCATATGCTTGACCACGTGGCTTTTAATGAGGTGCTGAATCCGGACACGGGCCAGCCGGTGGCGCCCGGGGAGGTCGGTGAGCTGGTCACGACGCCCCTGAACCGCAAAGGCTCGCCCTACCTGCGCTTCCGGCTGGCGGACAAGGTGCGCCTTCTCCCCGCCGATACCTGTGACTGCGGCCGACCCTTCTCCATCGTGGAGGCGGGGACCGTCTCCCGCTATGACGATATGATGAAAATCAAGGGCATCAATATCTGGCCGGACACCATAGACCACATCGTCTTCGCCAAAGACGAAGCATCCGAGTATAAGGGGCGACTCTACATCGCCGCGGACGGCCGGGAGAAGGCGGAGATAAACCTGGAGTTCAAGCCGGGCGTGGCCGCTGCTGTCAAGCAGCGCCTGCTCGGCAAGATTGCTGCCGAGATACAGGATGCCACCGAAATCAACTTCATCCTCAAGGAAGCTACCGAGCCTTTGCCCCACTCCGTCTTCAAGGTGAGAAGGTGGACCGATGAGCGGGCCAAAGGCTTGGAGGGGAAAGGCGGAGCCTGACGAGTGCTCCCAAGTCTGTTTGAGAAGCCTTTTGCCTTTGCGTAATCGGCTTTGTTAAGCTATACTTTAGGTGTGGTTCTAGCAGTTAGTGGTGCCATAACAATAGACCGGCTAAAGGAAAAGGCGCGGGAATACCTGCCGTCGGAGAAGATAGCCGTTATCGAGAGTGCCTATGCCTTTGCCGCTAAGGCGCATGACGGCCAGATGCGCAAATCGGGCGAGCCCTACATCGAGCATCCGCTGCAGACGGCACTCATCCTGCTCGACCTCAAGCTTGACGCCAGCGCCATTGCCGCGGCCCTGCTACACGATGTTGTGGAGAACTGCGGAGTGGCCATCTCTCAGGTTGAGGCCACCTTCGGCCCCGAGATCAGCAAGCTGGTGGATGGCGCCACCCGTTTGGGGAAGCTCTCTTTGCACGCCAGCGCGGCCACCAGGGAGGCGCAGGCAGAGAACCTGCGCAAGATGCTGGTGGCCATGGCGGAGGACCTGCGCGTGGTCTTCATCAAGCTGGCGGACCGCCTGCACAACATGCGCACCCTGGACTACCTGCCGCCGGAGAAACAGCACCACATCGCCCAGGAGACCGCCGAGATATACGCACCTCTGGCGCACCGCCTGGGCATATGGGATCTGAAGTGGCAGCTTGAAGACCTGGCCTTCCGCTATTTGAAACCCGAGCGGTACCGCGAGATAGCCAGCCTCATCGCTTCCCGACGCGCTGAGCGGGAGAGCTTCATCAGCGAGGCCATCCAGGTCCTGAATGAGGAGCTTAAGAAGGCGGGCATCAAGGCTGAGGTATCCGGTCGCCCCAAGCATATCTACAGCATTCACCAGAAAATCGAGAAATACGCCGCCATGGGCAAGGACTTCAATGACATACATGACCTCCTCGCCCTGCGCATACTGGTCAATACCGTATCCGAGTGCTATACCGTTGTCGGCGTGGTGCACAGCCTGTGGCGCCCATTGCCGGACGAGTTTGACGACTTTATCGCCAACCCCAAACCTAACGGCTATCAGTCTTTGCACACGGCGGTTATGTGCCTGGGGACTACGCCTCTGGAGGTGCAAATCCGCACCTATGAGATGCACCGTATTGACGAATACGGGATCGCCGCCCACTGGCGCTACAAAGAGGGCGAGCGGAAAGACAAGCGCTTTGAGGAGCGCATCAGCTGGCTGCGCCAGCTCATAGAGTGGCACCGCGAGCTATCCGGCGCGGAGGAGTTCCTGGAGTCGGTCAAGACGGATGTCTTTATAGACCAGGTCTTTGTCTATACCCCGAGGGGTGAAATCAAAGACATGCCTAAAGGCTCCACACCCATAGACCTAGCCTACCGCGTTCATACGGAGCTGGGGCATAACTGCATCGGGGCCAGGGTCAATGGCAAGCTGGTGCCGCTGAACTACCAGCTAAACAACGGGGACATTGTGGAAATCCTGACCACACGGAAGGCCAAGGGGCCAAGCCGGGACTGGCTTAGCCCGCACCTCGGCTACACCAGGACAAGCCATGCCCGCCAGAAGATACGGCAGTGGTTCAAGAAGCAGGAGCGCACCGAGAATATCGAGCAGGGGCGGGTGCTGCTGGAAAAGGAGATGCGGCGCCTGGGGGTCAGGCTTAACGAGCGTGAGGCACTGGCCAGGCTCTTCAAATACGATAATCTGGATGACTTCCTGGCTGCCATTGGCGAAGGCAGTATCTCGGTGCACCAGATAGCCTTGAAGCTGGCGGCACAACAGGAGCAGGCGAAACCGGCGGGAACTGCCGCAGAAGCCGCCCCGGCAGCGCCGACGGTGTCCGGAATACAGGTGCTGGGCGTCGGCGACCTGTTCACGCGGCTGGCGCTGTGCTGTCACCCGGTAGCGGGTGATAAGATTATAGGTTACGTCACGCGCACGCGCGGGGTAACTATTCACCGTCAGGACTGCTATAATATCACTCATGAGGATGAGAAGGAGAGACTAATCCCCGTAGGTTGGGGCCAGATTGACGCCCTCTATCCTGTGAATGTGAAGGTAGAAGCCTGGGACCGGGTGGGGCTGCTGCGGGACATCACTAACATGGTCGCTGAGGAGAGGGTGAATATCTCCGCCGTCAACCTGGAAAACCGTCCCGGCGGGGCGACTATTCTGTATTTCACCCTGGAGACAAAGGGACTGGCCCAGCTCAGCCGACTCCTCGTTAAGATAGAGGGGGTGCGAGGCGTGGCCAGCGTTACCAGGATAAGCAATGAAGGTAGAGTCCGAAAACACTAAGGAGGTAAATCTTGCCAGTCACTAAATCTGCAGAGAGAGAGATGCGCGCTGCAGAGCGAAGGCAGCTGCGCAACAGACCCGTCCGCACTCTGGCCAAAACGAGGATTGATAAGGTAGAGCAGTCTATCGCGGCGGGTGACCTGGAGAAAGCCCGTGCCGCGGTTACCGAGGCTGTCAGCGCTCTTGACAAGGCCGTGGAAAAGGGTGTGCTCCACCGCAATAATGCCGCCCGGCGCAAGGCGCGCCTGCTGAAGAAACTAAACGCGGCTGCGGCTGCCGCCAGTCAGAAGAGCGGAGAAGCAG
This sequence comes from Chloroflexota bacterium, assembly GCA_016210585.1. Taxonomy (GTDB): domain Bacteria; phylum Chloroflexota; class Dehalococcoidia; order Dehalococcoidales; family JAFGLR01; genus JACQTX01. Next base: position 15,799 of record JACQTX010000079.1, read on the forward strand.
CGACGCCGGAAGAGAAGAAGTAAGGCGGCGTAACTTGTCATGGCGAGGAGCGTAGCAACGAAGCAATCTCATCCGAACTGTTCATACCAGCAGGTCAGGTGATGAGATTGCTTGGCCTCCGCCTGCGGCGGATGGTATCGCAATGACATATTGAGGCACGGTTGTTATAACCGGTAACGCAAGTATGCAGACCGCTAAACCATGAACATCGGTGTTTGCCGCATAAGGCTCCGTTTCCCCGAGAACTCATCCCTCAAGGGGAAACGGCAGGTATTGAAGTCCGTTATGGCCCAGGTCAGGAATAAGTTCAACGTTTCTGTTGCCGAAGTTGACGATAATGACCTGTGGCAGGTGGCTACCGTTGGCATTAGCTGTGTCAGCAATGACACGCGCTTCGCCAATGAGGTCATGAGCAAGGTAGTGGACTTCATTGTTGGCGGGCGGTTTGACCTGGAAGTGCTTGACCACGAGATTGAGATAATCCCTGTTTAGCGAGGGTCAGCCACATGGACACCTCGGCCTTCCTGAGCGATCTCACCTCTCAGCGGGACTATAGCGGGCAGATTGCGCATGTGGAGCATATACCTCCTCGCGCGTCGGAATACGGTAAGCTGGAAAAGCCGCTGCTGCCCGCGCTGCAGGGTCGCCTCAAAGAACGCGGCTTTGTCCGTCTCTATATCCACCAGGCGGAAGCAGTAAATCAGACCCGCCAGGGGCACAACGTGATAATCGCCACAGCCAGCGCCAGCGGCAAATCTCTGTGCTATAACATCGCCGTTGCCGAGGCCCTGCTGGCTGACCCGACGGCCCGTGCCCTCTACCTATTTCCCACCAAGGCTCTCGCCCAGGACCAGCTACGCGCCCTGCGCGAGCTGGCCTATCCGGACCTTTTCAACCTGGATGACATCGCCACCTTTGACGGTGACACGCCGTCTGCGGAGCGGGGCGAAATCAGGAAGAACGCCCGTATTGTGCTAAGCAATCCCGATATGCTGCACGTGGGCATCCTGCCCAATCACCAGACCTGGTCGAGGTTCTTGCGGCACCTGAAGTATGTCGTGGTGGACGAGGCGCACACCTACCGCGGCGTTTTTGGCTCACACGTGGCCTGTGTCCTGCGCCGGTTGCGTCGCTTGTGCCACCGCTACGGAGCAGACCCACAGTTCATCCTCAGCTCGGCGACAATTGCCAACCCCGGCGAACATGCCGAACGATTGACCGGTCTGCCCTTTACGGTGGTGGACAGGGATGGCTCACCGCATGGTGGCAAGGACTTTGTCTTTTGGGACCCGCCCATCATTGACAAGGCGAAGAGCACACGGCGCAGCGCCAACACCGAGGCCACCAACCTTTTTACCGGGCTGGTCAGCCGCGGCATCCGGAGTCTGACCTTTGCCCGCACCCGCCGCCTCACCGAGCTTATCTATGTGTATTCCAGGCGCCGGCTGGCGGAAGCTGACCCTGCCTTGAGCGAGCGTATAAAACCATACCGGGCCGGCTATCTCCCGCAGGAGCGGCGCCAAATTGAGCAAGCCCTCTTCAACGGCCATCTTATTGGTGTGGTAGCTACCACAGCCCTGGAGCTGGGCATTGATATCGGTGACCTGGATGCCACTGTGCTGACCGGCTACCCGGGTAGCATCGCCAGCACGTGGCAGCAGGCGGGACGCAGCGGGCGCCGCCGTAGCTGGTCTCTCAGCTTTCTCATCGGGCTGGACGGCCCCCTGGACCAGTATCTTATGCGCCACCCCGAGGCCTTTTTCCAGAAGGGCTTTGAGCATGCCCTGGTCAATCCAGCCAACCCTTACATCTTGCGGGAGCACCTCCTGTGTGCCGCCTGGGAAATGCCCTTGAGCAAGGACGACGAGAAATTCTTGGGAGCAACTATGTCCCAGGAGACGGCTGAGCTAGAGAAGCAGGGCCTGCTGCGGGAGCGTCATGGCCGGTGGTACCTTTCCACCAGTGTCGCCTACCCGGCCCAGGGCGTAAACATACGCTCCACCTTCGGGCAGGACTTCGCCCTCGTTAATACGGCTACCAACTCCCTGCTGGAGACAGTTGAGTCCAGCGTGGCCTTCTTTCAAGTGCATCCGGGGGCGATCTACTTGCACCAGGGTGAGTCCTATCTGGTCAGCAAGCTGGATTTGACCAACCATATCGCCTACGCTGGCCCGACTACGGCGACCTACTACACGCAGACTAAAGAATTAACTGACTTGCGCATCATCAAGGTGAAGCAGGAAAAGAGCGCCGGCCCCGTAAAGGTCTACCTGGGTGATGTGGAGGTGACCACGACAGTCGTCGCCTACCGGAAGAAGGCCCAGTTCACCGAACACGTGCTCGGTGAGGAGCCACTCGACCTGCCGCCCCAGCGCTACACCACGGTGGCCCTGTGGTTTGACCTGCCCGCGAGGGCAACGGCCCAGGTTGTCCAGCGGCAGCTTGACTTTGCCGGCGGCCTGCACGCCACCGAGCATGCCGCCATTGGCATCCTGCCCCTCTTTGCCCTCTGCGACCGTAATGACATCGGTGGCCTGTCCACGCCTTTGCACCCTGATACTGGCAAGGCCCAGATTTTTATTCACGATGGCTATCCCGGCGGCATCGGCATCGCCGAGAAGGGGTTCGATCTGATTTCAGAGCTATGGCAGGCCACGCTCAAGGTGGTGACCGAGTGTCCCTGTGAGGACGGCTGCCCAAGCTGTATCCAGTCCCCCAAATGCGGCAATAACAACAAACCACTGGACAAGAAGGCAGCGCGGCTGCTACTGGAAGGGCTGGTGGGGAAGACAGTCCCGGTATCGCGGCCGGAACCAAGCCGCTAACTGGCGGCGCGATAACGCCTACTTGATCTTCTGCCGTGCCGCTTCCAGTGCCTTAGCTGTCTCTTCCAGAAAGCGGTCGCGGTTGCCGGGGGAAATAACAAGGTTCATCCCCTTTGACCGCCTTATCTCCACCACGCTGTGGCTGGAGGTGGCGAAGCGGATGCCGGAATAGAACATAGTCTGACGGCCGGTGCCGGCCCGCGCCTCCTTTATGTGGGCCAATGGTATGTTCAGGGCAAAAGGGCCGCCCAGCGCTATCCTGATACGGTCCTCGAATATCTCGAAGCGGCGGGGCAAAATGGCCTTGAAAAGCAGGGCATCGAAAACCGTAGCCCCGAACATCACCCAGGCCCCGATTGGGTCTTCATAAAGCAGGACAATCCCCAGGACAAAGGTGAGCAAGAGAACACCCCCCAGGATTGCCTTCAGCCAGAAGTCATATCTGGGAGTGTCCTGGTAGATTAAGGCAGCCCGCAGTTTCAGCTTTGTTTTCACGGTGCTGTGACCGATTGATAATACCATACTCTTGCGTGCATATGCATCCCGCGAATAGTGATTGACCTCGGCGGGCAGGTTGGGAAACCTGCCCTACGGTGGCCAATCGCTGATTTTGGGATTGCCGGACCAGTTGAAAAGGGCACGAGAAATTGCTATAGTTACCGATTAAGAGCACCGCGCGGAGAGAGCGTAATGACTCAGCAGATTGTTATCATGATGGTCATCGGTGGCGTTTTCATCCTGCTCGGCATTGGTGGCCTCTTCTGGGGACGCACTGAGGAGAGGAAGTACTTCGAGAACGTGGCACGGCGTTTCGATGTGCGTGAGTATGTTGAGCGCAGTCCCTTCCGTCCCGAGCCGGGCGCCCTCAAGATAGGCGGCTGGATTATCATTGCTGTGGGTATCGTTTTGCTGGGGCTGGCCGGTTTCTTCCTGCTCAGTGGCTGAGCCTTTGGCGTCTATCACTGGGTGTGGCCAAGCCCTATCTCTATAGCTTCCCCCAGTGTGCCCACAGTATAAAGCTTCAGTGCAGAGGGGATGGTCTCTTTAAGCACCTGGCTGCTAGCCTTGGGCACAAGGCAACGCTTGAAGCCCAGCCGTGCGGCCTCGGTGAGCCGCCGGTCCAGCCGGGAGACCGCCCTCAGCTCCCCGCTCAGCCCTACCTCACCAACTACGACAAGCTGCGGGTCAACGCCAGTATCGCGGAAGCTGGAAGCAATGGCGAGAGCAATACCGAGGTCGGCGGCTGGCTCCCTTATTTTCAGCCCGCCGGTGACATTGGCGACAATGTCCTGGCTGCCAAGTTTCAATCCCATCCGCCTGGTCAGCACCGCTACAATCAGCAGGAGACGGCCAAAATCAATGCCGTTGGCAATTCGCCGCGGCAGACCGAAGCTGGTGGGATTGGTTAGCGCCTGTATTTCCACCAGCAGAGGGCGGCTGCCTTCCAGGGTAGCCACCACCGCTGAGCCGATAGCGGCCTCCGCCCGCTGGGACAGGAATATCTGGGAGGGATTGGGCACCTCCGCCAGCCCCTTCTCCTGCATCTCGAAAACGCCTACCTCATTGACTGAGCCGAAGCGGTTCTTGACGCAGCGGAGCAGGCGGTAGGCGCTCATTGGCTCGCCCTCCAGGTAGAGGACAACATCCACGATGTGCTCCAGCACGCGCGGCCCGGCAATGGCCCCTTCCTTGGTCACATGCCCGGTAAGGAAGATAGGCACTGCTCTTTGCTTGGCCCACTGCATGAGCCTCAGGGTGCACTCGCGGACCTGGGTTATGCTCCCTGCCCCTGTCTCCAGCTCCGGCAGATAAACGGCCTGGATGGAATCAACTATGACCAGCCCGGGGGCTAGAGCTTCCAGGTGGCCCAGGATGACCTCAAGGTTACTCTCTGCCAGCAGGTAAAGCCTGTTGCCATTCACGCCCAGGCGCTCCGCACGGAGCTTAATCTGGTGCAGCGTCTCTTCACCGGAAACGTAGGCCACGCTGTCTTTTTCGGAGGCCGGTGCCGCAGCCACCTGTAGCAGCAGCGTTGACTTGCCGATGCCCGGTTCGCCACCGATGAGCACCAGTGAGCCGGCGACCAGCCCGCCGCCCAGCACGCGGTTGAACTCGCCAATGGCCATCGGCAGGCGGTCCGCCGCCTCGACAGAGATATCGGATAGCGCCTGCGGCGGGTTGCCCTTACCGGCGGTGGGAACAGCGGGGATAGTGACGGTCTGTGCCACAAAGCTGTTCCATGCCTGGCAGCCGGGACAGTGGCCCAACCATTTCAGGCTTTCCTTGCCGCATTGCTGGCAGATGAAGACAGTCCGGTCTGACTTGCTCATGCCTTGAACTTTAGCCTATTTTGACCGAGAAGGCAAGCAGCCTTTTGTGTGGTACTGCCGGCCAGCATTTGACAAGATATGGCCAAATAGCATAGTCTTTTAGCAAATAATGACAGGCTCTCCGCTGAGTCCTGTAGTTAGCCGAGGAGACTAGTGTGAAACTGGTTGTCGGTATTAGCGGCGCTTCCGGGGCGATATACGGCGTGAGGCTTCTGGAGGTCCTGGCTACTATGCCGCACGTGGAGACTCACCTCATCATATCCCGCTGGGGTGAGGAGATAATCAGCCATGAGATGAATTTGCCGTTGGCGGCGGTGAAGAAGCTCGCAACCTACTGCTACGATGTTGATGAGCTTGGGGCGCGGGTCTCCAGCGGTAGCTTTACGAGGGACGGCATGGTCATTGCTCCCTGCAGTGTAAAGACGATGAGTGCTCTGGCCCATTCCTATACGGAAAACCTTCTGGTCCGCGCTGGTGATGTGACGCTCAAAGAGCGTAAGCGCCTGGTCCTTGTTCCCCGGGAAACTCCCTTGCATCTCGGACACCTGCGGACCATGGTGCAGCTAACGGAAATGGGTGCTATCATACTGCCGCCAGTGCCCAGCTTCTATAATCGCCCCAAAACAGTTGATGATATTGTCAACCACACAGTGGGCAGGATTCTCGATTTGTTTGACCTGAAGCATGACCTTTTCCCGCAGTGGAGCGGTATTGATGCTACCCACGCTGAGGGCTGACTGGCATTTGCAGAAGGGCGCCGCGCGCACCGAGGTCTATCTGGCCGCTTGGCGTCTCGGTGAAGACCTGCTGGTGTGGCTCTATAACGAAAATGCTCACCTCGGGGCGGTGGCCGTCAGCCAGGTTGATAATACCAGTGGCCGGGTGTATACCTCGCTGATAACGCTGGCCGGGCACAAGGATGACTCCGTGGCGCAGCAAGCCGCCTACACGATATGCAAGGCGATGCGGCGGTCAACCTCCGTCATTGCTGGCATTCACCTGGACGATATTACCCTCCAGGAAATAGATGAAATCCTCGCCAATGCTCGCGGTCTTACCGCGGATTTCTTGCAGGTAGTAGCCCGGACGGAAGACAAGCCCTGATCCTCGTGTTTTCCCGGAATACGCGATCTCCGGCTACCGTTCATTCTTACGAAAATAGCAACCGAGCTGTCATTCTGGAGTCCTTCTGTCCTTTACTCCCTGAAGGACGAAGAATCTGGCGGGGGATAGCGACGATGCGGTGAGACAATCCCCTCCCCACCGGATTCTTCGCGGAGTTTATCCTGAATAACATGAAGGGCTCAATAATGACCTGGAAAGGCTATTTTCATACTTCGTGGTGCTGGTGATAAGCTAGAATGGAAAACTACTTCTGAATCGTCTGAAATTCCACATTCGGAGCTTGGCGCCCTATTGCACCATTATGGGACGTGGTATATACTTGATTTGCCTGGGGAGCGGATGAGTTCCGGTGGACTTCGCGGACTTCAAATCCGTTGGGGGGCATTAAAGTGTCTTCGGTGGGTTCGACTCCCATCCGCTCCCGCCAGACATACCCTTGACGGTGTTTGGCCTTCTGTCGCTTACACGGGGCGCCGCCATGCTAAAGGAGGCATGATATGGCCTTTTCTGATGATATCGTAAGGCAAGCCTTTGAAAGAGCCAATGAGCAGTGCGAGTGTAACCGGCGGACGCATAGCCATTTTCGTACACCATGCGGCAAACCGCTCGTATGGAAGAACCGGGGCGTTTCCGCCCAGGGCGGCTGGGAGGCGCACCACTACAGCACAAGTGGCGGTGATACCCTCGCTAACTGCGAGATTCTTTGCGCCACATGCTACAAGAGCGTAGGGTAAAGCCTGCTGTCAAATAAGAACAAAACAAGCCCGCCCTTGTTCCACCAGAGGTGGGTGGTGCATTCCGCCCTCCAGCGAAGGGCGGAAGCCGAAGCAATCCCGTCACTACTCGTAACACTTGTTAGACGTCTGACTTAAAGCTCAGGTTTGCTGCAAAAAGATGGTGTCCGGGCCAAACTCGATTCCAGCCCTGTCCAGGCGAACCAAAAACACCGCCAACCCAAAATCAGCGATTGGCCACCGTAGGGCAGGTTTCCCAACCTGCCCGCCACTTCAAGTCGGGTTAGGAAACCTGACCTGTAGAATGAATCGCTGATTTCGGGGCCAACGTATCAATTGACTTATGTTAACCGGAAAATTAATATGGCGTAGGAACAATCATTCTGATGGAAAAGGTAGCGGATAACGCAGTCTCGATACTGGTTGTAGAAGATGACCCGCTCATTACCGACTTGCTGAGGATGGGGCTGGGCCACGAAGGCTTCCGGGTAATCACAGCTCGGGACGGTGAAAACGCGCTGGAGCTTCTGCGCCGGCAGCAAGTCTCTGTAGTAATCCTGGACCTGATGCTGCCTGGTATGAGCGGTGAAGAAATATGCAAGCGCATCAGGGCAGAAAGTAATATTCCGATTCTGGTCCTGACTGCCCGAGACCAGGTGGAATCGAAGATAAGCCTGCTGAAGCTGGGGGCTGACGATTATCTGGTAAAGCCATTCGACTTCGGTGAGCTACTGGCCAGGGTGCAGGCTTTGCTGCGCCGGAGTGGCAATTCTGCCGAGTCCAAAATACTGACCTTTCTCGATATCGAGATGAGAATAGATACGAGAGAGGTATTCCGCCACGGCCAACCGATAGAGATGAGCACCAAGGAGTTTGATTTACTGCGTTTCTTCCTGTCCAACCAGCGCCGGGTATTATCAAAAGAGTCCATTCTGAACCAGGTGTGGGGATACGACTTTATGGGTGATAACAACATCGTTGAGGTGTATGTTGGCCATCTGCGGAAGAAGCTCGGCGAACCGTCTCCTATCCAGACAATACGGGGCGCCGGTTACAGCCTGAGAGCGCCAGGGTAGAGACAGGCAAATGACTGTCAAGCTGCGCTGGCGCCTGTTTCTGCTCCAGTTGGTAATTGTGACGGCAGTTTTCACCACCATCGGCATTATGATTTACCTTCAGGCGCAGTCTCGTTTCATCGCCAACCGGTTAGCACAGGCGCAGGAAAACGTCTATTGGGCGTTGACGAACGCTGAGCCTTATGGTGACCTCCGCGTCAAGGACATCGCGGAAATTGGCCGGAATCTTGCTGAGGTCCCCGGCCCTGACTACTCCTTCTTTTTTCTAGCGCCGGACGGCAATCTGGTAAATACGCTGAGCCAGGGAGCACCGGGGTATGTACCGGCCCTGGAAGTTTTGCCCGGTCTTGCTGAGACACTGGGGAAGGGTGAGACCGCCGTGTCTGTGACGAATAGCGCCGGCAGTGCCTACCGGACCTTGCTCTATGTCGTGCCTGTATCAGACCCTGAAGGCAGGCGGCTCGGCGCTGTCCAAGTTGAGGTTCGCCTGGATGAAGCTGACCTGGCACTCCGGAAGCTCAGGGTATTGCTGGCTGAAGGTTTTGGCATTGCCTTCATGGCGATGGCGGCGGTATGGTTCCTCTTGACCAGAAACGCTTTACGGCCTCTCGAAGATGTGCACCGTATTTCCGGGAGCGTCGCCAGGGGAGACTTCCACGCCCGCGTGAGTTTGCCCAGTGTGCGTGATGAGGTGTATGAGGCGGCTGCCGCATTCAATAGTATGCTTGACCACATCGAAGCCTCCATGCAAAAAGAGAAGATGGCTCAGGAGAGTATGCGGGCGTTTCTGGCTGATGTGTCCCACGAGCTGCGCTCACCGCTGACGATTTTGACAGGCTATCTGGACATCTTGCTCCGGGGTGCCAAGGACAGCCCTGAAGAGCTACAAAACGCCCTGGAAGGCATGAAGCTGACAGCTGGCCGGATGAAGCGGATGACGAACGACCTGCTAACACTCAGCAGGCTGGATGCTGGGGCAGAGCTGCAGATGAAGACCGTTGCGCTGAACGCCGTATGCCGCCAGGTCTTTGAAACAGCCCGCATGATTGCCCCTGATAAGGAGATGAAATTCATAGACACTGAACCCATCCATGTTAATGGTGATGAGGAGCTTTTGTCGCGGGTAGTGTGGAACCTGATAGAGAATGCTATCAAGCATACCCCTGCCAGTGGCAGGATTATGCTATCTTTAGCACGAAGCGGACCAAATTGTATCATCACAGTAGAGGACAACGGCGAGGGCATATCCGCGCCAGAGCTGCCACGTCTTTTTGAGCGTTTCCACAAGGTGCACCAGACCGATTCCTCCGGCGCCGGGCTGGGGCTGGCCATCGTCAAGTCCATAGTTGCGGCGCATGGCGGACAGGTAACGGTCCAGAGCACCGTTGGCAAAGGTACCACCTTCACCGTCAACCTGCCGATGCTGCAGTCTCCACCAGCATAGCGCAAAAAGGCTAACCGACTCTTCTTCAGGAAACTCTTATCTGGCATTCAGCTAATATTCAGGTTCGTATGTTAAAGTTATATTATAGCTCTGATACAAGGGATATTGTGTCCAGCGGAGGCGATGAAGCGCCGCCTGTACTTGGTAACTTGGGCGGCGCGGAGCCGGTAGTTAAACCGACCGCACAAATCGCGGTCGGTTTTTGTTTTTCTCAAGGTTATTCCTACTGGCTCGTAAAAATAAGGCTGGTAGTAAAGGAGGGGTATCATGAAGAAGATTCTCAGGCTTGTGGCAGTGCTTGCCGTGGCTGTCATGCTGCTGGCAATAGCCGTCCCGGTGCTGGCTGACCAACTCAACGGTGACGGGGATACCGTCAATGGCGGAAACTCGTGGAACGTAGGCGAGGTCTATTCGGGAGACGTAGTCAGCAGTGCGAATGCCGCAATCAGCATCTCGCGCAGCGGCGGTATCAACAGCGGGAACGTCTATGCAAATGGCGCAACTGTGTCTTTCAGCGTATCAGGACCAAACGTCACTGCAGGTTTCCCGGGTCCTGGCTTCAGCCTGACCGGGACAACTCCCAGCGCCATCACGCTCCCGGGCACTTGGGCTAATAATAGTAGCGGCAACACCGGCGACATTCCCATAACTTTGACGCTGACGGCTGACGGTGAACCGGGGGACTACACCGCTAAATTGACGTACACAGCAACCGGCGCGAATGCCAAACCAAACACAGCAGATAACGTGCGGAGCACCGATATCGTGGTGAACTGGACTATTGTGGCACCGCCACCGCCCCCACCAGACCCGCTCAGCATAGCCGCACCAGCAGACATCACCGTAGAAGGTAACACTACGGGCGGGGCTACCGGCGTCGCCCTGGGCGGTCCGACAGTAGCGGGGGGCACACCCCCATATACCATAACGAATGATGCCCCGGCCTTCTTCCCGCTGGGTGATACGGTAGTCACCTGGACGGCCACGGATGACAATGGCGATACTGCCTCTGCCACGCAGACGGTCACCGTGGTGGATACTACGCCCCCAACAATAACGGCGGCTAGTTCACTGGCTGTCATCGTGGGTGCACCGTCCTCTGTCTTGCCAGCACCGTCCGTATCCGACATCGTTGACCCCGACCCGACGGTAACCAATGATGCGCCAGGTGTCTTCCCGCTAGGCACAACAGTGGTCACCTGGACGGCCACGGATGCCAGCGGTAATTCGGCCACCGCGACGACAACGGTGACAGCGACTTACAACTTTGGCGGTTTCCTGCCGCCTCTGGGTCCCGGACCGAAGGAATTTAAGGCCGGCTCCACCATCCCGGTGAAGTTCCAGCTATTCGATTACGACGGCAACGCCGTCGGCACGGCAAGCGGGACTGCTGCTATGACCGGCGCCTCAGCGGCCATCCGCTATGACGCCGATGCGCAGCAGTATATCGCCAACCTGAAGACCCCCAAAGGCGCGGCGCCTGGCAGCTACACCATCACCGTAACCCTGGATGATGGCACGTCTCACTCGGTCTCGGTGACCCTGAAATAGGCAACGCCATTAGTTTGAAGGTAGCCAAGATGGGGGGCGGCTCGCAGAGCCGCCCCCCATCTTCTTGCCCCCGTATAGTGCCAGGCCAGCAGAAGTGTTATTGCTTCGTCATCCTTACACCAACAGTCCTGCCCCTATCGGGCAAGGGCGGCGCTAGCTGACCAGGCTAGTATCCGCTTTTTCCACAATACGCTGGAGCTCTCTTACTGCCACATCAGGCAGTATGCCTGGCTTCGGGTCTCGTTTGAACTCGTAGTACTTGTCCAGAGCACGGTGGTATAGGTCTTTACTGCCCGCCGCAGCCCAGGTGTCACGTGGCTGGTTCAATATTAGCTCGCTCTGGAAGGCCTCCCGGCAGTGCCTTAAGGTATGCGCTGATGCCAGGTAGTGGCCGGCAGAAGCGCCCTGCATGATTTCGTTCCAGGCCAGCGTTTCCGCGTCAACCGTCAGCCCCGAAAGGGTCCGCTGCAAGATGCCAATCAACAGGTCATCCATTATTAGCTGGACGGGACTCAGTGCCTTGGCCGAGTCCACGCGCCCGGCACCATCCAGAATATCGCATCCGCTCAGGGCCACCAGCAAGCCTTTTGTGCTCTTCTGCATCAGCGCCTGCCCGTCAGGCACCAGCGAGTCTGAACCCAGTCCCATGCTGCGCACCGGGACATGGAGAGTTTCCTTTATGAGCTGGGTGAGAGCAGCCAGGCCGAGTGCGGCTTCCACGCTTGAGTCAACGGTAGCCCCGGTCTTCATATCAAGGGTGTAAAATGATGGTCCAGCGATGAGAGGCGTGCCCGGCTGGACCAATTGTGTCATCACCATGCCCGCCAGAATCTCAGCCGCGCCCTGCAGCACGGCACCAGCAGTAGTGATTGGCGCGGTGGCCCCGGCAGAGCCAAGCGTGCAAGCGTGTATGGGGACCCCGTAGCGGGGCGCCCGAAGAATTACCTCCGTGGCCCACGGCTCGAATTGGAGAGGCGAACGGGCTGCGGTAATGATGCTCACTATCGGGCGCTCTCTTAGCTTCCCGGGGCTGTCGCTCGCCACCGCTGCCATTTCCAGCAGATAGGTGACACTTGCGGCACTGAAAGGCTGTATAGTGATGTGTTTTGCTGTTCCTTCCAATAATGCCTTGAAGGCGTGAAGGTCAGCCGTTGCCTGCGGCATATCGCCAGCAGTCGGAAATGTCACGGAACTAATGCGGTCGAGTCTGTCAGCCAGTTGGCCAAACTCGGCAACATCAGCCAGGGTTGAACTGCGACACAGGAGTGTCTCGGCCTCGATATAGCAGGGCGCCCCGGTGCCACCACGAGTATGGAATGACCCTTCAGGATGGGGGAAATAGAGGTCATGGCTGCCGCCGAGCCTCAGCGTGCGAGGACACGTCCTGAGAGCTGCCTCCGTTAGCTCCCGACTGAAGGTGACCTTCTGACTGGCATGATTGACCTGGGCCCCCGCCTTCTCCAGCACGTCAAGAGCCTGGGCATGCTCTACGGTTATGCCAATGGTGGCCAGGACTTGCACGGCCTTTTCATAGATGATGGCCACCTCTTGGCTGCTTAGCAACTTCAATGACAGGTTTGCTCTCATATCTGAAGCTCCGATCTTTAGACTTCCCTCCGCCCGATAATATCGGTTCTGCGGTGCAGTAAGCTCGGTAGATAGAATCATCTTGCTATGGCAAGTTGTTGACACGGTAGCACGGTTTTTGGGGTTTGTCAAACCTATTCTGGCCTCAAAGCTGGCTTGCCATTCCGCAATATTGATGCATCTTGCTTCTTCAGGTCGGGTTTTGAAAACCCGGTTTACAGATTGACTGGTTGAATCCTGATTTGGTGGCCACTTGCGTTTTGCCGGGGATTCCTTTATGCTAATAGCAATTGAATATCGCGCTGAGAGGTGCCTGAGTAGCTCAGGCGTGCCGGATAGCAAGTCGGTGCAAGTCCGACGCAGTCCCGCCTGCTGTAATCCTTTGGCAGAAGGAAAGCCAGAACGCCGGACCTCGAAGAACGCATAGCCTCCGCGGCGAAAGGGGGTGAGGGAATATGTTCGTCACATGAATATCCCCTTGTCACCTGGGCAAGGGGATTTTTTGTTTTGTCCCGTATTTTTTATCTTACTGAAGGAGTGGAGGTAATACCTGATTGAATAAGCAACGGACTTTTCTTTGTCTTATCCTTGCCTTGCTTGGTCTCGCTATTGTAGCTATGGCGTGCAAACCGCAGTTCCAGCCGGGCACATTCACCGATGATGCCGGCCGGGCTGTGACCATCAACAAAGCCCCGCAAAGGCTAGTATCTCACGTGCCCAGCATAACGGAGATGCTCTTTGCCATCGGCCTCGGCGATAAAGTAGTTGGCGTGAGCGATTGGGACAAATATCCGCCCGAAGCCAAATCCAAGCCCAGCGTGGGGGACTATTTCAAGCCCTCCGTGGAGCGGATTGTAGCGCAGGACCCGGACCTGGTGCTCACCGATGGCTATAGCAAAGACTTGCCCCGGCAGCTTGATAGTCTCAAGATAAACTATGCGGTCATCAACCCTAAAGATGTGGACGGCATCTTCAGAGACATTGATCTGATTGGCAAGATGACGGGCAGTGAAGTGGCGGCGCAGAAGCTGGTTCAGAGCATGAAGGATGATATGGCTGACGTGGTAAGCAACGTGAAGGGCGCACCCAGGGTAAAGGTCTTCTATGTCATTGATGCCAAGACTGACCCCAACAATCCCTGGACGGCCGGCCCTGGTTCCATCCATGACTACCTCATCACCACCGCTGGCGGCAGCAACATCGCCGCAACGGCGGTGGGTGATTACGTCCAGCTCAGCATTGAGGCTATAGTGGCGGCCAACCCCGACATAATCGTTATTGCTGACTATCCCGGCTCGACCATCGCGACGTCAATTGAGGCCTTCAAGCAACATCCCGTCTGGAGCAGGACGCGGGCTGTGCAGAACGAGAGAGTATTCATGTTTAACAGTGACCTCAGCAATCCCACACCCAGAATAGCGCAAGGCCTGCGCGAGATGGCCAAAATCCTGCACCCTGACCTGGTGAAATAAAAGTCAAATAGTGGAGGTTTTGCCTCAATGTAATTGTCATTCTAAGGAGCACATTCGCTTCGCTCAGTGTGAACTCCGTGACGAAGAATCTCAGGGTGGGGGCTGAGATTTCACTGCTACCACCCCGAGACTCTGAGAGAAGCGAAGAGTGACAATTCTCATAACTTCTTTTACAGAAAGGACAAATCTGGAATGACCGGACTACTGGACAAAACAATTGCTGCAATCAGGCCGCTCAGCGTAGCGGCAATGGCACAGGCCAAGGCCCGGCAGGACATGCTGACCAAGCCGCAGGGCAGCCTGGGACGTTTGGAAGCACTCTCCGTGCAGTTGGCCGGAATTCAGGGCAAACCTATCCCACAGATAAAGCACAAGGCCGTCATTGTCATGGCGGGCGACCACGGTGTAGTAGCGGAAAGGGTGGGCAACTGGCCGCAGGACGTGACGGCACAGATGGTCTATAATTTCCTGCGGGGCGGCGCTGGCATCAATGTCCTGGCGCGGCACGTGGGTTCCCGCGTGGTTGTCGTTGACATGGGCGTCGCGGCAACACTTAGCTCTCAGGACCACCTTCTCAACCGTAAGATAGCGACCGGCACGAGGAACATCGCCACAGGACCAGCTATGACCATTGAGCAGGCCACACGGGCTATAGAGACCGGCATCGAGGTGCTGGAATCGGAAATACCGAAGGGACTGGACATTGTGGGGACCGGGGACATGGGCATCGGTAACACCACGCCTAGCAGCGCTATCTGCGCTGTCATGACGGGCCGCCCGGTGAGAGAGGTCACCGGGCGGGGCACGGGCATAGACGATGACCTCTTGCGGCACAAGGTGGCCGTGATAGAGCGGGCTCTGGCGGTGAACCGCCCTGACCCGGCCCGGCCGCTGGAGGTGCTGGCCAAGGTTGGCGGCTTCGAGATTGTCGGCCTGGCCGGTGTCATGCTGGCCGGGGCTGCCCACCGTATTCCAATGGTTATTGACGGTTTCATCTCTGGTGCCGCGGCACTGGTGGCTGCTGGGCTAGCACCGGGGGTGAAGGACTTCCTCATTGCCGGGCATGTTTCCGCCGAGGGGGGCCACCGGATTCTGCTGGAGCACCTGGGTCTGAGACCACTCCTGGACATGGAGATGCGCCTGGGTGAGGGCACCGGGGCGGCCCTGGGAATCTTCCTGGCCGAAGCAGCTGCGAGAATTCTTGGTGAGATGGCCACCTTCGCTGAGGCGGGCGTATCGGAAAAGGAGACGGCAGGCACTTGAGGTTTCTGGCAGCGCTGCGCTTTCTCACCATAATACCCTTGCCCCGCTGGCGGGAGGCCAGCGCCGGAGAGGTGGGCTTTTCCCTGGCCTATTTCCCGCTGGTCGGTGTCATCATCGGTTTTGTCCTGGCTGGACTGGACTGGGTCTTCAGCTTGTTCCTCCCCACGGAGATTGCGAATGTCCTGCTCATCATCAGCCTGGTCATCATCACCGGGGCGCTTCACTTGGATGGCCTGGCCGATACTTGTGATGGTATGGCCGGACGAACAATCGAGGATAGGTGGCGTATCATGAAGGACAGCCACGCCGGCAGCTTCGGCGTTGTCGGCGTGCTGTCCCTGCTCCTCCTCAAGTATGTCTCCCTGGGCAAGGTGCCCGATTTCTGGTTGATGCCCACGCTGGTGCTCATGCCCGTGCTCAGCCGGTGGGCCATGGTCTATGCCGTTTTCGCCTATCCTTACGCCAGGCCATCGGGACTGGGCACCGCCTTCAAGGCCGGGGCCATCTGGCCCGTCTTCGTCCTCGCTACGCTGACAGCCCTGGCAGTCGCCCTGGTCCTGGCCCGGCTGTCTGGCCTGGTCATCATGGCCGGTGTCTGGGTTATCACCGTGGCCCTGGCAACCTACTTCCGGCGCCGCTTCGCCGGGCTGACAGGGGATACCTACGGTGCCATCAACGAGATTGCCGAGGTCAGCGTCCTTATCATTGTCTCCATTTTGGCCTATAATCAGGTGGAGATGCCATGGTAATCCGTAATAAGAGCGTGCAAGAATGGAAAACCTTTAGCAGTCAGCCATCAGCCGTCAGCAATCAACATTCAATAATTAACTAGGTGGTTGAAAGCTGAATGCTGAGGGCTATGTTAGCTTCAGTTTGCCCGGGTTAGGAGGGATGATTGTCCCGCTTGTTTTTGGTAAGACACGGTATCACGGAGTTCAATAGCAACCGGCGCTTCAATGGCCACACCGATGCCGAACTGAGCGAAACGGGCTGCCGGCAGGCAGAGAAGTTGCGTGACCGCTTGGCCACCGAGCACATTGACGCTATTTACGCGAGTGACCTGAGACGGGCTGTGGCGACAGCCGCAGTTATCTCTTCCCCGCACAAGTTGGCGGTTGTCCCATGCCCGGAGCTGCGGGAGATTAACTACGGCAGCGTGGAAGGGCTGACCTTCGCCGAAATCAGCGAGAGCTATCCGGATGTGGCGGCAGCCTGCACGGAATGGAGCGTGCACCTGAAGTTCCCCGGCGGTGAGAGTTTTGACGAGTTTCGCCGGCGTGTCGCCAGGTTTCTGGAGACATTGCAGCAGTATACACCGGAGCAGACTATCCTCATCGTATCCCACAGCGGGCCGCTGCGGGTATTGCTATGCCAGCTATTGAAAATTGGACTGGACTGCTGGTGGCAGGTGCGTTTTGACAATGGCTCTCTGAGCCGGGTGGATACCTACGCGCGGGGCGCCATCCTTAGCCTTCTGAATGATGTGTCACATCTTCAGTCTATTACAAGCTAAGTCTTGAGCAAAATGAAAAGAAACCAGAAGCAATAACCAAACAATAGCCAATGACCAAATAACAAAATCCTTAGTTTGGTAATTGTTTCTTGGAATTTTGAGATTTGTTTGGTGTTTGTATCCTTCGGCTTCGCTCAGAGCTTGCCCTGAACGAAGTGAATGGGACAAGTTCTTGGCTATTGGTTATTCATTGAGTGGCTCTGACGTGCCTAAATTAAGGAGTAGCTATGACTGATGTTTTTGTGTCCTGGAGCGGCGGTAAAGACAGCTGCTACGCTGCTCATAAGGCGGTGACGGGCGGCATGGCCATCCGCTACCTTTTGAACATGGTGACCGAGGACGGCAACAAGTCCTGGTCGCACGGGCTGTCCACGGAGTGGCTCAGGATGCAGGCCAGTGCGATGGGCGTGCCCCTGCTGCAGCGGCGCACCACAGGTGATAAATACGAGCAGGAGTTCAAGAACGCACTGGCCGAGATGAGGCAGGAAGGCATAAGCCACGGGGTCTTCGGCGATATTGACTTTATGCCGCACCGGGAGTGGATTGAGCGTGTCTGCCGGGATAGCGGGGTAACGCCGCAACTACCTCTGTGGCAGCAACCCCAGGATGAGATAATGGCTGGCTTCATTGCCGCCGACTTCAAGGCGACAGTGGTGGTAACTAAAGCTGACCTGCTGGGCGAGCCATGGGTAGGCCAACCTGTTGACCAGGACTTCCTGGCACGCTTGCTGAAGGTTCCGAATGTGACCCCATGCGGTGAGGCGGGCGAATACCACACCTTCGTCACGGACGGGCCGCTCTTTAAGCAGCGCCTCGAGCTTGTGGAAACCCGCCAGTTCTTGCGTGACGGCTATTGGTTCCTGGAGATTCTAGGGTGCGAGGCAAAGGATAAATCCTAAATCCAAAGCATTTCGGATTCAGTGCTTCGGATTTGCTACGTGAGGTGATTCAATCTCTGCGTTTATCCTTATAACCGGTGGTGCCCGCAGCGGGAAGAGCTGGCTGGCGCAGGAGCTTGCCCTCAAGCTCGGCGGCCCGGTGCTGTTTGTCGCCACCGCCGAGGCCGGCGATGCCGAGATGCGCGCCCGCATCGAGGAGCACCGGCGGGCCAGGCCGGCATCATGGCGCACCCTCGAGGCGGCCACGGATGTTGGTCGTCAGATTGAGGCGCGTATCGGGGATGCCCGGGTAGTGATTGTGGACTGCATTACTCTCCTGGTGAACAATGTTTTCAACCTCTATGGCAGTGATATAGAGGCTAAAGCGTCTCTTGTTGAGGAGAAGACTCTGGCTGAAATCAGAGACCTGGCTGTTTACGCTGGCCACCTCAATGCTGATTTCATTATCGTGACTAACGAGGTAGGCCTGGGCCTGGTGCCTACCACTGCCCTGGGCCGGCTCTACCGTGATTTGCTCGGCAAGGCGAACCAGATGCTGGCGGCGCAAGCTGATCAGGTCTATTTCATGGTGTCCGGCCTGCCTCTCCGGATTAAGCCTGCTACCACAAATCTATAACGGCCAACCCAGCCAGTCAAAAAGCCCCAGCATTTTCAGGCCGACGTAGAAGGTCATCGCGATGAAGATATTCCGCAGCCATTTGGCGGACAGCCGGTGGGCTGTTTTCGCGCCCAACTGCGCCGTGACCACGCTAGTGATAGCCAGCAGGAACCATGATGGCAGATTGACATAACCTATTGAGTAAGGCGGCAAACCCGGAACGCCCAGACCATTTACAATGTAGCCGATGACGCCGCCGGCACTGCCAAAAATCATAATGGCCAGGGAAGTGGCCACTGCCATATGCATGCTGAACTTCAGCACCAGGACCATTATCGGGATAGCGATGCCGCCGCCGCCAAAACCGATAAGCCCCACAAAAAAGCCGACGGGGACTGACCAGACCGCCCACAGCCAGGGACTGTTGACAGGCTCCGTCTCCACTTTCGGTGTCCCGGACATGAGTAGCCTGATGCCGCTAATGATTATGATGGCGCCAAAGGTCATTTTCAGCACCACGCCGGGAAGATGCGTGGCCAGGGTAGCGGCGCCGAAGGACACAGCCATGCTGGAAACGCCCATAATGACGGCGGTGCGCCAGCGGACGGCCCCTTTCTTGGTATGCTGCCAGGCGCCGCTGATGGCGGTCGGCAGGATGACCAGCAGGTTGGTGCCGAAGGCCAGCTTGATGGCCGTATCCGAAGGCACGCCGGCGGAGGTGAAGAGGGCGTACTGGAGGGGGGTCATCAGGAAGCCCCCGCCGATGCCCAGCAGGCCACTCACGAAGCCCACGGCGGCACCGCTGAAGAGCAGGATGACAATGTGTAGTGGGGTCAAGTCTTCCTCGATATAGACAGGCCAGTGTCATTATACACTCTGGGCGGGCCTGATGCTAACCTGGAAGGGGTGTGGTGTTTTCATCCTTCGTGGTGTCCCTGTAAAGCGGGTATGGGGGATTCGCGCCAAAAACCCGTGGATTGTGGCTACAGCTTCGTCCCCGTGCGGCCAATTTCCCGGTTAAGGAAGTAGCTGATAGCTGTCCTGATGGCCACAATTGACCCCAGTATGGCCAGCTCCTGCAGGGTGGGGTTGGCGATGGTGCGGACGATGTCCGCGGCGATCATGAACTCCAGTCCCAGCAACAGGTGAAAGGCCATGTCATGCCTGACGCGCTCGAACGTCATTGTCCTGCTGTGCGACCGGAAGCGGCGGACTTCGGCACGGATAAGGTCCACCAGCCCCAGTATCACACCCCACACGATGACCAGTATGCCAATAAAGCCGATGCCAAAGGCTACAGTGGTCAATATCCTAATCAGCGCATCCATCTTGGTGACCCGCCCCCAGCGCTAACAAGTGTCTCTAGTAAACCATGTTAGCACACAGACGCTGGAAAGACATATGATTTGGCAAAAAGGTTATGCGGGACTTTACTGTTTGGAGAATGCAAATGGCTATTGCTGACGGGTGTTACTCTTCCTGGCTCCAGTTCTGCATGATTTCTTTGAGGCGCTGAGCAAGCTTCGGGCTGGAACGCAGGCGCTCGATGAAGACCGGGCAGCCTTCCAATAATGAGTTCTGGGCGGCTGTCGCCATGCTGGACAGGAGATTCTGCAGGCTGAGGTCAATCTGAGAAAAGTTCATCCCCAGCGCCGAAGACTCCAACTGCCGGCGGATGTCCTCGGCAGTGAAGCGCATCGGGATGATGCAGGACTTATACCACGGACATTCCTTGCACTGGACCAGCCCATAAGCCTCATTTAGTATATCGCCCATTCTCTTTTGACCTCAGACCGCCATCTTCCGGAATATGCCGCCAACTTCAGCTTTGCTCTGAAAAAGACCTTGCTTGACCACGCGAATTATACCATTCTTATCAAGGAAGACGGTAGTCGGCGGGAGCCAGAGGCGTTACCCACTCCTTAAGTTGTAGAGCAGCAGCTCTGACTGATAGCATGCACTCGCAGGTGCAGTGCCCAGCCGAGCAGAGCCAGGGAAGCAATGCCTATATAAAGCTGGGCTGGAGCGAAATACCTAAGGGCACCGGAGATCCCCAGAAGCAGTAGCACCAGCTTGTTGCAAATAGGACAACCGACAGCCAGAAAAGATAAGAACCCTCCGGAGGCAGCTTTACCCGTAGCATTGGCCCCGGCTGGCATAGTGTAGGTGCCCGCAATAAGGCCCGCCAGAAGGCCGGTCAATACCCAAATGATATGGTCCTGAAGCCGGACCGCTGTCTGCCGTAAGAAGAACGGATTCTCAATAATAGCGGTTGGTATACCGATCAGTAGCAAAGTGGCTATGCCGCCGCTCACGGCCACAAGCCAGCCTCGCAGACCGAAGAGTTGAAAGACAGACTTGTATCGCCAGTGCCATGGTTTCATCAGTTGACCCCTTACAACCTAAGAACCGTCATCTGAACCCTCGGTCTCCAAACTCCTTCAGGTCCTCTTCAAGCTGCCGGCGATACCTCTCATCATGGGGACCGTGCGGGGTCGGCGTAACTGGTGCCGGGGGGGACTTCTTTCCTCTCCTGGCCCATTTCCTGACCAGAAACCAGATGACTACGATGCCGGCAGCGAGGCCAATAAATGGGCCGAGCCAGGCAATCAGGTTAAAGCCTTTCGGGGGTGGTGCCGCCAGCACCTGCTCGCCATACCGCTCGACGAAGAACCGCAGGATTTGCTCTTTGGTCTCACCCTGCTCCAGCCTCTCCCGGACAATCGCCCGCATCTGGGCTGACAGTTCGCTTTGGGACTGGGCGATGGTCTGCCCCGGACACAGCGGGCACATCAGGCTTTCGTAAATGTCCTGTGCCTTCTCGTCCAGGGATTGGGCGCGCTCCGGCCCAGCACAGCCAATGAAAGACACTGACAGGGCGATTATGGCCAGAAGGCCTGCTATCAAGAAAACTGACCTTTTCATTCTAGAAACTTCACGGCCAAATTGACTTAGTAAAATAGCTGGTAGTATATTCTTTGTGCCCACAGGCTGAGGAAGAAGAAGCGGTTGCTGATGAACAGCAGCCCCATCACTACCAGCACACCGCCACCAAAATAGTTAAAGGCCCGGCGATGCCGCTGCAGCCAGCGCAAAGCCCCCAGCGCCCGGCCAAAAAAGGAACCTGTCAGGATGAAGGCCAGCCCCAGCCCCAAAGAATAGACCAGCAGCAGTAGCGTCCCCTGCACCACCGTCTCCGCCGTGCTGGCATAGAACAGGATCGCGGCCAGGACGGGGCCAACGCAGGGGAGCCAGCCCAGGCCGAAGGCCATGCCCAATGGAATCCCGCCCAGCATTCCCAGCCTCCGCGTCTCCGGATGAAAGCGCACCTCTCGCGCTAGCAATTCCACCGGAATAATGTCCATCGTCAGGATGCCCATGAGCACCATCACGCCGCCGGCTGCCAGGGTCAGCTCGCGGCGGTAGGCCTCGGCCAGCGAGCCGAGCAAAGAGGCCGATGTGCCCAGGCTGACGAAAACCATGGTAAAGCCCAGGACAAAGAGTGTTGATGAGAGCAGGATGCGACCAAGCTGAGATAGACTCGGCTTGCCCAGATTGTCAATGGACACCCCGGACACATAGGAGAGATACCCCGGAATGAGCGGCACGACGCAGGGCGACAAAAAAGATATAAGACCGGCCAGAAAGGCAAAACCAAATCCTACCATTGGCACAAGGTCGTTCACCGCAACAAATCCTCTATTCGGGACACCAGGACTCTTTCATTGATGGCACCCACCCAGCGGCTGACTATGACGCCTTCTTGGTTGATGAAAAAGGTGACCGGAATACCGGAGACCCCATAGTCAATGGTTATCCTGCCGCCGCTGTCCGGGCCATTGGGGTAGGTGATATTGAACTCTTTGATATAGGCACGGGCATCAGCTTCCCTGTCCTGAATGTCCACTCCGATGAAAGTCACGCCCTTGCCCTTGTAGCGCCGCCACACCGCCTCCAGGATAGGCGCCTCCTCCCGGCACGGCGGGCACCAGGAGGCCCAGAAATTGACCACCACTGGTTTTCCTCTCAGGCTGGAAAGGGTGAGGTTACCCCCGGTGAACAGCGGCAGCGTAAAGTCTGTGGCGGCACGGTTCACACGGGCCGCACCACTGCCGCCGGTAAGCGGCTCGTTCCGGGCCAAACCGCCCCACAGGAGCAGCACAAATCCCACAACCGCAAGAATTACAAGACTGAGGACCACAACGCGACGATAACTCACCAGCGGCCTCCAAAAGCCATGACGGTCTGGCAGGCATTACCGCCAACTAAGCTAAACGGGAATAGCGGTTGAGACATTTCAGTAGCGGCGTGATAATACGGATGGCTATGCCCAGCCTCAAGGAGAGGTAACTAGAAGGTGGGCACCCCTTGCCAGACGGTCTCCGCAGTTCCACCTACTCTTAGAATACCACCCAGCACCAAAACGATGCAAGGTGTGACGGCTCGCTATTTGCCTGTGGCCAAACGTTGCGATAGAATTAGGTGGTAACGAGGATTGGTCACCGGCAGGAAGGATAGAGAAACAGGTCGTGAAGGTCCTGCTACAGCGGGTCACCGAAGCTTCTGTAAGTATTGCTGGCGAGGATGTCGGGCGGATTGGTCGGGGACTGGTGGTCCTTGTCGGCGTGGCCCGTGATGATACGGAACGGGAGGCCCGCTATCTAGCACAGAAGGCGGTAAGCCTGCGTATCTTCCCGGATGACGCCGGGAAGTTCAATCTCTCGGCCCTGGACGTCAATGGTGAGCTTCTGGTCGTTAGCCAGTTTACCCTGCTGGCGGACACGCGCAAGGGGCGGCGTCCCGGCTTTACCGATGCGGCCCCGCCGGACCAGGCGGCGGCCCTTTTCGAGCAGTTTGTCGCTGAGGCGCGCGCCAGTGGCCTGAAGGTGGCCACCGGACGTTTCCAGGAGCATATGCTGGTTGAAATCCACAATGACGGGCCGGTTACCATCATGCTGGATAGCCGGGACAAGTTCTAGCCGTAGCAGCTAATACAAACACACCGGATAATGTGTCATTGCGAGCGCATCCCTCCGCAGGCGGGAGCCGAAGCAATCTCGCGCGACATGGGCATGAGATTGCCACAGCTTGCCCTGTACTTGATACGGGGTCGTCCTTCACTATTGGTCAAGGACTCCTCGCAATGGCACATTGTGCGCAGGATTAGCGTAGGAAGGGATGACTGATGATTGAAGAGATGTTGCCTGGCTTTTACCGCGTGGAGGTGCCCCTGCCTAAGAACCCGTTGAAGTTTCTGAACTCCTACATGGTGAGGGGACCGGAGCGGGACCTGATTATTGACACGGGCATGAACCGCCCGGAATGCCTGGAGGCCATGACCGAAGCTATAAAGGCCTTAAATATTGATCTGAGCAAAACTGACTTCTTTATCAGCCATATGCATTCAGACCATATCGGGCTTGTCGGGACCCTGCCAGCGAAGAGCGCAAGGGTCTATTTTAACGGGCCGGAGTCAGTGCACGTGGTGACACCCGAATACTGGGAGTTCAGCGGCCCGATTCGCGACTTTGCCCGGCAGCATGGTTTCCCCGAGGACGAACTGACCAGGGCATTGGGCAATCACCCCGGCCTGAAGTATAAGGCCTCCGCCTACCCTGATTTCCATATACTGAAAGACGGCGATAGGCTCACGGTAGGTGAATACCAGTTTGACTGCATCGAGACGCCCGGACATACCAAGGGGCATATCTGCCTCTATCAGCCGGACCACAAGGTCTGCCTCACTGGCGACCACATTCTAGGAGACATAACACCCAATATCCTTTCGCGCTTCAACGACACGCAGGACTCGCTGGCAGATTACCTGCGCAGCCTGGACAAGGTCTATCCGTTAGAGGTCAAGCTGGTAGTGCCCGGCCACCGCAGCACATTCACGAATTTCCGCGGCCGGATTGATGAGCTGAAACACCATCACGAGGTCAGAGCAAATGAGGCCCTGTCCATTGTGTCGCTCGGCAACCTGGACGCTTACCAGGTAGCCGCCCGGATGACCTGGGATATGCCCGGACCGTGGGAGCAGTTCCCCAGCTTCCAGAAATGGTTTGCCTTCGGCGAGGCCCTGGCCCACATCCAATACCTGGAGAAGAAAGGGCAGGTGCGGCGGACCGCCAACGGCCAAATCGTCCACTACGCGTTGGTCTAGCCGCCGGCAACTATTTGCTGTTCCCAAGAATAGCGGTCCAATCTGTAGTCGGGTTTCCCAACCCGACCGCCGTGGCAGGGCAGGTTTCCAAACCTGCCCTACCGGGAGTAACCGCTAGTGTCCCGTATTAGAAGTTCGTTACATAAGTCGCGCTCTCAGATAAGCCATCTTCCGAGCCTGACTTATGAAAGGGTCTAATAACTCAGGACACTAGCTTACGG